>CAZDAI010000001.1:0-55307 GCA_964503545.1 uncultured Candidatus Sumerlaeota bacterium
TCTTCTTTTTGCTTGTTCTTGCCTTTTCGCACTGTTCAGTTGTCAAGGACCAGAATGCTCTCAAAAAGAGATGATGCAATACCTTCCCTCACTTGAGATGCTTTATTATAGTATCATAATCAAAAAGGCTTGTCAAACATGAATTTAAGATTAAGCAGTCGTTTTCCCCAGTCCAGCGCTTTAGATAACCCGATTCCAGAGAAGAGCACTTGATGTGCAGGATGCGGGATTCATCGTCCTGATCTAACTGAAAAGGAGAGGGTTCATTCACCCTCCCCCTGAAAATGCCGTATCGTTTCGCAGTTATTCTTTGGGCCGCATCTGTGGAAACAGAATGACATCTCGAATCGAAGCAGAATCCGTCAGCAGCATCACCAGCCGGTCAATGCCGATCCCCATGCCGCCAGTCGGAGGAAGACCATACTCCAGAGCCGTTACATAATCTTCATCCATCTGGTGCGCTTCTTCATCACCTTTTTCCCGTTCTGCCATCTGCTGCATAAAACGGTTCCTCTGATCCACCGGATCATTAAGCTCTGAGAACGCATTGGCCATCTCCCGACCATAGATGAATAACTCAAATCGGTAGGTTAACCGCGGATCATCTTTCTTCATTTTGGCCAAAGGTGATATCTCTGTGGGATAATCGAGAACGAATGTTGGCTGGACAAGATTCTTCTCAACAAATTCACTCCAGATCTCATCTAGAACCTGAGAGCGAGTCATCTTCGGAGATACATGGATTTTCAGATCCCGGCCAACTTTTCTCGCTTGTTCATCATCATCAATGGTGAAGAAATCGACCCCGGTATACTTTTTTACCGCATCCAGCATTGTAATCCGATCATATGGCGGAGTAAGGTCAATCTCCTGCCCTTGATAGGTCACTTTGCTGGTCCCCAACACTTTTTGTGCAGCATAATGGATGATTTCCTCTGCTAATCTCATCATATCATCGTAATCTGCATAAGCCTGGTACAGTTCCATCATTGTAAATTCCGGGTTATGTTTGGTTGAAATGCCCTCATTGCGAAAGTTTCGATTGATTTCATAGACTTTTTCCAAACCACCGACAGTCAGTCTTTTCAGATAGAGCTCAGGTGCGATGCGTAAATACATCTTCATGTCGAGTGCATTATGATGGGTAACAAATGGCCTTGCAGTAGCCCCCCCTGCGATGGGATGCATCATCGGTGTTTCAACTTCAAGGAAATTATTCTGGTCCATGAACTGTCGGATCGCCTGAATGATTCGCGTTCGCTTGATGAAGGTATCCCGTACTTCCGGATTAACAATCAGATCCAGATACCTTTGCCGATATCGCAGATCCACATCCTTTAATCCATGCCATTTTTCAGGCAGCGGCCGAATCGTTTTTGTCAGCATCGTATATTCTTTCACTGCCACGGAGATCTCTCCCCGGCGGGTGCGAAAAACATTACCTTCCACACCAATAATATCTCCGGTGTCAATCAGCCGCATATAGTCATCAAATGCTTCTTCACCGATGTCATCTTTCCGGAAATAAAGCTGAATCTTTCCGCTCATATCCTGTAGATCCGCAAAAGCCGCCTTGCCGTGTTCTCGCCGGCTCATCAAACGCCCGGCGATCCGCACAGTTGTATTCTCATATTCTTCAAAACGTGCCAGGATATCCGCTGCATGAGCATTCCTGATGAATTTATTGCCGTAGGGGTCTATACCCTTTTCCCGCAGTTCCTGCCCTTTGGCCATCCGCAGTGCGACTAGCTCATGAATCTCCTGACTGTTGTTTTCATCGGTCATCGTAAGCCCTCCAGTTTAACATTTATTCATCGGGCAATTGCCAGTATTTCATACTTCATTAACCCTGCCGGTACATTCACTTCTACTGTACTGCCCGGAGCCAGACCTAAAAGTGCCTTGCCCACAGGGGATTCGTTGGAAATTTTGCTTTCCTTCGGATTGGCTTCAGCAGAACCAACAATCAGATATTGAAAGATATCGCCCGATTCTACATCTTTCAACGTAACTTTGCTGCCCACATTCACTTGGGTCGTGCTGACGTCACTGTCATCGATCAAACGGGCTCCGCGAAGCATCTTTTCCAGGGTCAGAATTCGTCCTTCGATAAAAGCCTGTTCATTCTTCGCATCTTCGTATTCCGAGTTTTCACTGATATCGCCAAATTCTCGTGCCTGTTTGATTCTTTCTGCAACCTCGCGCCGTTTAACAGTTTTTAAATGTTCTAGTTCGGATTCCAGTTTGAACAGCCCGCCGGCTGTCAGGATAACTTCTTTGTCCGCCATTTTCTTCGCTCTCCTTTGCCTGTGCATAAGTTTGTCGGCATGATAGAAAAAATAACCGCATTTCTGTGCGGGTTCACGATTCCAGGTTCGCTCATAAAGAAAAAACGAAAACAGCATATCAGAATTCCACTGATATCTATTTCCCTAAGCTAACCGATGCAATTATCGATACAATTATAAGACTCTACAGACAATTTTGTCAATATCTGGCCACCAACTCTCTGCTTTCCGGTTCTTGTTGCATTTTTCCCGTCCGTCATTGCAGTCAGCTTCCTTATTCTATATAAATCCATATACTCCTTTAAAATTAGGATTTTTGTCGGGGATCGCTGGTTGGCGTAACGATTTATCAATTTAAATAAGTAAGGGGGAGCTGCCTAGCACTCCCCCTTTGGCCGTTCTATCGGTTTTTACCTTGGATATCCATCCTGCGCTTTTGAGCATTTTTCTTGATATTCTCAATATCTTCTGGCATCAATGCCTTCTCAAAACTTCGAAATCCTGCCAGTTTGAAACCGTGTTTGTCTGCCAAAGCTGAGATCTCTTCGATTTGCGCAACAGTCATTTCTCTGCCCAGCGAAAAATTCTCATACCGTCTTTCCAGTGCCAGAATCATGGTCTCTGACATACAGGCATATGCATTTTTCGGCGGGAAGCCGAAATTGAAGTTGAATTCAATATCTCCTGGTGGTTCAACGACTCCACCTTCGATCACCAGCACATCATTGCGGGTTTCACTGACTGCTTTTGAGACACTGCGAGGCCGAGCAACATCGCAGACGATTGCCCCGGGTTTTAAGTCATCCCCGTCAATCAGGGTATCAACAGCACTGCTGACTGCGACAATCACATCGGCTTTTTGCACCGATCCCTTGACATCGGTGGAAACATTAACTGCCGCATCGTACTCTGTAACAAGTTTTTGTGCCAAGCCTTCTAGGCGAGATTCATCGCGTGCCACAAGGGTTAAATGCCTGCCATCCCTGGCAAGTATCTGTGAGCAGACACTGCCGATCGCGCCGGTTGCCCCCAAAACAACCACATGAGCCTGATCCATATCAATATCCATGAGTGCAGCGGCTTTTTCAGTGCCCTGCAGGGCTGTGGCAACCGTATAGCTATTCCCGGTGGTTACTGCAATATTCAAATGCTTGGCCACTGTGATGCCTGCATCACCAACAACCGATGTGAAGGCACCCAGGCCCACAATCTTCGCTCCCTGTTTTTCAGCAATTTTTCCTGCTTGAATAATACGATTCAGGACAAACTGTAGCGGCAAACTGGTCATTTGTTTTGGTGTAAGGGGCACTGCAACAAACCAGCCTTCGGCTTCATTGAAGTCAGATTTCAAACCGGTAATGTGAGAAACCTTCAACGGTGGGACCATCTTAAACAGACTTTCAAGAATATGATCAGGCAATCTCTTGGCAAAGCCAAACTTCCGTGCAATATCGCGAACAGTAATTGGGTGAAGGATAAATGCATATTTTTCCATATGAAGCTCCTCTCTAAACTAATTCAAATCTTCGATTCTCGGCGTAAACCCAATCCGATCCAGAAGGTCGGTATAGTCCTCGGCTGACAGGTCTTTGGCGGGTTTATCCGCCAGAGAGACTAGTACTGCTTCCATTACATTGGTTCCGAATGAGCGGCCATTAAGTTCTGGGGTGGTTGTAATGAGTGTCTTTACGCCACGTTTCCTAAGCTCTTCCACATCATCCTTGGTAACGGTATTGGTAATGATAATCTTATCCTTCATATCCATGGGCATATAGCGTCGGATGAAATGAAAATCACCGGCAATGATTTCATTCTCATGATAATAGCGGGAATGCTTTGGCTGAACTTTCTCCTGCTTTTCGCCTGTTGGGTAAAGCATTCTAAAAGGTAGCTTGCTGATAATCGGCCCCAGCACAGCGGCTGTCATATGCAACGTTTTTAACGAGTGCAAAGGGACCGGGCACCCAACGACGAAGATAAGATCGCCAAAAGTCATCTGGCAACCCGCCTCAGATAAGGCTTCAGCCATGCCGAAACGATCGACTCCACATACCATCAGTACTTTTTTCCCTTTAAGATCAATGATGTTCTCTTCTTGAAGATAGCGAACGACCCTTCTTTCCAGGGTATTCTTCAATCCGCTGCCATCCACAATGGGTGTTTTTTTCGCTGCTCGGGCTATGGGTACAGCATCCCGGAGAATGTATCTCTTTTTACCTGCCCAAACATATAAATCAATCCCGCCCATTCCGAAAGCATCTACATGTCCGTCTAATTCTTCAATAAGTTTAATTGCTTTGGCCTGATCTCCATCAGTACCGATTCTTTCAATCCGGACCATCTGACCCAGGATTTCCAGCTCAGCAACACTGTTCCTCTTTGAGGAGCCTAGGCTGACACTAATGACTTTTTTCATGGAAAGAACCTCCTCGAAAGCCTCGTCACTTTTTTACAGTCCTGATGATTTCAATAATCTTATCAGGATCCACATGAACATCACTGCCAAGAGGGGAATGCCCAATTTCGACACGAATCACTTCTTTATCCAGCAGCCCTTCGACCAAAGCTACACGTTTATTGGAAGCCATTATGATGACAACATCAAAACCGCGGATTTCGGACAGGATCCGCATGATCTCATCAAATACTTCTAGACCGCTTTTCTCTTGTACAAAACCCCACCGCTCCTTTTCTGTCAGAAGCAGGGTAAATTCAACCCCTTCATTTTTTGCAATCTGCTCTATTTCATCCTTGTTGGCGATCGGGAATCCAACCAGCGCGATTCGCTTACCACGCCGGACTTCAGCCAATGTTTCCAGGCGTGATACAAAGCTCCTGTCAGTACCCAATTCATTTGCGATCTCCTGTTGAGACCAGCCCCGGCTCCGTAAGGCAAATATTTTGTCAACTACATTAATCACTTTGTTTCTGCTGATGATCTTATCGCCAATACGCACAAAATCCATTATCCCCACCTCCCGGCTTTGTGCACATTTTTGTGTCCAAAATAATTCTACCAGTCCTACTTCAAGAAAGCAACAAAAAAATGAGACAAATAAAGTCCCATTTTACATGTATGAATCTAGTTTAAAACTAACCTATGTGCCAACCTGAGCGACTCACCCTGGTAAGTTCTTCTCCAAATGCCACCAGTATACTCTCCATTTCAAGCAGTGTACTGGCATGGTTAATTTTTACCCTCAGTTCTGCAGCGCCCCGCATTCCACGAATGTACCAGGATGCATGTTTTCTCATTTCCTTAACACCGGTGATCTCTCCCTTATAGTTGACCAGACTGTGCAAATGCAAGACTGCTGTGGCTATTCGCCCCGGGATTGACGGAGCAGGCGGGATTCTGCCAGTTTCCAGGTATGTCCGTGCTCGGGAAAAAATCCAGGGATTACCCATAGCCGCTCGCCCAATCATCACACCGTCGCAGCCAGTCTGTTCCATCATTTTTAGAGTGTCCTCCGGTTCTAAAATATCACCGTTACCAATTACTGGTATTGATATCGCTTCCTTCACTCTTGTGATGATATCCCAATCGGATTTTCCACTGTAAAACTGATCCCTTGTCCGACCATGTACAGCAATTGCAGAAGCGCCTGCCTGCTCTGCAATTTGGGCAATCTGTACTGCATTAATCCGTCCATGATCCCATCCTTTCCGAATTTTTACGGTAACTGGCACTGTCAGTGCATCTGTCAGATTTCTGATTATGATGCCAACCAGATCTGGATTCAGCATCAGATGGCACCCCTCTTTGTTTCTGGCAATTTTTGGTACAGGACAGCCCATATTTACATCGATAATGGCTGCACCTCGCTCGACTGCCATGTGAGCGGCCTCAACAAGGATTTCAGGTTCTTTCCCGAAAATCTGGACGCTTACGGGTTTTTCTTTCTGGTCAATATCGAGAATCCGGTGGGTTTGCTGATTATTATGAATTAGCCCTTGGGCACTGACCATCTCTGTGTAAACCAGCGCAGCGCCATGATCTTTAATGATCTTCCGAAACGGCAGGTCTGTGACACCCGCCAGCGGCGCCATAATTAACGGATTACTTAGATATACATCACCAATCTTCATCGGGGATCCCCTCTCCAGTCAGTTGTCCCTATTTTAGCATAACCACTGAAAAAAAGCTCCTGCCAGAGGGCAGGAGCCTTGAATCAGTCATTATTCGATGGAGATCGCACCCATGGGACATCCGTCAGCTGCAGCTCTCACAGCATCTTCCCATTCACTCTTGATTTCATCCACATAGACTTCACTCTTCCCTGAATCGCCCAGGCGGAAAACTTCTGGACAGGTTCCGGCACATGCGCCGCAGCCAATACATTCTTCCTGATTAACTTTTGCGATCATCGGTCAGTCTCCTTTCAAATTTTCTATGTCCAGCAGATTTAAATCGGGAGCCCAAATTTAGATCAACACCTCAGGCTCTCCTATTCATTTACTCTTGCCATTCCGGAATCGACATGGGTGAGAGGTCTTCCATGCTTCTCCCTGCTCTATCATATTTTTCTGCTTGCGGCCAGAGCCGATCCAGCGCCTTCTGGAATTGGGATACAATTCTTTCTTCGTCCAGATTTACTGCTTTGCCATTCTCTACAACAAACTTACCATCAACCATCACTTTATCCACATCTTCACCGCTTGCATTGTACACAATGTTCTTGATCGGATCGCGCAAGGGCGACATCCGCAGTGTGTCTGCTTTGAAGAATACCATGTCTGCTTTTGCCCCTTTGGCGATTTTCCCGAGATCATCACGGTTTAATGCTTTGGCACCCGTTAGGGTAGCAGCATCAAAAACTTGACGGGCTGTGGCAGTGACAGTATCCTGATCATAGATTTTTGAAGCTACGGCTGCAATGCGCATTTCATTGATAAGATCCTGTGGGAATGTATCCGTGCCCATGGCTACAGGAATGCCGAGTTTAAGATATCTGGATAGTGATTCAAGAATGATTGAGCGCCGGGCAAACACCCAAGGACAGTGGGCAACATAGGCTTTCGACTCTGCCAGAAGCTCTAAATCACGATCACCGGGATACGCTACCGAACTGTGTCCACTGATGAATATACAGTGGCCAATGATCAGATTACCGTTGAGAATTCCCAAATCATGCAGCCATTCAATGGGCGTCATGCCATAGCGTTCCATAATTTCACGAAACTCTACCAGTGACTGTGCAGCATGCACCTGAAGCCTTACGCCAAGCTTTTCTGCCTGTTCTTTGGCCGCAGCAAAAAGTTCAGGCGTACAGGTATCAATCTGGTAGGGGCTCAACATTGAATCAATTCTGCCATCATATGTGTTCTTCACTTTCCCGATAAAATCTACAGCATATTCCAGCCCCTTCATACCGGCTTCTTCATTCCATTTGTAATGGACTTTCTTACCGTCTGGAGTATACCAGGCCCCTGACTTAAAGGCGGGCACCACATAGCCTCGCATACCGCTGTCCCCTATGATCTGATGTGCTATCTCAGCATTCTGACGATTGAGTTCAACTACAGTTGTCGTACCGGTCTTCATCATCTCGGCGGCGGAGAATTCGCCGCACAATCTGAAGTCATCTTCCGTTGCTGCACTGTCCACGGCACCATAATCATAAAGAGCACTCATTCCAAACTGGCGACTTCCTGTGTCCTCAAAGAAACTTTTATTGAGCGGGCTGTTCATCATATGCGCATGCACACTGATAAATCCAGGTGATATTACATATGAAGAAGCATCAATTACTTTGTCTACGGGTTGGGAATAGTCTTTACCCACATGGATTACCGTGTTGCCTTCAACAACAATCACTCCATCCCGAAGCAAGGCATGTTCTTTTCCGTTAAATGCAATGATCCAGCCACCTTTTATCATGGTCTTCTTACCAGCTGTCAAATTCATCGCTCCTCTCTTAATCTCAGGTATGGTAATAATTCGTGCAATGCAAAATTTTCCCTGCATGGATTCCTTTAAAGCCGTATTCTGCAGTCAACAACTACAAATCGATCTTTGTTGGAATCATAAATGAGTGGATTCAAATCCATTTCTGAGATTTGCGGCATATCCATTACAAGCCAGCCAACGCGGGCAATCAGGTCCGCCAGTTTTTCCAGGTTAATTCCCTTAGCACCTCTGAAACCTTTGAGGATCGGATAGCCGCACAACCGGCGGATCATCTCCATTGCCTGTTCATGACTAACCGGTGCGTAGCCGAAGGTTATGTCTTGATATACTTCTACTGCTGTTCCGCCAAAACCGATCATGATGCCATGCCCCAGCGAACCATCTCTGACGGCTCCGATGATGACCTCCTGACCCGCAGGGATCTGTTCCTGAACTTCTACGCCTTCTGAACCTGGGAAGCGCTCTAGCATTGCCGCCACAGCCTTCTCCAGTTCCTGCTGAGATTGAATATTCATTACGACTCCGCCCACATCGGTCTTGTGGGTGATATCCGGATGTACAATTTTCAGTACAACCGGGTATGACTGTACCCGCTCTATCTGCTCCTCACCAGGCTTTAGCATAACTGTATGGGCAAATTCAAATCCATAAGCAGTCAGAAAATCCCTAGAAATCGGATTCGGAAGATAGCTGCCTCGTTCATAGTCTGCAATGGAAAGCCTAAGGTTAGGGTTTAGTTTGTTCGGTTTGCTCCCTGCATCTACCGCTGCTGCAACAGGATGATCGCGCATCTGTGCCAGGGTAATGACAGTTTCTTCCGGAAAACCAAACGATGGAATGCTGCCTTCAATCATCACACGCCGTCCACCACTGCCTAAGGTCGGCCCGAAAAATGAACTAAGAACTGGAATTTGGATATTCTTCAGTTCTGTCTGCACAGCTTCTGCGACCTTGCCCGTATCGATGGTTGCCGGCGGAACACAGATCAACAGTAAAGCATCATAGAGACCACTGTCTGCCATGGCTTTAACAGCCAAAGCATAGTGTTCAGGCGGTGCCGGTGCTACCAGATCCACGGGATTGCCAGTGGATGCTTCAGGTAAAAGTTCCTGCCCCAGGGCTTCTCGGGTTCCAACTGGCAACAGGGGGAGCTCAAAGCCATGGTCATGGAGCATATCAGCCACTAGAATACCGGGGCCACCAGCGTTGGTGACAACCCCTACACGATTTCCCTTCACTTTAGGCATTACACTCAAGGCTGCCGCCAGGGTGAAAGCTTCACTTAAAGTCTTTACCCGTATTGCGCCTGCTTGAGCTAGAAGTGCATCGGCTACTTGGTCATTTCCAGCCAAACTGCCCGTATGCGAACTGGCAGCCTGTGCCCCAGCTGCCGTCCGCCCTGCTTTTATAACAACGACAGGTTTTTTCCGAACCGCCTGGCGAATCAGATCACAAAAACGCGCTGGTTCTGTAATCGCTTCCAGGTATAAGAGCACCACCTTTGTCTGTTCATCGTCGATCAGCAAAGGCAGCAGATCATTGCTGGTAATATCCGCCTGATTGCCAAGGGATGCAATAATGGAAAACCCGAGCCCCATCGATTCTGCATAATCAACCATCGCAGCCCCCAATGCTCCGCTTTGTGTCACAAAGCCAATACCGCCTCGTGGCGGGGCTGACTGGAGGATGTTCGCAAACAGAGACACCTCAGGATCTGTGTTTGCGATACCCATGCAGTTTGGGCCCAGAAGGCGCATATTATAATGATTCACAACCGCCAGAAGCTCTTTTTCTCTGGCAAGCCCTTCACTGCCAACTTCTTTGAATCCTGCAGAAATGCACACCAGCGCCTTGACCCCTTTTTCACCACATTCACTGGCAGCCTGGATCACTGCAGAAGAAGGAACAGCCAGAACAGCCATATCTACTGGTTCAGCAATATCCAGAACCGTAGTGTATCCGGGGACGTCCATCACATTTTCTCCCCGTCGATTGACTGCAAATACCTGCCCTGTAAAGCCTCCCGCTGCGAGATTGCGCACGATTGCATGGCCGATTCCTCCTTTGGCCGATGCTCCGATGACAGCCACACTGCGCGGTTTCACAAAAGCATCCATTGGCCGCATATACAAAGGAATGTTATTATCCCAGCTGGCGAGCCTTACCCCATGTGGCGCAGGTTCATTTTTGTAGTATACATTGCCTTGCTCGTCTTCCTGAAAAGCACCGCGAGCAATTTCCCAAATTGTTCTGGCAGCAATAGCCCGAGATTGTCGATTTACTGCGCTAAGATAATGGCGTTCTCCTTCGTCCCCTTTTAATCCGAGGGCTTTGTCAACGGGCACTGGTGGCGAAATCATCAGCAAAGGTCCGCCATCCAGTTTCTTGGTAGCAATGTGGGATGACGAGTGCAGAGTATCGGCATCGGCATCCAAAGCATCGCGAATGCCGTGGGCTCCGGCATAAAGACGATGACCGTCTTTTTCTACAGACAAGTCCGCTGGATGCACATTCACAACTCTGTAAGTGTCAACCACGGCATCTGTCGTTGCCCAAACATAACCTGCCAACAAAATCAGATCAGGTTGGAATGGTTCAATCAATTTTAATACTTCCGCATCAAACATCGCGCGTACAGTTCGATCTTTCAGTGGGGCATTGCGATCTTTATGATACTGACGCAGATTCAGGCTCACATGGGGAAACCCATATTTTTCTGCTGTCTCAATCGCCTTGGACTGCGGATTATCAGAGAAAACACCCACCACTTCAAAGGGTGAACCTTCGGGGGATTTCTCCAATTCTTTCTGTAGCTCCAATACTTTCCATAAGGTATTCCCTGATCCAGACGCAAACCCTACAACACGCATTTTCCCTTGACGAGGGTTATGAATTGGCAACAACATACAATGCATCCTCCTCCATAGACAAGTTTTTACTTCATCTCAATTCGATTTCTCAGCGCTCCGACCAGCACCTTGTTTTCCGATGACCGGATGATTTCTGCTGTAATTTCTTCTCCCGCGGTGCTGTTTACAGCCTCAATCGCGTCCAAAGCCAGCATCTTTCGGTATACATAGAGCGGGTAGGTGTAATAGTATGAGAATTTTCCCGGATGATCGAAGGAAGGATGGAACAGGCGCAACATGCTCTTCCTTACCGGCTTACCGTAAGTATGGATGCTGATCGCGGTCTTGTCATCGATGGCTCTCATGCTATGTGGTCCTTCCTCCAAAGGCAGTACATGGAAAACCTGCCCCTGCCCATAATTCTTTGGTTCCTGAGAATCAAGCATTACTGCATGATCCTCTTCTCCCTGCCAAAGCCATTTTGTCTCTTCAATCTGGCCGCGATACAATCCGACAATTCCCCAAGAACCATGGTCATGGATCGGGTATGGTACATGGGGCGCCCAGATAAAACAGTGCATAGAGAAATCTTTATCCGGATCGCGGTAGAGGCTAAAGCCGTTAATATCCGGCGGTAAAAAAGACTCCGGCTCTTCCTTTCTAGCTGCCTCAGCCAACACTTCAATGAGCAAATCCGGCTGGTTCATCAGCATTTCTTTGCATTCTTTTACCCGTTCAATTTTCTCATCGCGTTGCATATCACTGCTGCTGATCGCTTTTACTTGAGATAAATACTCATTGAACTCAATTTTTTTCATGCTTTCTTATTTCCTCCTCTGACCAACTGCCCCATTGGCGGTAATGATTCCATACCTGGCTTTCCGGAGAATGGGCATACGTTTCTAAATTGTCTTTCTCCGCCAAATACAGACCGGTCTTCTTTTCTCCGTTGAAAAGCTTTCTATCATTGCCAACAGGGCAGACTTTGATACAAATCCCACAAGGGTAGCAGCGTCTGCGTGTCAGATCTTCTGCTCGCTGAGCACAAGCCAGTGAGTTAAAATCTGGTTTGTATCTGTCATCCCTGGGCAATATCGCATTCACCGGGCAACACTGCGCACATGCGCGGCAGCGAATGCAGAGTTCTTTTTCCATGATGGGATCACCTTCAATTACAGCGTCAGCAAAAACAGAAACCCAGCGAATCCGAGGTCCATATTCAGATGTGAGGATGACATTGTTCATGCCGATGGTACCTAGCCCCGCATATTTTGCTGCATAGACATGGGAAAATGCAGCACGCGGTTTATCTTTAATAATGCGGATATTGCCATACCCATCTCTGGGAAACGAATAGGAGGCGATTCCTTTTCTGCATAAATGCCGGGAAAGTTGATACGCCAAATCATCCAGGACCCGGTTTACGGTGTTGTAGAGTTCCATATGCATAGCAGAAGGAGTGGTTTCAACTACAGGGAGAGGCATCCCCATTCCAAAAACGATGACTGTCTTGCCTTGAGGGAACAGACGGCCTGGGCGAAAATCTGGATGCACCTCATTCAACTCATCCCACCGATTGACAGGTGCAAATCCAATTAAATCAGCACCTCGTTCTTTGAGAAACCCTAATACCTCGTCTTTTAATTCACTCTGTGCGATCATCATGTCACCTCCCATTTATCATTGTGAGAGTAGAGGATTTTCTTTATATTAATCGAACATTTATGTAACCACACAAAGGGGGTATGAAAATGGACTGCAAACTGATGGCTATCCGTGTTGACCAAAGAACCCTTCATGCTGTTGCTGTTCAGAAGTTGCTGACCGAATATGGGTGCCATATTAAAACTCGGATCGGCTTCCATGAAGCTCGTAAAGATTTTTGTGGTGAAGACGGGATTATTGTCCTGCATTTGTGTGCTGATGACCAAGGCGCAGCAGCTGAATCCCTAGCTACTGAATTGAACAGTCTCGATGGTGTGTCAGCAAAGATTGTCTCTTTTGACTGCTAGTATATTATATCATAGGGAAAACACCTGGATAAGTTTCAAATGAGATTTCAGGACAAGCGTCCCGATTGGCTATGGTCGATCGGGACTGCCATTTTAATGTCCATAAAAAAAGATTTCCAGTGCAGGAAATCTTTTGTACTATTTACTCGTCCCCTCGCAGAATCGCTTATTCCTCTGGAGGCGCTTTATACAATAGAGCGCGGATCTGCTCTTGTGCGTTTACCAGCAGATGGTCACCATGGGAAAGAAAAGCTTTTTCAAAGGGGTACGACAGAAGTCTTTCGATGCTGTCTCTGGCCTTTATCACATCTTCTGAATACACTCGCGGCGGACTTGATAACACTCCCCGATACCCCCCTGCTCCGAAGACACTGTCACCTGTGAACAAGATTCTTTCCTTCTCATAGTACAGTGCAATGTTGCCTGCTGAATGCCCCGGTACATGGATTACACGCAGTATGCCTGCGACTAGGTCACCATGCTCAAGCGTTTGGGTAACAGGCACCGGAATCTTATCGATTTCCAGACTGTGAGCTGCAATGGTAACTTCTGGCATCTTTGCAACAATCCCAGGCAATGCACCAGTATGATCGCGATGATGATGAGTAAGAATAATCATTGCAATGTTAAGGGGCATGATTACACTAAGGAATTCTTTTGTGTCGTCCTCCATACAGGTGTCAATCAGAACATACCCATGCGATGTTTCCAATAAAAATGCGCGAAAACGATTCCCCCTAAACTCAGTCTGAATCTCGAAAATCCCCGGTAAAAGCTCGATTTTTTGAATCATTAATTATCACCCCTAAATTTGAATCCTGATTCTTCGAGTACTGTCTGCGCTAGCGCTGCCCCATCAATTTTTATCATAATATAGTCTGTACTGAATGTCGAGAGGGTATACACACTGATTCCTGTTTTTGCCAGAGGATCTAGAATAGAAGAGAGGATACTGACGAGAGAAAAACCCAGATGCCCTGCAACACGCAGCAGCTTCCAGCCTGCTTCTTTTCTGATTTGGTCAGGAATATTCTTATCCAGGCATACGATTGACAGCTCCTCTTCTGTCTTTGTTACAGACCAAAAGCCAGACCGGTTCAGCCATGCCGCTTCAGTTTCTTCCGGCGGGCATTGACATCCAGCATAACTGCCTGCCAGCCATTCCAACTCCATGGTTAATCCTCAGAATCTTTATTAAACTGCCACAAGCTGTTGTAGCCAGTAATTTCTTTCTTCTCCGGCCATGCAAATGTTTTTATTTTACTCGTTTTCTTTCCTAGGTCGAAAAGACTTTCCACCATTTTTACAGCGGCTGCAACGCCATTGATCACCGGAACTTTGAGCTCATCTTCAATTTCTTCTTCCAGCCCCGCCATTCCGGCACAACCCAGCAGCAATGCTTCAGCTCCATCTTCTGCAACGGCTATTCGGCCCGCTTCTTTTAAAGCTTCCGCACCTCTTTTCGGATCCTGTTCAAAGTCCAGCACGCTCAAGCCGGTAGAGCGCAAAGATGCACAGCGATTCCATAATCCGTATTTGTGAATCAGCTCTTCGGTGATCATTTGGGATCTGGCCAGCACTGTCAGAACAGAGAATTTTGGTGCAAGCATGCAGGCGGTCAACATTGCTGCTTCAGCGATGCCGATCACAGGGACACGCGTAATTTCACGTGCTGCAAAAAGCCCCGGATCACCGAAACAGGCAATGATATAGCCATTAAACCCTTCTTTTTCTCCCTGCAGCACTTCTTCTAATACACCCATAATCGCAATCTGCTCATCGTAGTAGCTTTCGATCGAAACCGGTCCGCGCCGCGGACTCACGGTCACGATCTCAGTGTCATTGCGGGCAATGGCTTTTGCTGACAATTCAATGGATCGTGTCATACCCCAGGTTGTATTGGGGTTAATTATTTTAATGCGCACCTTGTTGCCTCCTTATTATCGATTTCCTTAAATCGACTTGAATCTGCGTAACAGGGCCGGATCGAGTTTTCTTTTCACAAATCGTCCGATACCCGGTTCAGCCACCAGCTTACCATCCTCAATGACCAACTGGCCCCTAAGATATGTGGCCATCACAGATCCTTTTGCTTTCATGCCCTCCCAAGGATTGTATTGGGTATCCAGATGGAGTTTGTCGTAGGTAAGTGTAGATTCCTGCTCTGGATCCACGAGAACAAGGTCGGCATCAAATCCGACGCCAATATCTCCTTTATGAGGATACAGACCAAAAATTCGGGCAGCATTGTAGCTGGTAATTTTCACAAACTCATTCCAGGTCAGCCGGCCCTTATTGATTCCCTCCGACACGATAACGTGGAACCGGCTTTCCATCCCGGTAAGACCATTGACAACCTTATGGAACTCCGGAATTATTTCACCCTGGGCATCCACATCCATGGGGGCACGTTTCGCTGCCGCAGAATAGTTGCAGTCATCCGATCCCGTTACTGACAGGGAGCCTTCTGATAATCCGTCCCACATAGCCTGCACATGGTCTTCGGATCTCAATGGCGGACTGCAGATATACTTGTAGCCATCTTTGCGTTTTAGCAATTCATCGGTCAGGCTCAAGTAATGGGAGCAGGTTTCCCCGTAAACCGGCTGCCCAGTCTTCTGAGCTGCTGCAATTGCTTCCACACCGCCGCGGGTTGAAACATGATAAACAAAGATAGGGCACTGTGTTCTGCGTGCCAGATACACTGCCCTTTGTATTGCTTCCTCTTCTGCGATGGGCGGCCGAGTTCGTGCATGTGCGTGCCAATCTGTCTGCCCGGAAGCTACAGCTTCGTCAATGAGCGATTCAACAATATCATTGTTTTCTGCATGCACACCCGGCAGGGCATGGTGTTTGCGTGCTTCTTCCAGTACTTTAAGCATTATCCCGTCATGAGCCTGTATTCCCTGTTTCCTGTAAGTCATAAACATCTTGAATGTTGGTACTCCATAGGCGACCAATTCCCGAATCTCTTGGATGATCCGCTCCGGTGCTTCTACAATCCGTGGGTGAAAGGAATAATCGATCACTGCCTTTCCTTTTGCTTCCGCATCTTTTACCCGGACAGAATCAAGCATGGTTTGACCGATATCTGTGTTGGTAAAATCGAGAATGGTGGTTACACCGCCGAAAGCAGCGGCTGCAGTCCCGCTAAAAAAATCTGCGGCTCCCATCTGTCCCATAAATGGGGACAGAAAATGAACGTGCATATCGATAAGTCCGGGTAGTACCAGTAATCCATCAGCATCAACTTCACGGTGCGCAGGTGGAACATCCTTGGTTGAAAGGATTGCAGAAATTTTCCCCCCGGAAATGGCGATATTCCCCTGGTAAGAATCTCTCGCTGTTGTAATCATGCCATTCTTAATGATTAGATCATACACAATACTCACTCCCCTCAGTCCTCTGCTCCTGCTTTTTGTTTGTACTTTCGAACTTCTCCACGACTAAAAAGCTGTTTACACCTGTTTGTATTCGGCGAGTAATTGGCTACCTGGTTCCTTCATCATATCCCGTTAATCACCAGTGTCCTGATCGATCGCCACAATGGCATGAAGAAGCACATCAGCACCATGCCCCACATCCTGCCAGTCTGTCCATTCATCAGGAGAATGACTGATGCCACCTTTGCTGGGCACAAATATCATGGATGTTGGGGTCAGATAAGACATAGCCACCGCATCATGTCCGGCGGCGCTGGGCATGACATGAAAATCGACCCCCACTTTTTTGCATGCTTCCTTGATCTTCTGCTGAATTCCCGGATGTAGACGAACAGGTTCCTTTTCAACAATTTTTTTGAAAGTGATGCCACCCAGATTATCAGCAAAATGGCGCAAGCGTTCATAAACCAGAATCGGATCCCAGGCATTGATATCGCGGAATTCCACATTCAGTTTTACTTCACCCGGTATAACATTGATGGCATTCGGTTTTACCTGTACGGAACCCACTGTGCCAACCATATCGGCACTTTCCTCCATAACAAATTGCTGAACAGCCAGTATGATCCGGGCCGCTTTAACGAGTGCATCATCACGCTTATCCATGGGTGTTGATCCTGAGTGATTGGCTTCCCCCAGTACAGTCACCTCATAGCGGTAAATCCCTACGATCCCGTATACAATGCCGATTGGCGCTTTCCTCTCTTCCAGAAGACCTCCCTGTTCAATATGCATTTCCAAAAAAGCCTTCAATGTCCTCGGATGGCGCTTTGCCGTCTCCAGATTCTCCAGTGTTAAGCCGAAGGCATGCAGATTGCCCTCCATGATCAGTTTTTGCTGTTCTGTCAGCACATCCAATTGGACCTGCCCAGCCATTGCTCTGCTGCCAAAAGTTCCGCCCAATGCGCTGCCTTCTTCCGCAGAGAAAGCAATTATCTCCATTGGATGCCTCAATCGAACGCCCTTCTCCTGCATTGTCTGCAGGCATTCAATACCGCTGAGCACACCAATATTGCCATCGAACAATCCTCCATTGGGGACTGTATCGATGTGGGATCCTACCACAATTGAGGGCAGTCCTTCTTCTGAGCCGGGATAATAGCCGATCAGATTGCCTGCCGGATCCACTCTGACGCGGCAACCCAGGCTTCTCATCAGATCCCCGACAAAGCGTCTCCCTTCAATATCTTCTTTTGTAAACGCACGCCTCGTAACCCCTCCATCTGGAGCCTTGCCGATCTCTCCCAGATCCAGAATCATCTTCTTGAGTCGCTCTCGATTGATTCTCACAGTAACACCTGCCTTTGTTCACGGATCAGTGATCATGGGATCCTTTGACTTCTTTATTTCGCTTGTACAAGATCAAAAGTCCTTCCAAGGTCAAGAAAGGATCCACCCGCTGGATGGTGTCTGCTTCTGATCCGATCAGTTCCGATAAGCCTCCTGTTGCAATCACTTGCGCTTTTTCACCCATTTCCTCCTGAATCCGTTTCACCATTCGGTCCACAAGTCCTGCATAGCCGAATATGATCCCTGACTGCATACTGGAGACAGTATTTCGGCCGATTACTGTTTTAGGCTTTACCAGTTCAATTCTGGGCAGTTTTGCTGCCCGTTGAAACAAAGCTTCCATAGAGATCCCAATTCCCGGGACGATGGCACCACCTAGATAATCCCCCTGCCTGTTTATGGCGCAGAAAGTTGTTGCTGTGCCGAAGTCTACCACGATAATGGGTCCGCCATATTTTTCGAAAGCAGCCACAGCATTAACAATTCTGTCCGCTCCTACTTCCTTTGGATTATCATATAGGATTTTAATTCCCGTTCTGATCCCTGGGCCTACCACAACCGGCTCAATGTGGAAATATTGGCGTGTCATTTTTTCTAAGCTGTCAATAAGCGGCGGTACAACCGAAGAGAGTATCACCGCATCAATTTCTCCGGGATCAATCTGGTGATAAGAAAAAAGGTTTTGGATCGTCATGCCATACTCATCGGCTGTTGCCTGCCTGTTTGTCGAAAGTCGCCAATGTGCAATCAGCTGATCTTCTTTGTATACCCCAAGGACTATGTTTGTGTTCCCAACATCCATTACAAATATCATGTCAGCACCTCACTGTGGAATAAATTAAAAACACAAAGAGATTCAGCCCCGGCTCAAACCCGAGTAGAATTCTTTGCTGTCAATTATCCTTCATACACCTCCGTTCCAGTTCATTTCAGATACCGGACGTTTTTCACTGACTTGTTTTGGTCAGGACTAAAGCGTCAGTTCCTGCCCCAGTTGATCCCGCCTAAATTCCCGTACTGATGCAATACTGCCAACGGACTCAGCTGCCAGGACTGCCCGCCGTATTGATTCTGCTACCACTTCTGCTGCTACGGCAGCGATGGCATTTAAGTCTCCGCGTTCATTCCCCGTCGACAATGCAAATACAATATCCCCATCTGCCATGGTATGTACCGGATTAATGGCCTTGGCCATGCCATTGTGAGCTACTTGAGCAACTTTGTTGGCCTCCTCTTTCGACAGCAGAGCATTGGTAGCCACCACGGATAAAGTCGTATTTTCAGCAAACATAGCAGCTGGATCTTTGCCCTCTTTCATCATCTCTACTGCTGTCCTAATTCCATTCTTGCCTTTTTTTCTTGGTGCAGCCAGTACCTGCCCATTGCGCCAGTCATAAATATCCCCAAAAGCATTGACTGCTGTAATCGCACCCACAATAATGTTATTGCCGATTTTTTCGCTGTGAGTACCGATACCTCCTTTTAGAGAATGCTCCATACCGCAAAATTTTGCAACTGTTGCCCCCGTGCCTGCCCCGCAGTTTCCTTCCTCAACATACTCTGCCGTTGCAGTCAGACATGCTCGATAACCCATCTTCTTATCCGGTCTTATATTAGCATCACCAACTGCCAGATCATATAACACTGCCGCTGGAACAATCGGTACACAAGCACAGCTCGTATCGAAACCGATGTGGTTTTCTTCCAGATATTCCATAACGCCGGAGGCTGCTTCCAGACCGAAAGCACTTCCGCCACATAATACGACAGCATGAACCCGCTGTACGAGATTCATTGGCCTGAGGAGATCCGTTTCACGGGTGCCCGGTGCCGAACCGCGAACATCAACACCAGCCACTGCCCCTTCCTTTGGAACCAGCACGACAGTACAGCCTGTCAGACCAAGCAGATCTGTCTGCTGTCCGATGCGAATCCCTGGCACTTCTGTTATTCCTTTAGTCACCTGTGCACCCCCTATTCACATGTCGGAGTGAAATATCCCCCATATAGATTGTTCGCTGTACTCCGAATTCATCCTGTACAATCAACCCACCATCTTGATTAAGAGCGCAGGCCGTTGCTCGAAATACTTCATTAGGTAAAACCACATCCACGACCTGGCCTATGGTAGCTGAATATGCCAGCCAGTTATTTAAAACAATCTGGGGATCGCCTTGTATTAGTCGTTCAATTTCTCTTTCATTTTCTTCACACACAGCCTGAAGGACTTCCTGACGCTTAAAGAAAACACCCGTTATCTGAAAGACAGAAATTGCTTTGTTAGTCAGTTCAGCGGGCCATTCATGGGTCTGCAGGTGCATGTTGATGCCAACCCCTACCACCACGGCTTTGGGATGGCTATGCTCAAAGCGAGCTTCGGCCAGAATACCTGCTACCTTTCTTCCCTCAAAAATAATATCATTGGGCCATTTGATCCCTGGTCGGATACCGGTTGCTTTTTCCAGACCGCGGGCTGTACCTACTGCTGCTGCTAGTGTAATCAGGGGAATTTCTTTCGCTTCAATCTCCGGCCTGATGAGATATGAGAAAAGCAATCCTGAACCAGAAGGCGCAGACCAGGATCGTCCGGCTCGACCGCGCCCTGCGGACTGATAATCAGCTGTAACAACAGTCCCATGGGGTACACCTTGCTCCCCAAGTTTTTCAAGAATATCATTGGTCGAAGACACGGATCGCAAACAGCATACTTTTTTACCCAACCATTGATTTTGAATCATCTGTATCAACAGCTTGGGATCGATGGGATCCGTTTCTGAAGACAAAGAAGATCCGCACGGATCAGCAGTCTCGTTGAAATAACCGCATCTGTGCAGATCGTTCATAATTACATTAATCTCCATTTGGGAATTCTCCTCATCCGTGATTCGGTTATTCGTTTTCTTCCTCTGGTACTTCGGAGGTTATAAGCTCTCCTGGCTTGATTTCACCGATCCGCAACTCCATTCCCAGAGGTACTGTGGAGTCTGTCAGACAACCCAATGATATGTAATCTACTCCTGTCTTCGCTACTTCCACAATTTTATCACTGCATACATATCCGGACGCTTCGATCAGAGCCTGACCATCAACCCGTTGCACAACCTGCTTGATCTGCTCTGGTGGCATATTGTCCAGCATCAGGATATCCACTTTTGCAGCCAATGCTTCTTCGACCTGTTCCATATGTGTAATTTCAATTTCGATTCTCATCGTATGGGGAATATTTTCCCGAGCAAGCACAACGGCCTGCTTAATCCCACCCGCTAATCGTATGTGATTGCCCTTTATCAACACCGCATCGTATAATCCACTGCGGTGATTGAATCCTCCACCTAGCTTTACGGCATATTTTTCCAGCAGCCTCATTCCCGGGGTTGTTTTTCTCGTATCTGTCAGTTTTGCGTTGTAATACTTGATGGTGTCCGTAAAATGGTGAGTTCGTGTAGCAATCCCTGACAGGTGCTCAAGAAAATTCAGCGCTACTCGCTCACCAGTAAGAATCGATCCCGCCGGACCTTCCAGAGTAGCGACGGTCTGTCCTTTCTCAACCTTTTCCCCATCATTTACCAGGGTGCTGAAAATGATTCGTTTATCGATCATTTGGAAAACCAATTTGGCAACATCATTACCTGCAACAACACCGTCATTTTCTGCATAGATTGCAGCAGTAGCAAAAGCATCTTCTGGAACGACAGAATCCGTGGTCACATCGCCGCTCCCCACATCTTCATTGAGAGCCAAGCGAACCACTTCTTCGATCTGATAGGTGCGAAGTCTCATGAGCATAGCTCCTTTCCCAGGTTGCAATTGGAAAGACTAACTTCATTCTATATGCTTCCCGTTAGTATGTCAAGAATATGTCCTTTCTGAGCGATACTTTGTCTTTGCCAGATAGATTCGCCAGACAATCCGCCAATCGTGAGCCGTCAGGAAAAGAAAAATCAGAAACTAATTCTGCCAATGGGACCAGCACAAATGCCCGGTTCTTCATTTCAGCATGGGGGATGGTCAGGCTCTCCGTCTTCATTTCAATGTCGTCAAATAGAAGAATATCAATGTCAATGATCCGTGGGCCCCAGCGAACGGTCGCAATTCGACCCATATCCTTTTCGATATCCTTGACATAATCAAGCAGTTGCATGGCTGACAGGTTGGTGGTCCCCTGAATCACAGCATTGAGAAAGTCCGGCTGTTCTGTTATGCCCAAGGGGCTTGTTTCATAAACCGATGAAACCCCAATGACCGTAACCTGCCGATCACTTTTAAACCGCTCAATTACATTCTGGAGGTTATACTCACGATCGCCCAAATTTGATCCGATACTGAAAAAGACGTTAACCATTGGATCGCCCCCGGACAATCTCCACTCCTGCATAATCCAGGCACCCTTCGATGGGTGCTTCTGGCTTGCGAATTCTTACTCGAATGCTCTGTACTCGGTGAAATTTCGCTAGTACTTGTCGTGCAATCTCCTCGGCGACGGCTTCAATCAAATCTTTGGATTCTCCTGTAACGATTTCTTTAACAAGTTTGTAGACATGGCCATAATGCACAGTTTTATCCAGGTCATCAGAGCATCCCGCTTCTTCCAATGGGAGAAACATTTCCATATCAACAATGAAGCGCTGCCCAAGTTCTTTTTCTGCTGCCTTGACTCCGTGAAAACCATAAAATACCATCCCGTGCAGAATGATGTTATCCTCCATCGCTATGCCTCCTGTAAACGAACGATATGATCGCTCATTGCCGCAACACGCTTCATTTCACGGACATCGTGCACGCGGATGATATCAGCACCCTTTTCGATGGCCAAAGATACAGTAGCTGCAGTTCCTTCCAGTCGGTCATCCACGGGGAGGTCCAAGGCTTTACCGATGAAAGACTTTCTAGAAGTACCTACCAACAGAGGGTAACCAAGCCCAGTCAGTTCCTTCATCCTTTTCATTACGATCAGATTATGCTCAGGCGTCTTACCAAAGCCAATCCCCGGATCCAAAATGAGTTGGGATTCCCTTACCCCTGCCGCAAGTGCCGCATCCACCATGTGCCGCAAATCAGCAATAATCTCAGCCATGAGATCCTTGTATTCAGCTTTAACCCGATTATGCATAAGAATAATAGGGGCCCCTGTTTCAGCTGCCAGTTGCGCCATTGCTGTATTCCCCTCGGGGCCGGATACATCATTAATCCAAACAGCACCCATGGACAGTGCTTTGCGAGCAATCACTGCTTTGGTAGTATCAATTGAAATCGGAATGTGTACTACTTTGAGAATCTTCTCCAACACCGGGAAAAGCCGCTCGGCTTCCTCAATTTCGGAAAGCTTACCATGTCCTGGCCGTAAAGATTCAGCACCAATATCAATGATATCGGCACCTTGCGCTGCCATCTCTTTTGCCCTCGCCACAGCAGCTTCTACACTATTGAATTGGCCCCCGTCAGAAAAAGAGTCGGGCGTTACATTCAGAATACCCATGACATATGTTTTTTTACCCCATTCTAGCCGATGTCCTCCGTAACTCAGTTCGCCCATCTGATTTCGTTCGTGCCTGTTTAACAGGTGCTCGATTTCTCTCCCAATGGCGGGCAGTTTGAATTGTTGGAGCTTCAGCTTTGCGATCAGTGCTTTGAATTGCTTCATTGTACCCATCAGCAACACTGAACTATACTTATCCGAAAGATCAACCGATCCTTTACTGACGGCTGCCTCACCGCCTTTGGACAGCATTTCCTGTTTGAGGATATTAGCACCGATTGCAGGCACATTGTCAAGCCGAATCAGATAGAATCTTGCTTTATCGGCCATCGCTCGAACGCCGGCTCCGCAAGCTCCAACAGCAGAAATTTCACGCATTGCTTCTTCAACCGAATCAACTGTGATAATTCGTGGATTGCTAATCATGCTCGATTCCTCCTTACCCCCTGATTAGAGAAAACAGTTCTGCCCGGGCAGCCTCGTCTTGACGGTAAAGCCCACGCAGTGCTGAAGTTACTGTCATCGAGCCAGGCTTATTTACTCCTCGCATCGTCATGCACATATGTTCCGCTTCAATAACAACGGCTGCCCCATAGGGTTTCAGTTTTTCCATAATGAGATCTGCGACCGTACTGGTTAGTCTTTCCTGCACCTGCGGCCTTCTGGCGACTGTTTCCACCACTCTGGCAATTTTACTTAAACCTGTGATCTTCCCATCCCGGGGGATGTATGCCACATGGGCTTTGCCGATAAACGGAAGCAGATGATGCTCGCACATGGAATAGACCGGAATGTCCTTGACAAGAATCATCTCATCATATTTTTCCTGAAACAAGATGGTCAGTTCTTCACGCGGATCACTTCGAATGCCTGAAAAAACTTCTGCATACATTCTAGCTACCCTGGCCGGTGTATCTCTTAATCCTTCGCGATGCGGATCCTCACCAATCGCTTCCAAAATCATACTAACAGCAGCCTCAATTTTTGCCATGTCCATTCTGATCCCACCCATCTTTTTAACTAGCTTTCAAGCCTTTGTTTTCGCTGCGCTTTTCCCACAAACCTGCTTTCATCTACCAAAACCCTCTGATGCGTTCCGACACCAATCTGTTCACAATCATCGGCAGCTGCCAATGCAAATCGTAAGATTCTACCGTCAACAGCCACAAGTTCTGCACTGACAGTCACCGATAATCCCATGGGAGTGGGTGCCATATGCTTGAATTCTAAATATGAGCCTACGGATGTTGTCCCCGCTGGCATGACATCTGCTATTGCTTTGCATGCAGCTTGTTCAAAAAGTGCTGCCAGGACTGGAGAAGCCAATACCTCAAGGGACCCGCTGCCCACAGCTCTGGCAGTATGTTCTGTATCAACCTGGCTTAAAATGATTTCCCCTTTTTGTCCCGGGAAAAAACCCTCACTCATTTACATCGACCTCCTTTTCAAACTCATCAGGGAAGTGTTTCTCAGGAAGTATTCGCCCCAGGAACTGGACATGTCCTGCAGTGTGATCTGTCAACTTATCCTGTTGACAGGGATGAAAAACCGCTGATAAAAAAAGCCGGTTATTCGCCGGCTTCTTTTCCCATGCTGTTTCTTTCAAAATCGTCCTCAGCATCCGTGATCCTGTCTGCTTCAGAATCTGCTTCTTTGTCTGGTGAAGTCAATGGTTCGTCTGTCTCTAGATGCTCATTGTTCAGCAAAGCTTCCAGCTCTTTTCCTTCTATGGTTTCTTTCTCAAGCAACAGTTCAACGATCTGATGCATTTTATCTTCGTTATCAAGAATTACCTGCTTTGTTCGCTCGTAGCACTTGTCAATGATCGCTCTCATCTCTGCGTCGATGGCGGATGCAATCTCTTCACTGTAGTTTCTCTCGCGCACAATATCACGGCCGAGGAATACCTGGTCCTGCTTATGTCCTAAGGTAACCGGTCCCAGTTTATCGCTCATTCCGTATTCTGTGATCATGCGCCGTACAAGTTTTGTAGCCTGCTCCAAGTCGTTCTGAGCTCCTGTGCTAACATCACCAAAGAATATCTTCTCAGATGCTCTGCCAGCCAGCAATACGGAGATCTTATCCAAAAGCTCATTCTTTGTAACAAGGTAACGGTCTTCAGTCGGCAGCTGCAGCACATAGCCAAGTGCAGATCCTCGCGGAATGATGGATACTTTATGCACCGGATCGGTTTTATCAACCATTCGTGCTACCAGTGCATGAGCCGCTTCGTGATATGCAATGGTTCTCTTTTCTTTTTCGCCTACCATTCGCGTTTTTCTCTCTGGTCCTGCCATCACGCGATCTATGGCCTCTTCCAATTCTTCCATGCCAATTTTCTTTTTACTTAATCGCGCTGCAAGAAGCGCTCCTTCGTTTACCAGATTTGCCAGATCCGCACCGGTAAAGCCAGGTGTTCTTCTCGCTAGAACTTCCAGATTCACTGTTTCATTGACAGGTTTTCCCTTAATGTGTACTTTTAGAATCTCCAAACGCCCTGTAACATCGGGGCGATCAAGTACTATCTGCCGATCAAATCGGCCTGGCCGCAGCAAAGCTGGATCCAGCACGTCCGGTCTGTTGGTAGCTGCTACAACGATAATCCCCTCATTCATGCCAAAGCCATCCATCTCAACCAGGAGCTGATTCAGTGTCTGCTCCCTTTCATCGTGACCACCGCCGTACCCCGCACCACGCTGCCTTCCCACAGCATCAATTTCATCAATGAAGACGATGCAGGGTGCATTCTTCTTGGCCTGATCAAAAAGGTCACGGACACGGGATGCACCGACCCCAACAAACATTTCAACAAAATCAGATCCACTGATGCTGAAAAAAGGTACGCCTGCTTCACCGGCAATCGCTCTTGCCAAAAGCGTCTTTCCCGTCCCGGGCGGTCCAAACAGCAGTACTCCCTTTGGAATCAATGCGCCAATGTCGGTGTATTTCTTAGGGTGCTTCAGGAAATCTACAATTTCCTTAACTTCTTCCTTTGCTTCCTCAATACCGGCGACATCAGCAAAAGTAACACGTTTTTTCTGCTCAACATGCAGCTTTGCTCGACTCTTACCAAATTGCATCACCCGATTGCCGCCACCTTGAGTTTGCTGCATGAAAAAGAACAGTACCCCGACGACAAGCAAAATCGGAAATATGGTAGTCAGCATGGAAATCCATATTGAAGGTGTTGGTGGTTTTTCGACATCTACAGCGACATTTCGATCACGTAGCTGCTGTGGCAGTGATGGATCTGCTATAACAACAGTCGTAAATATACGGCTATCTTTAAGTGTGCCGGTTATCGTGCTTGTACCGTCTGTATCGCTGATGATCGTCACACTTTCAATTTGATCATTCTCCATATAGGATGCAAATTCAGAGTAATTGATCTGAATAACTTCCTGCCTCTGACCTTGAAAATAGGTGCTGATCATGATTGGAATCAGAAACAACAAAGCATAGAACATGAGATTCCGTACGCCTCTGTTCAAAAACAACCCTCCTTTGACCCCGTTTAGTACTATCACAGAGCTTTATTTTATCACATCTGGCAGGAATGCACAATTACTGCCGTGTGTAGATTTCCGGCTTTAAAACCGCCACAAACGGTAAATGCCGATAATGACCAGCATAATCAAGACCATAGCCAACAACGAATTTATCGGGAATTTCAAACCCAATCAGATCCACCGGTATACTTACTTGCCGATTGGCTATCTTATTGAGCAATGAGCATATTCTCAGGCTGGCGGGCTTTCTTTCCTTCAGATTATTCACCAGATATTGCAGGGTCAAACCGGTGTCTACTACATCTTCAACCAAAAGAACATGTTTCCCTTGAATGCTTTTATCCAAATCCTTCAAAATTCTCACGATCCCTGACGTTTCTGTAGCAGCGCCATAACTGGATACAGCCATGAAATCCAATTGACAGGGTATGCTGATCGATCGGGCCAGATCGGCGAGAAACATGACCCCGCCCTTTAGAATACATACAAGAAGCAGCTCCTGCCCTGAATACATGCGTGAAATTTCTACACCCATTTCTTTTACCCTCTGTTCAATTTCTTCTTTGGAAATCAGTACCTCTTCAATGTCCTGAAACATGCGATCAACTCCCCTGAATATTTCGTTTCATTTCTAATCGTATCCACCCTTTGCAATAGGGCTTCCTTCTACAGTAATCCGATTTTCTATGTTCTACAATCCACAGGATCTGTCCTACGCTATCAACAATGAGGGGGATCTTCATCCGGTCAGATTGGGGTATTTTCATGTCGATCATGATTTTTTTTACTTTGCTGTGGCCTATGCCCCCGGGAAGTTTCATCTTGTCCCCATCTTGCCGCTGGCGAATCATCAGGGGTAAGGTAATTTCGGCAGGATTCAGAAAAACAACTGAATTGTCGTTTTCTTCTTCCATCAAATCCTGTTCCAAATAATGGGCCTGAAAGTGCATATCCAATTCCGGTACGGGTGTAATCCCTGGGATGCTTAGATCCCGTTGTTTCAAGAGCAATTCAGTATCTTTTTTTCTGAATCGTAGGCACAAATTGTCATATTCAATAAATACCACAAGTCCTCCGGGCAAATCAATCCTTTTTCCTGTGCGCGGATTGGTTCCCAGACGGATAACCTGCTCTATGTGTTCAAACCCGATTCCCTGTGTTGAATCTCTCAGGCATACAATCATTTTCCGCACTATTCTTCTCTGCAGAGCAATGGGTTGGTTTTGCATGATACGAATGGGAATCATGCAACGTTTGCTTTGCTTCGTCAGATGGTTATTCAATATCTCTTCGACTCGATTATTCAGATAATCGTTTTCATCCGTAAGGATCTCTGCTGTTCTTATCAGAGCTTGCCGGAAATTTGGATTAAATTCCTTTTCAATGTATGGAATCAGTTGCAAGCGGATCCTGTTTCGCCGATAATCAGGTTTCAGATTTGTCGCATCAAGTCGGCTTTCCAGCCGGTTCTCTGCACAATATGCTTCTATCTCCTGCCTTGTGACATAGAGCAAAGGCCGGATGATATTCTGCTCGCGAATCACCTTCATACCTGTCAATCCTGCCATGCCGGTTCCTCGAATCAAGTTAAGGAGGATTGTTTCAGCCTGATCATCACTGTGATGTGCTACAGCGATTTTACGGCAATTGAAATCCTTGGCAACTTCCGAAAAGAGGGAATACCTGGCTTGTCTTCCCGCTTCTTCCGGGGATATTCCCTCTGTCTTGCTAAGCATGGGCACATCCACTACTCTGATCGTACTATCCAAACCCCATTCCTTGGCCACTCGCTCAACAAAACGTGCATCTTCATCCGCGTCGTCTCCACGAAACTGATGGTTCAAATGAGCAACGTGGAGATACAAAGCATACTCTTCTTTAAGGATTTTGAGGATATGGAGCAAGACTATAGAGTCAGGACCGCCCGATACTCCAACCACAACCCGATCCCCACGGGTAAGCAAGCCTTTGCTTTGAATGATGCCGCGCACTTTATCCATCAAATTTTCCATCCCCCTGATCTTTGACAGCAGCCGCCCCTGTCAGGGATAAAATGAGAATAATTCACGAAAAAGAATAAAAATTCTCCCGAAAGAAGTAATTTTCAACTTTTTGTCGAACTAGTCTTTCGGTGTTACAGAAATACAACGATTGAGGTGGTAATCATGACAACCGGAGACCGACTGCGTCTTGAGCGCGAGAAAAAAGGCTGGACCCAGTTACAAGCTGCAGAAATCTTAGGGATTTCCAATGCCGCCCTGTCAAATTATGAACGCGATGTCCGTCAGCCAGACTATGATATGCTACGCCGTTTTGCCAGGATTTTTGGCACCTCCATCGACTATCTGCTTGGCTACAGTACAGCACGACGAGCCAACCCCAGCGGACAGCCAAAACCGGAAAGTGAACCGTTTGGTGTTCCGTTGCTGCCTATCTACAGGATTCCCCTGGATGCTGATTCACCATTTAATCCTGATCACCAGATCGGTGTAATGCCTCACATAACTGGTGATGATCCTGAGAGTTATTTCTATGTAAAGTGTGGTGGTGAATACAAATCCCTGGCTTTTATCGATTCGGGGGATTTGCTGTTATGCAGAAGACAGAGCAGCATTGCTTCCGGGGCAGTTATGCTGGCACAAACTGAAAGCGACCCGGTAATCGTTGCTCGCTTCTATGAAGATCACCACCGGTTTATCATATTAAGTGAAAATGCATCCCAACCTCCAAAAATCCTGCAGAAAAAAGATGTCATCATATTGGGAAGAGTCATCGCTGGGGTCCATTACTACCTATAGGATCCCTTTCTTTTTTATTTGAGAATCAGCTCGATGGGACAATGGTCTGAACCGCCCACCTGATCGAGTATTTTAGCATCTGCAATCTGATCGACCATTCCCTGTACAACAAAGAAGTAGTCAATCCGCCATCCCACATTTCTTTCTCTGGCTTTAAACCGATAAGTCCACCAGGAATACTGCACACGATCGGGATAAAGGTGCCGGTAGATATCGATATATCCGGCCCTGATCAGATCATCCAACCGTTTCCGTTCGATCGGCATGAATCCTGAATAATTTTCGTTTTTTTCGGGATTCTTCAGATCAATGGGATGGTGAGCTGTGTTAAAGTCTCCGCAAACAATCACATTTCTCCCAGCCACAGCAAAATCAGCTAAATAAGGAATCAGGGTGTCGTAGAATTTTAGTTTGTATGTCAGTCTTTCCTCGCTGGACTGACCATTTGGGAAGTAAATATTCAAAAGTGTGAAGTTTGGATATTCAGCCTCCAGGATCCTACCTTCCCCATCATTCAGTTCCGGCATGATCATCTCCCTTACAGCTATTGGGTTTTCCTTTGTGAACAGTGCAACTCCACTGTAGCCTTTCTTCTCTGCACAGGACCAAAAACTCTGATAACCTTCCAACTCTAATTCAGACTCTTCGATTTGTGTCCGATGAATTTTCGTTTCTTGCAGACATAAAATGTCCGGATCTGATTCCGTAATCCAATTACGCAAATCTTTTTTCATTAAAGCACGAATTCCATTCGCATTCCAGGATATTATCCTCAATTAACGACCCTCCCTGCGATATACGCAAACGTATCCTTATTCTTTCGCCCAATCGAGCGCTCTTCCTTCCTCAAAACCCTAATTCAGAGTTGATTCATCATGTTTGCTCGTCAACTTATCATTGTGTCAAACCATGAGGCACTACTCTATATGGAGCATCCACTTTTAGAGAAAATGCAAACCAAAGAGTAATCGTCTGCGACTAACCAGTAGCAAACAAACACTTCCTCACCAGCTCCATCCGAATTGCATAGGACGAGAATGGTAGCTCGAATGGTGTATCCATTAATTGGATTGCTGTGGGATGACCTAAATAACCTCAAAAAAGAAACTCAGACAAATCAGTCGTGTTTCGAGGGTATAAATTGAAAGTACCGAAAAACAATAACACTTCAGCACCTGTACTGCCGCAGGTTAAATAAAACCGCTTTCGCGGTTTTGCAAAACTTTGCAGCATATTTACAATAGCAGGCAGATTCCAGGGGACTCTTATTAAAGTAATATATACTCCCATTCAGGTTTCAAATATTCGTCAGCAATCTCTTTCCAATTAAGAGGCTAGGCCAAAATTGATTCATTTATCATTGGAGTCCTCTTCAAGCATGGGACCATCCTTTGAGTATCGTCCGAAGAGTTAACCTCCTTTGAGCATACGGCAGGGGATCTTGGCCGTTCTGGTGAATTATCTACTTGAATCACGCAAATCAAAAAATTTCAGGGGTTGAGGAAATGTACGGAATTGCCCTTGAGGGTGGTGGAGCCAAAGGCTCCTATCAGATCGGAGCATGGAAAGCCATAGAAGAACTCGGGTTGGAAATCGGCGGTGTTGCAGGAACATCTGTTGGCGCAATCAATGGTGCCCTGATTTTACAGGAAACTCTTGATGAGGCACTGGAAATCTGGTCCACTATCGAACCCAGTCAGCTGTTTGATGTGGATCACACATTATTAGATCGGATGCGAAAGCTGGAAAAATTGCCTGGCAATATGGCTCGTTACATCAACTATTTTCAGGCAGCTGTACAAGACAAAGGGATTGATATAAGGCCGTTGCGTAATCTGTTGGAAAAACATATTGACGAGGAGAAAATCAGAAAAACAAAGAAAGATTTCGGACTGGTGACCATCTCGCTCTCTGACCGGACGCCCGTGGAGATATTTCTGGAAGAGATCCCGGAAGGAGAATTGGTAGATTATATTCTAGCTAGTAGCCGCCTTCCCATATTCCAGAGTGATTTTGTTGACGGCAAACGGTATCTGGATGGTGGTTTTTACAACAATCTTCCTATCAATATGCTAATAAGTCGCGGTTATAAAGAGATAATCGCTATTATGATCGGCGGACTTGGTGTTCACAGAAAAGTACGAGATAAAGGGATAAATATTATTGCCATACAGCCAAAAGAAAATCTTGGAGCGATTCTAGAGTTCAATCCTGATCGAGTCAGAACAAATATTGATCTTGGTTATTATGATACACTGCGTGTCTTTAGAGGATACCGCGGGCAGCGTTACTATATCAAGGATGTTCCAAACGACGACTACTTTATCGCTGTGCTGGCCAAACTTCCCCAAGAGCGAATGAATGACCTTCTTACCAAGCTTAAATTACCCGGTGACGATCTATATCTGCGGTCAATTTTTGAGAAAATGATGCCTGCAGTAGCACGAACGCTGAAGCTGGACAACCAGTGTAATTATGGTGATATAATAATTGCCCTCATTGAAAGAATAGCGCAAACCCAGAAAATTGAGCGATTTAGAATCTACTCGTTCTCGGAGCTGCTCAGTGTATTGGATCCCCGTCAGTTGACAACCCCCCCGCCAAAATCGAAGCTGGTTCGTATTTTGAAGCGATCCGATCTACTTCCTTGGTCTTTACGGCAAGAGATATTCAGCACGTTATCTGCACTACTGATCCAGACCATGCAAAAAGGATTCGGCCCTGAAAAGCCGTAGACCGAATCCACACCCGCATCATCACTCCTTGGCTTTGATCTCATCTTTCGTTTCACTCTCAGGGGCAGAAAAGAAACTGAAACTTTTGTGAAAAAGCAGAGGTATCCTGCCTAGTACGCCATTCCTGTTTTTGAGAATCTGTAAGGTGATTGCCGATGGATCATCGCCGTTGTCTTTGCTTTCTTCTCTTCCAGTCAAATTCATCACCACATCTGCTGTATAGAGGACTCCGGTAATCTTATCACTCGAATCCTCATTGCCAGTGTAAAGTTTCTCCAGGGATGATGCTACAATAACCGGACATGAATATTTTTGCGAAAGCTTTTTTAGCATGAATGCGTTATAGCTGTCAAACACTTCCTGAGAAGGCGGCTGAATCTGGATATCAACGGGAATCCTCTGCAGGTAATCGATAATGATTACCGGTACCACACCGAGTTCGTTAACAGTCTGGTACACATAGGAATCGACTGCACTTACCGGGATCGGTCCCATTCCTTCTACCGTCCAGGTCAACGAAGCAATCCCTGCATACTCTGAATTGGCTTCAGTGATGATTTCCATTTCAGTTCTGCCGCAGAGCACATCAGAAACCTTCGTCTTGGTAATTCGTGCCATACTTTTTGCCCATAGCTCAAATGCCGATGTTTCAAGGGATACAAATATTACCGGGATTTTCATGCCAGCAATTCGGTCTGCCAGATTCTTAAGCAATGTCGTCTTGCCTGACCCAGGTTTGCCGGTTACAATATATAACCCATCCCGAAGACCGCCAAAGAGAATCTTATCGAGCTTCTCAAATCCGGTCGGAATACCCACCATTTTCCCTTCATTGCGCCGTGCATATTCTTGATGAAAAGCATTCAGATGGCGGATATCTGCTGGAAACTGGCGGTATTTCCCGACATCCACAGCCTGATAAACCAGCAACACAAAACTCTTTGCGGCATCTTTAACCCGCACGAAATAATCATTAATATCTTTAATCCCTTGTGGCAAATCAATAAAGTATACTTCGGCTGCGCTTTCACTAATCTGTCTGGCAACAGCCTCTTTGCCCATCCGGCCGATTTCATCATTGTCAAAACAGAGAAATACATGCTTGTCTTTGAATTTCTCTGCCCATTCTGGCTTGAAACTATTTACACCTAAGATCGAAACTGCAGGAAAGTTTGCCTGTATTAGGGAAAGAGCATCAATAATTCCCTCGCAAAGAAAAACCGTATCGTTGTCTTTCATAACTCCTTCATTGAAGAGCACATTGGGATCGATCACATAGTGGGCAGGCAGATTCTTGTACAGGGGCTGAGCATTTGTCTTTGACCGCCCAACCATATTTACCACATTCCCATCCGCATCCATTATCGGGAATATAAACCGATCCTTGAAGAAATCCCCCAACGCACTGACCTCAGCGCTGGCAAATCCCAATCGGCTTCCGTCATCATAGCCTAAGAGGAATTTCTCAATGGTCGCATCATTAATGCCTCGCTGATTCAACATACCCCGGGTCTCTGGATTTAAGCGATTGTGATAGAATCGTGCAGCTTCATTCAGATCAGGTTTTCTCACGCTCATATCTACTTTCTCATCGGTTGTGTCTGCCATGTCAATCCCCCTTCTCAAACAATCAGATATAGTTTTCTTCGCTGATTATGATAATTTCCCTGCAAAAAAAGACCGATATCAGTTCTTTCTCCATCAGCTTGGCCAAATGCTATAGAAAACAGGAATTGTCTATGTTATCATAGTAATAACAAGATCCAATGCAAAGTCAGAAAGGAGGCTCTTTATGGGAGGACGAACCATATTTGGTGCAGCTCTGATTTTTTTCGGTGCGGGGTTTTTGATGCAACAGCTAGGCTATTTTCATTTCGGTGCTTTTTTTGCGACCTGGTGGCCAATGGTTATCCTCTTCTTGGGTGCTTCCCAACTATTTGCGCGACCCCCTGCATACACACCTGCATTGATCCTCATTGTTATCGGTGCTTTTTTGCAGATGCGAATTCTTGGCTACGTTCAATTTAATCTGTTCCGTCTTTTCTGGCCCATGCTTCTGATCCTGATCGGCATTCAAATCCTGTTGAATAATTCCGCGCGAAGAAAAAATTCGGCTGCAGACTCTTATTTGAGTAATTTTAATATTTTCTCTGGCTATGTGGCCCGTGTTACATCCCAAGAATTCCGCGGTGGAAGCGTAACCAGCTTGTTCGGTGCTTCGGAGATTGATTTGAGACAGGCAGATCTGCAAAATGGTACAGCTGCCATTGATGTCACGGCAATGTTTGGTGGGAGCGAGATTATTGTCCCGAGCCATTGGGTCGTGAAAGCTGATGGTATCCCCGTTTTTGGAGATTGGGAGAACAAAACCAAACATGTTCCCCTTGAAGATCAGCCATCACCCGTTCTTCATGTTCGTTGTCTTGCTCTGTTTGGCGGTGTAACAATCAGAAACTAAACAGCAGCTTCACCTGCAATGTGCATAGAACAGGAAAATGACTCCAGCATCACCCGGAGTCATTTCTTTTTTTCCGACTCAATCATTTAGTTATTCACAATGAAATAATTCTGGTTTTGGGAGAATTCTAGCCATCTGAAACATCGATCCAAACGGCACCGGTTATTTCTGCTAGCTGGGCCACACTCATTTCTATCGCTGCGTTTCTGGCACCAGCAGCAGGGTACACGATATCATATTTTGCCAATGAATGATCCATAAATATACGTAGATCGCGAATTAATCCAAACGGGCATACTCCACCCATGGGATGCCCTGTAATTTCAACCAACTCTTCGGGTTTGATCATTTTCGCCTTGCACCCAAATACGTCTTTAAATTTTCGATTGTTCACCTTGGCTTTCCCAGCCAATACAACCAAGATATCTTCATCTTTCAAATGAAATGCCATTGTCTTTGCTATCTGATCCGGGTCAACTCCAAGGACCTCAGCCGCAAGATCAACCGTGGCACTGCTTTGCGAAAACTCTAAAACTACTAGGTTTGGATCATACTCCAGCAAATGTTTTTTTACTTCAGCAACACCCATTTCTTTGGATCCCCCTTTGAACGTTACTAAACCTTGCTCATTATCCTATATACAGCCCTAAAACGCACGATGGATGACGTGATTGCCAAAATGGTTACCACTGAAGCCATCCAGGCAAGTTGCACTGGCAGAAGATTGATCTCCCACTGCCCCATAATAATCAGTATCGTCGGAGTCAGATAAAAGACAAGTGCGACCCCTCGGCCTAATGGATCATGGACTGCTCTGATATGATTCTCTTGCTTTGACAGGATGTATGAGGTCCCGATGAATTCTGTACATTTCCAAATGATTACCCACGTGTACCAGTAGGGCAGCATTCCCAGGCGAACAAATAGAATATGCATAATGAGTATGAAATAAAAATCAGCCAGAACATCCAGCAAAGCACCGCGCGGTGTCTCAATGGCATAGAGTCTGGCTACCTTGCCGTCCAAAAAATCAGTCAGATAGATAACCGCGATCAAAAGCAGCATTATCACTGCCGAGTCTGTGGAGTTCCAGAATATTGCAGCCGCCAGCGTCGTCAGAACGAAACGAGAATAAGTCAGCAAATCTGCAGGGCTTATTCCCGCCATTTTATTCAGCCACATCGGCAATATACTTGCCGTATTTCATAGCCTCATCAATCATTACCTCATCTGCATCCATCAGGAATTTCTTCCTGTCTTTGGCCACAGCCTTTCCCTGAATGGCATTCTCCATGCTTTCCCATTCGGGAGAATCTTTTACTCCACCGGTCACAAAAAGATAGATGTTTTGCTTTTCATCGAATACTGCTCTTTGCATATACGTAAGCAACGCACCCGACGGCCGCCCTACATAGACCGGAGAACCAAACATGACCACTTTATACTCAGCAATATTGATCGGTAAGTGATCACCCGGATGGTCCATGTAGACATAATACCCTGATTCATTCAGCTCTTCGGCAATCGCATTTGCGATTCTGTCTGTAATGCCCGATCGTGAGGGTTGATAAACGATCAGCGCTTTTTTTGCATCTTCATCATTCTGACCGTAAATAATTGGATTGCTAGCTGCTGCTCTGTTATTTTGAGCGATGAACCAACTGAACATGACTCCAGTTGCAACCAGAAGGACAAAGATCAGCATACCTATTAATCTTAGAATCTTCATCTTAATCCCCACCTGTACCTCTTAGTCGGAATCCATAAATTCACGTACAATTTCAGCCTTCAGTTTTTCGATTTCTGCCGTCTTTTCCCACCGGCAATTGGTATCCACCGGATTCTGAAATACTTTTTTAACCATGGCAGGCTTATCGGTTAGAATAACAATCTGATCTCCCAAGGTAACCGCTTCATCCACATCATGGGTCACATATATTATCGTTCGATTATCATTTTGCCGAAGTTTACAAAATGTTTTCATTAAATTGGTTTTCATATTCATATCCAGTGATTTAAACGGCTCATCCATAATCAGTATCTCGGAGGGGTATGCAAATGCCCGAACAATGCTCACTCTCTGCCGCATGCCACCACTGAGTTTTCTTGGGTAATATTGCCTGTAATCCTGCAGTCCGACAGCATCTAAGTAGTAATCTATGATCTTCTTCCGTTCTGCATAGTTGAGCTTGTTCCTGAGAACGAAATCAATATTTTCTTCAACATTCCGCCATTCAATAAGACGATCTTCCTGAAAAATTGTGCTGATATCCTTACCCTGAAAACCCACAACACTGCCTTCTTCAGGTTTGATCACAGACATAATAATATTGAGCAATGTGCTCTTGCCACACCCCGAAGGACCGAGTATACAGGTTACCATATTCTCCTTGAAGTGAATGCTCAGTCCCTTAAGTACCTCCAGGGAATCAAACTGCTTATGAATATTGTCAATGTAACATTCCATCGCATCACTTCCAGTTCTCCGTTTTAGCAAATGCGAAGCGAACCACATATTCCAAAAGAGAAGCCAAAATCACAACAATCACAATCCAGGCGAATACGCCTCCGGTATTTAGGAACAGCTTTTCAAGCTGCAGACTTGCTCCAATTGAAAAACGGGGCTGACCTAGAACCTCGCCGGCAATGACCGTCTTTAGTGTCAACCCCAACGAAGATCCCATAACTGAGCTGAGATACATATAGATTGTGGGCATGTAAATATCTTTGACAATATCCACTTTATTAACAGCGTAAAGATTTGCCATTTCAATAAGACGACTGTCTACATTCATCATGCCCCGTCGCACACTCTCATACAGGATCGGGAAAACGACGATTAATCCGATCAAAACTGGCGCAGTATCACTGCTCAGCCAGATCAGGGCCAGAATGATCACTGCCATGGTCGGAACAGATCGTAAAAGCGCCAGGATCGGTACCATAAAATGGTTCACCCAGCGGAAGAACCCAGATAGAACTCCCAATATGAGAGCTAAGGCAACAGAAAGACCAAAACTCTGGAAACTGCGTACCAGAGTTCTGGAAATGTGCATAGCAAACCTCTCCCTGCCAGCGATCTCGATCAGGCTTTGCATCGTCTGCCCAGGGGAAGGAACAATGATCGGATTATTGACCATACGGGACAGCACTTCCCAGATGATCACAAGCCCAATGGTTGCCAGATAATAATTCGCTCTGCTACTGAATAAAGAACTCCTCATCAGGCAAGCTTCCCCCTATAACATTCGGGTCAAATTCTAATATAGCTTCAAAGAAACTCTGGTATTCAGCCACCGACTCACCGGCAATTACAAAATCCTGATTCGCTCGGGTCATCGAATCAGCAACAGCTGCTGCAGGAACACCTATCTCCAGCTCTTGAGCATAGGCAACGAGCTCTTCCGGATTGTTTCTTGCCCATTCAATGCTTTCTTCAAACAGCCTGATGAATTCATCAATAACAGCCTTGTTCTCTTCCAGGAGAGTTGTTTTTACGATCAGACTGGATTGAGGATATCCCAAATCGTTCTCTGACGCAGCTTTCCATTCTTCATTTAAATTCAGGACAATTTTGGCGTTTCCTACATTGTTCAGCACAGATGTCAGCATCGGCTCTGGCATTACAGCTACTTTGCTGGTTCCGCTGATAAAGGCGGGTGCAAGTTCTGTCGCTGCGTTCAGGTATGTTAGGGTCAAGTCCTCATCCGGGTCGATGCCGTTCGCATTCAAAAGATACTGGAATACTGCGTCCGGTGTCTGCCCTCTCCCAATCAGATATACTTCTCTGCCCTTCAGATCTTCCCAGTCATCAATATCTTCTGTTGTTACCAGGTAGAATGATCCCCAACCCATAGTGCCAGCCAGTGCATACGGTAGATCGCGATTATATGCAACGGCAGCCAAAGTGGATGGAACAACGGCAATATCAGCTTCCTGTCCCATGATTCTGGACGCAAGAATATCGGGTGTCTTTGTGATTTCATATTCCACAGTCACATGTGCTGCTAGCTCAGGATTCTCTTTTATCATTTTGGCAGCACCCAAAGCCGTGATCCCATCCGGAATATACACTTTAAGTGTAATTTCCTCTGGTGGTTCTGTTGGTCCACAACCGGCCGTTGCCAGCAGTGCAATAATTAGTAGACCGATAATTATCCAGCTCTTTCTCATTCTACATCCTCCCCTTTTTCTTATTTCAGCCAACATGGTAGTATACATTATGGATTCGCCGGGAATACCAAACATCCTGCTTGAATTGTAATGAATATAATAATGTTATAATTACAACAATGCCTCTTCGCCTACTCTTCCAGAGAATCAATATATTCAATTTCTTTGACTCTCCTACGCGTGGAACTCCACATTAGAACAATCAGCCCTGTGCCTAAAAGAACCATGCTCGCTAGGCATAGTAATTCAGGCTTTCTCGCAGAACCAAAACTCCCAGAGCTGCTACTGTCAGAGGTTCTGCTAGGGTAAGTGCTAGAGATGTCGCGGCGGGCGTATTGTGTAACCCTTCCGAGAAAACCACATAGGCAAGAGATGCAGTAATCAGGCCTAGATGCAGACTTACAGCCATCCCTCTTGCTGTCAGAACTCATAAAAAACTCTGCCCCCGCGATATAATGATCAATGCAGCCGCACTTAACAGAAAAACTAAAGACAAATCAGCAAACAGGTGATGGTTCTCCAGAAGCCTCTTTGAAACGATTGCATATGTTGAATATGAAAGTCCTGTACATAAAGCATACACTATCCCCAATGAATTCACAATAATATCGGGCTGATTGAGAAACAGAAGTGCACAACCTGCAATACCGCCCAAAATCATACGCACTGGACCAAGCATCATCGGCGTTGCATCCGCAGGGGCAAAAGCTTGACTTGTTCCGCTTGTAACCCACAACATTGAAGCTGCCAGAATAAAAAGCAGCGCAAGTGTCGCACTGCGGGTGGTCATAAGGCGAACACCACTTGTCATTATTGATATTACAACACTTTACCAAACACGTCGCATACATAATCAGTAATGTCCAAGATTGATGTCATGCGATACTTTTCTTTAATATTGCAAAAATGCTTCGCGATCAACTCTTTAGAAAAAATCAATTCATCATCATATTCATGTTCCTGTTGCAGGAAGCAGAAGCACTCTGCTGTTATCATTCTTTTCAGCGTGGCAACAGTCAGACACCCCAGTCTATTCAGGAGTGTTTCAACTAGCAAGTTTTCTGCTTCTGACAGCAATGGCAAATCTGCAGAATGGAACGCGTCCTTTAGTTTGCCGGTGGGGAATAGTGCTGCGATGGCTCGATATTCTGGCACTACACCTACTGCAAAACAGTCTTCTGGGAACATCTCTCTCTGCCAGAAAGCCATATGAAATCCTTGGAGATAGTACAGCATTATTTGCAGTTTGTCCAGGCAAATCTCTGGCGCACCGCGCAGAATACTTGCAGCGGCCAATGCCAATCTCTCACTGCACAAAGATTCCACCGTCATCTGCTGGGTTGCATATCCTAATACTTCCAACGCTTTTTTTGTCCTGCTGTATGCTTGGTATGTGATCGCTCTCCTGTTGTCTTCCAATACTTCCTCATAATATGCGGGATCATCCATAATTCGCTTGAGGGTAGCTGAATATTGCCTTGTCGGGAGATCTCCTGCAATATAACGAGTCAGCGTCCCCTCTCCCCAACCGAGGAGCAACGATAATGGTCGCTTGCCAATTTTGTATTTTTTGAGAATTTCTTCAATTTCATGCACAGAGATCAGTTTTTCTTTCTCTCGAAAAGCTTCTTTAGCAGCGCTCTGATTTTCTTCATCAATCAGCTGGCTGTCAACATATTGCCCACAACGGCTGCATATGGCTTCTTTCCCTGTGAAATGGATATCTCTTCCCCGGATCTTCTCAGACTTTGTGATTTCCTTAATCAATAACTCTGTAATTTCATTGCACTTTGCACAAAAACTTTCCACTCGAATCCCCCCTTCTCATCAGGAATGAATTGTGTATTATCCGATTCGCGCTCCATGTTTCAATTGGACGAAAAAGCATGGATTCGCCCCTGCAGCTTTCTCCATAAATGTACCGATAAATATATTATACGCTGAAAAAAACAATCACTCAATACATACCATTAATATGCTTGTGTCACTCTTTTTATGAAGGATTTACCGATTGTTTGGGTAAATATATCTTTAATATATTCGGGAGATCATATGGGAAATGGGGGATTCATTTGAATGATGTCATCATTGGATCAGGTGCCTGCAGTATTCAGGATGTGATCAAGGTAGCCAGACATGGATACCGGGTCACGTTAGCGGAGGAAGCCCATGAACGAATGAACAGGTCACGGAAAATTGTTGAAGACCTGGTGGAGAATGAACAGGTGGAATACGGAATCACCACCGGTTTTGGCAAGTTTTCCAACGTCGTTATATCCAAGCAGGATGCAATGCAACTTCAAGAAAATCTGATCATGTCCCATGCCTGTGGTGTGGGTGAACCCTTCCCGGATGAAGTCGTTCGCGCAATGATGTTTTTGAAAGCCAACGAGATGACCAAAGGGTATTCGGGTGTCCGCCCGGCGACAGTCGCCACCCTTGTCAGCATGCTCAATAATAACATTACACCAATTGTACCCCAGCAAGGATCCCTGGGAGCCAGTGGTGATTTAGCCCCGATGGCCCATATCGTCCTGGTGTTGATCGGCAAAGGAGAAGCCAAAGTGGATGATCAGACTATGCCAGGCGCTGATGCGCTGATGAAAGCAGGCATTGCTCCGGTCCGACTGGCAGAGAAGGAAGGACTTGCTCTGATCAACGGCACCCATGCTATGAGCGCTTTGGGCTGTCTGGTCGTTCAAGAATTTGATCAGCTGGTAAATTCCATGGATATCATTGCAGCGCTAACAGTGGAAGCTTTACGTGGTGTTACTGATGCCTTCGACCCCAGAATTCATCAGGCCCGTGCCCACCCTGGGCAAATTTCAGTTGCTAAAAATCTGCGCCTGCTGCTATCTGGCAGTGATTACACTACACGCCAAGGTGAATTACGCATACAGGATGCATATTCGATCCGGTGCACACCACAGGTCCATGGCGCATCCCGGGATGCACTTTCATATGTCCGAAGGGTAATCGAAACAGAAATCAATAGCGCTACGGACAATCCCCTGATTTTTTCTGACAGCGCCAGCATCCTTTCCGGAGGGAATTTTCACGGGCAGCCCTTGGCGATTGCCATGGACTTTCTTGGTATTGCAGCTTCCGAAGCAGCCAATATTTCCGAGCGTCGTCTAGAACGCCTTGTGAATCATCAACTCAATGATTTACCGCCTTTTTTGACAAAGGGTCAAGGAGGCCTTAATTCAGGATTTATGATAGCTCAATACACTGCAGCTGCGCTTGTATCAGAAAACAAAGTGCTGGCACATCCTGCATCAGTTGATTCCATTCCCTCTTCTGCTAATCAAGAGGATCATGTCAGTATGGGGACAATTGCAGCCAGAAAAGCACGTAACATAGTGAAGAATTCACTGCGCGTATTGGGCATTGAATACTTGGCAGCTGCCCAGGCAATTGCCCTGCGCAACCATCCCGGCACTCTAGGCAAAGGAACGCAAGCTGCCTATGCACTGCTTCGGCAGATTATTCCCCCACTGGAGAACGATCGCATCATGTACCTGGATATGGATGCTGCTGCAAACATGATATCAAGCGGTTCGCTTGTGTCCGCAGTCAGTCTTGAAGTTCCGGAAATAAATTCTATGGAGGAGGCAAGACAATGAGCAGGCTAGTCAAAGCACCAAGAGGTAATACTTTGCATTGTAAAAGCTGGCAGCAAGAAGCTGCTTACCGCATGATCATGAACAATCTTGATCCTGAAGTCGCTGAAGATCCTCAGAACCTGATTGTTTACGGAGGCCAGGGTAAAGCCGCAAGAAACTGGGAAAGTTTTGATATGATCGTTAAGACCCTATCAGAACTGGGCAATGACGAGACCCTACTCGTTCAATCCGGAAAACCAGTTGGTGTCTTTAAAAGCCATCCTGGCGCTCCGCGGGTTCTGCTATCCAACTCCATGCTAGTTCCTCAGTGGGCAACTTGGGAACACTTCAGAGAACTAGAAGACAAAGGATTAACCATGTATGGGCAAATGACAGCTGGAAGCTGGATCTATATTGGCACTCAGGGGATCCTCCAGGGAACATTCGAAACCCTGGCATCAGTGGGGGAACAAAACTTCTCAGGATCACTTAGTGGAACCATCACGCTAACTGCTGGACTAGGTGGAATGGGTGGAGCACAACCTCTTGCAGTTACAATGAATGAAGGGGTAGCCCTGTGTATCGAAGTCGATCGCGAGCGAATTGAGAAGCGCTTGCGTACCCGCTATCTGGACCGCTTTGTGGAAGACCTGGATGAAGCGATCCGCATGGTTACAGAAGCCAAAGATCAAAAGAAGGCACTTTCTGTCGGCCTGCTGGGGAATGCTTCAGACATCCTACCTGAACTGGTTAAGAGAGGTTTTACGCCAGATATTCTAACCGATCAGACCTCTGCTCACGATACTCTGAACGGGTATGTGCCGGGTGGCATGCCCTATGAAGAAGCTCTGGCTTTGCGTAAAAATGATCCCAAGAAATATATCGCACTCAGCAAACAAAGCATCGCCAAGCATGTACAGGCTATGCTGGATATGCAAAAAGCTGGAGCTATAACCTTTGACTATGGTAACAACATTCGCCAAGTCGCCTTCGATGAGGGAGTCGGCAATGCATTCGCATTCCCCGGCTTTGTGCCTGCCTATATTCGGCCACTTTTCTGTGAAGGTAAGGGACCATTCCGCTGGGCAGCACTGTCCGGTGATCCAGAAGACATTTATCGTACCGATCGGCTTGTGCTGGAACTTTTCCCTGAAGACAAAAAACTGGCGCGATGGATTAATATGGCTCAGGAAAGGGTGGCTTTTCAGGGTTTGCCCGCCAGAATCTGCTGGCTGGGTTATGGTGAAAGAGCAAAATTTGGTCTCGCTTTGAATGAGTTAGTTGCAAAGGGAGAGCTAAAAGCACCGATCGTTATCGGGCGCGATCATCTGGACTGTGGGTCAGTTGCATCCCCCCGCAGGGAAACAGAGGGGATGCTAGATGGAACAGATGCTGTAGCCGACTGGCCCATCCTCAATGCCTTGATTAATGCTGTTAATGGTGCAACATGGGTTTCCGTTCACCATGGTGGTGGAGTCGGAATCGGTTATTCAATCCATGCAGGAATGGTCATTTGTGCAGATGGTACTCCTGAGATGGCTGAACGACTGGAACGGGTTCTGACCAGCGATCCGGGCATGGGCGTCATTCGTCATGCCGACGCAGGCTATCAAGATGCAATGGACTTTGCAGAAAAACATGGCGTACGGGTGCCGATGAAAAAATAGCAAGGAGGTCTATGGTATGGCAAAAATTGTTGAATGCGTTCCGAACTTCTCTGCTGCTAGGAATCCTGAAGAGGTGGAAGCAATTATTGATGTTGTCCGCTCTGCGCCAGGGGTAACTTTGCTGGACTATGCCCCGGATAATGATCATAACCGTACTGTTGTCACATTTATCGGTCCCCCTGATGAGGTAGCCGAGGCAGCTTTCCAGCTGGCCAAAAAAGCAGCTGAAGTTATTGATATGTCTAAACACAGCGGCGGGCATCCTCGCATTGGCGCCATGGATGTATGTCCCTTCATTCCTGTTCGTGATGTATCCATGGAAGAGTGCTCAGATATTGCTCGGCGCGTCGGTGAGCGAATCGGTAGAGAATTGAATATTCCGGTGTATCTCTATGAGGAGGCCGCCAGCAAGCCGGAACGCAAGAATTTGCCTACCATCCGCAAAGGTGAGTACGAGGGATTCTTTGAAAAAATCAAGAAGGATGAATGGGCACCGGACTTCGGTCCTCAAGAGATGAATGCTAAGTCAGGTTGCACAGTCATTGGCGCCAGATTCTTTCTCATTGCGTATAATATCAATCTCGCCACCGACAACATGGAGATCGCCAATGCGATCGCTAAGAAAATCCGCTTTATCGGTGGGGGACTGCGTTTTGTTAAAGCAATGGCAGTAAAACTTGAAGATCGTGGGATTGTGCAAATATCCATGAACCTGGTCAATTTTGAAAAAACAGCAATCTATCAGGCTTTTGAAATGGTAAAAATGGAGTGCCGACGCTATGGCGTTTCCGTGGTCGGCAGTGAGGTTGTTGGCTTAGTCCCAAGCGCTGCCCTGATTGCCTCTCTCGAATACTATCTGCAATTGGAAAACTTTCGTATGGACCAGGTTCTAGAATACAAACTAGGCGAATAGGAGTGACACCATGGCTGATGTACTGATCAAACGGGGACACATCCTTACATGTGCTGGTAGCAGTCCAAAGAAAGGCGCAGACTTGAATGACCTGCAAATCATTCATGGCGGTTATGTTGCTCTCGAAGGAGGACTCATCCTGGATGTAGGCCCGGGAGATGGAGATCAACATCTTTCGAAAGACACAGAAGTAATCGATGCATTGGGCAAAACGGTTATGCCGGGGTTGGTTGACCCACACACACATGCTGTTCATTACGGTTCGCGAGAACATGAGCTGGAAATGAAACTAAACGGTGTCCCGTATCTGGAAATATTGAAGCAAGGCGGGGGGATTCTGAACACGGTCCATGCCACTCGCCAGGCAGACCGCTCTCAATTAAGCCAAAAATTGAGAAAGACCCTGGATACGATGCTGCTATGGGGGACAACAACCGTTGAGATCAAGTCGGGATACGGACTGAATTTTGCTGATGAAATCAAGTGTCTTGAGGTTATTCGGGACATCACACACCCGATGGATACCGTTGCAACGTACATGGGTGCCCATGCCATTCCTCCAGAATTCAAGCATGATCGTCAGGGATACATTACCTTAATGCTTGATAGGGTCATTCCATATGTCGCACAACACCATCTGGCCGAATTTATTGATTGTTTCTGCGAGCATGGTGTTTTCTCTGTAGAAGAGAGTGAAAAAATCCTCAGACACGGCAAGTCCCACGGCCTGGACATAAAAATTCATGCAGATGAAATTGAACCGATGGGTGGCGGGGAACTGGCGGCAAAGATCGGTGCAATAACCGCTGAACATCTTGTCGCTGTATCTGATCAGGGTATTGAAAAAATGAGAGAATCAGGTACGATCCCGATTCTCTTACCGGGAACATCCTTCTATTTGAAACTCAAAAACTATGCTCCAGCAAGAAAAATGATTGAGATGGGCCTGCCCGTAGCACTGGCTTCGGACTACAATCCGGGATCCTGTCCAACAGAAGCCGTTCAGTCGGTGATGATTCACGCATGTTTGGGTATGGGATTGAGACCCGCTGAGATCATCAATGGCATGACAATTAATGCAGCCTGCGCCATTAAGCGCGAAGATCAGGTAGGCAGCATTGAACCCGGCAAACAGGGCGACATTCTGATTATGGACGCGCCCAATGAACAATATTTAATATACCATTTTGGCATTAACCATGTTGATACGGTTTTTAAAAAAGGCCAGATCGTTGTCCGAGAAGGCTCACTCATCCGGTCTGCAGGAGGTGCAGCAAATGAGTCTGGAGTTTAAAGATATGACTCTGACTGAATTTATTGAAACCGTAGCTTCCGATGCTCCTACTCCTGGTGGTGGCACAATGTCTGCCTGGTGTGGCGTTCAATCGGTTGCTTTAATTCAGATGGTCTATGCACTTACAATTGACAAGAAGTGTTTTGCTGAAGTGCTGACTGAAAAGAAGCTGGAATTCAAACACAGATCCTTTGAACTCTCTGAATTATTAGCCCAGTTCTACCGATTCATGGATGAAGATAGTGCGGCCTTTGCCTGTGTCATGAATGCCTTCAAGATGCCGAAAACTTGCGAAGAAGAAAAATTTCAACGTAGCTGTGCTATCCAAACCGCTTATATGCAATCCGCGGAGGTCCCCCTCAGTGTGGCAAAATTGGCTGTCACACTTTATCCCTATATTCGCCTAGCTGCAGAATACGGAAATACCAACGCGATATCGGATGCTGGAGTCAGCGCCTTGTTGGCGCACTGTGCTGTTGAAGGTGCTGCAATGAATGTTCGGATCAACACCATGTCTATGAAAGACAAAGAAAAAGCCCAGAGGCTCAATGAGGATGCATCCGAACTCCTTAATGCCTCGCGGGCTCAAAAAGATGGAATCGTGTCACTGGTGCACACAAAAATTTCATGATATATCATACAAACTTCTCTGACACTACAAATAACTCTCCTTCTGGCCAATGGCAGGGGAGAGTTTTTCGTATCCTCGTTAAAACAAACTGTAAAGGGCTCCGAAATTAATGCCGCCAACCACCAGTGTCTTGTTATCCTTTTGCAAAGCCTCAAACGCATTTACTATATGGCTTGATCGGATTCCATGCTGGAGCGACATTGCCGCTTCCAGATACGCTGCCAGCTGATCGCAGGCCCGAAGAATCTCGCCGTCGAGAGGATCATAGCTTCCGTCATTGTATTGGCGTGTGATCTGATCACTCGTAACCTTCATAATGTGGCCGTCAATAATAATTTTTGATTCAAATTCATCTTCTGTGAAGTAACGTATCTTGGCATGCAGTTCTGCAGGTATGAGAGGCAGAATCTGCTCCTCAACCTGCCTGCTCTCAATATCCTTGATCAATATGTCTAATCCTTTGACTGCACGTTTTACGGGAGATACAATATCTCGCGTCAGAACTTCCGGTAGATCATGGAATAGCCCGCCGAAGAAGTTGTTCTCTGATCGCCCAGAACATGCATTTATTTCAAGTGAGCAAAAATATGCCATCAGCGCAACAATTAACATGTGCCCCATAACAGATGTCTCAGGAATGCGCGGAGATTGAGCCCACCGTTGTTGAAAACGCAATTGACCAACGAGATCAAGAAAGCTGCTAGTCTTTTTACTCAGACTAAGTTTTTGCACCCCTGAAATGTTGTAATGTTCTTCAATCTCGCTTTCGATTTTCAGTTTCGTTTCATCCAGACCATACAGCCCAGCACTCATGTGATAAATGAATTTAAACTCCCAGTTGGTCGCCAGATAATGAGCGGCCTTGAGGATTCTCTTCTCAAGCCGATTTGCTTCAGGTTCCAACATATAAGCTGCAAATCTGTCTCTAAATCCTTCTGGGAGGGCAACTTCTCTTTCCTCCAATTCCAATAGCACCCACTGATTGAGTTCTTCACGCTTTTTCTCCATCAGTTTGTAAAATATTGGCGGTTTAATATCAGTTACGATAATCCTGTGCAGGAATTCGAATATTCCTCCTTCAATCAGATAGGACCAGTCCAATGAAACATCATTGGCGAGTTCCTCCAGTTTACCCAAAATATAAGCAAAATACATTTTATGTCCTTGCTTATCGAGTTCAGTAAATCCCTTATGTGGCCGGATATGATCATTCCACCTTTGGATACTGGCAGCTTCATACACTAATTCCAATAATGCTTTGTTCATTTATCTACCCTCCGGAATACTACTGAATTCCCCAGATCAACTCCCTTAATGCGCCATCCGGCTGCAAGCCAAGCGACCGCCTGGGTTCGATTACCGTTGGACCACCACGCCAGGTACTTGTATGCAGAAGGTGGTAGTTTACGCTGAATAATGTCCTCAATTTCTTCATATTTTAAGGTGATTTCGTCACTATCGACATTTCTCAAATGTTCAGTCAGATCCTTATACCGTCTGCCCGGAACAAGCCCTCTTAGCGCCCATTCACCAGTTATGAATCCAGTTAGCCCGCCAACATCTAAGGGGAATCTTTGTCTCGGGGCTCTTTTCCCATGGATGTTCCATTTTGGTTTCAGTGTGCGAACGAGATCCATCTGCAAAGCATCTTTTTCGCGTGTTTCTAGAAAATATAGTTTTAGACTCTTCCCCTCTTTTACTTCACTCATAACCAGGTGGTTCATCCTGCACTGTTCAGGATGTCCACCGCTGTAGCAGTCTCTTGGTTGGATATGGCCATATTGAAAATGAAATTTATCATACAAATCATCAGTAGCGCCAACATACAGAACTTCGTTTTCACCAACTACAGCATAAATACCGTTCGCTCCACTCACAGTTATCGGAATCGTAAACACACAGAATGGTCCTTTCCCATACTTATGCAATGGTGCAGTACCTCGATACTCCTGATCAGGATAGAATTCCCTAATCTGACCGGTTACATAATCACGCAGCGGTTCGATATTGCAGATGAAGCGGAAAGATCGTTCTCCCAAAGAGACCTCGTTTTCTGTACGACTCAAGGAGAGCTCTTTCGGATCATATACCACAAGTCGGATACTGGGGTTATTCTCCATGAATTTGCTGATTGTATGATCTTCCTTCGTGCTGAGAATGACGATGAGTGTTGCCTTCGCTCCATGATTCTTTTCAAGAAGTACTGCACCGATGGTAGCCATACCAATGAGGGATACCGATGGGCTGCCTTCCACTGCGTAAATAATTATTGCCTCACGACCGAGAACCTCTTTGTCGCGACTATCCCTTTTTAGTCCGTCTGGCAGCAGAATGATGGCATCTGCAGTAATCGCCTCACCATTCTCTGTGGTGGCAATAAAGAAATCTTCAATTAGTGTACCGCCAGATTCTTTCCAATAGGCCTGGATCATTTTTTTTTCAGTTTTGTTCATCGTAATGGTCCCTCCAGAATATTAATCCACATCGGCCCCGGGGCATATCTTTGCTATTATTCAACAGGATTCAAATATTTACCTGTCTAACTATTTCAACTACTGACATATTGAAAAAATATTTACCGATGTGATAATAATTAGCTTGCCATGGAGTTATGGTCATATCGTAATCCAATTCCAAATCCGTCCTGAAGTCTGCTATAATAGTGACAGTGCAGTAATGGTAATTTCCTTACTATCGAGTATTTGGCCCCGATTCAGATACAAATACTGTGGCCATGATGGATAATCACTGACATAATTGGATAATCAAGGGGGTATTCTTTTGGCTGATACGATCATAAAAAACGGCTATATATTCGATGGCTCTGGAAACTCATGGTTTTATGGGGATGTGTCGATTACAGACGGAATAATAAGCAAAGTGGGCAATGTATCGGAATCCGCTCGCAATATTATTGACGCAAAGGAGCTGGCTGTAGCGCCAGGATTTATTGATATGCATACCCATTCAGACACCACCCTGCCTGTTAATCCCTTCGCTGAAAGTAAGATTCGTCAAGGAGTGACCACTGAAGTAACCGGAAATTGCGGAAATTCTTCAGCGCCGATTGCGAACGATGCCATTGAGGAAATTCGCTATAAATTTGAAAACTTAGGTTTGAAAATTGAATGGCGCAGTCTAAAAGAATACTTAAATTTCATTGAAAAGCAGGGATGTTCAGTGAACTTTGCTGCTTTAGTTGGGCATGGCACAATCAGAAAATCCATCGTTGGGTATGATAACCGGACCGCTTCTGAAAACGAAATTGAAAAGATGAAACAATTTCTGGCGGAGGCAATGGCGGATGGAGCCTTTGGCATGAGCACTGGCCTGATTTATCCTCCGGGCTGTTACACAGACACAGATGAGCTGGTAAAACTTACGCAAACAGTAAGCGACCATCATGGTATTTACGTGAGTCACATCCGTGATGAGGGGGCAAAAGTTCTGGAGGCCGGCGAAGAAGCAATCCATATTGGCAGACAAACCAAGGCCCCCATCCACTGGTCCCATGTAAAAGCAGCTGGAAGTCAGGTCTGGGGGAAATCAAAAGAGATTTTGGCCTTAATTGAACAGGCCCGATCAGAAGGCATTGATGTATCAGGAGACGTGTATCCTTATGAAGCAACAAGCACCGGTCTCTCAATGTTTCTGCCTAAGTGGGTGCATGAAGGTGGCCGTACAAAACTCATAGAACGGTTGAAGGATCCAGCAATCAGAGCGCGACTCGCAGAAGAAATTACCGCCCGAAGAAAAACCAGGGGCAATTGGGACAAAATCATTATTGCATCTGTCTCAAAAGATCATAACAGGCTATTTGAAGGCATGAGTGTCGATGCCATCTCCGCAAAATTAACGAAAGATCCTGTGGATGTGGTTATCGATTTACTGGCAGATGATGATGGAGAAGTCGGCATGGTGAGTTTTGCTATGTCTGATGAGGATATCCAAGCATTTCTAAAACATCCCCAGATCATGGTGGGCAGTGATGGTAACTCTCTCTCCCCTCATGGTGTCTTGGGCAATGGCAAACCTCATCCCCGCCACTACGGAACTTTTCCAAGAATTCTCGGACATTATGTCAGAGAAAAACAGGTTCTGCCTCTTGAACTTGCCATTAAAAAAATGACATCTTTACCAGCCTGGCGATTAGGTCTCCACGATCGCGGTTTTCTAGCTCCAGGAATGAAAGCTGATATCGTCATCTTTGATCCAGATAAAGTTGCTGATCAGGCAACTTATGCGGATCCTCACCAGTATCCAACTGGGATCCCATATGTAATGGTAAATGGAGTAATGACGATCCATGAAGGCAGCCACACTTTAGAAAAGGCCGGACAAATCCTGCGCAGAAATGCATAGGATCAACTCAGCCCTTTATCCCATGAGAGAGGAAGCGCCCTGCAGGGCGCTTTCTAGTTTACCAACCTTCCTCACGATCAAGCCAGGGGTAGGGACGCTTCGGGTCCATTCGCGCTTTATGAAGCTCCTGATTATGGGTTTCAATGATGCCCCGGACTTGCTCTGGATCATACGGCGGTTCTATGGATTTCAATGCCTCACTGGTTCCGGAAAAGGGGCATGAGGCAAGGCAGATTCCGCAATCTGTAAATACTCTCTTCCAGACAGAATAGCACAGGTCATCTGAAATTTTCTTATGATCTTCTTTACTAGCCAAATCCAGAGGGATAGCTTGGGAAGGGCACCGAAGAGCGCAGTTGTTGCAAATATTACAGAAAGAAAGCATATCAAATGTATGTGGTTCGTCCGCAATCAAGTCAACATCTGTCGTAACGGCACCCAGCCGGATCCGCGGACCAAAATTGCGTGTCACCAGCACGCCAATCTTCCCGATTTCTCCTAATCCAGCATCTTCCGCCAGTTTGGGAAGGGGGAGCAGATAGTTGCCATCCATATGGTTTCTGGCTTCATAGCCCAGTTCGCGCAGATAATAGCTAAGAGCCATCCCTGTTACCGCAGCCGAAAGATAACCCTTCGTTACTTCGACAGCCTCCGGAGCAAACGGCGCTTCATTAATCATTTCGCGATCCATCTCATGGGCAAACACAATTGCATACTTGTGGTATTTATCGATCTTCTGACCGTACATCGAAGCATCTCTGCCTCTGTGAGAATAATAGTAATCGGGATTGAGTCGGGCAATACCGACGAGCACAGCTCCATAGTATTTGGCCATCCCTTTTAGAATCTCTGTTAATCAACCGGGATCAACAGCAACTGAAGGTTTGACAACATCTCCTTCAGCGAATTTTTTAATATCGGCTAAGAAGCGAAAAACAGCATCACCAATGGGTGTTATATAGGGTTCATAGGATGGATTACCCTCAATTATTGGTGGCTCACGCAGTTTTTTATCGCTTTCTTCTTTATGCGGATTACGACTGTAATAATCTTTATACGCATCGGAGCCTTCCTGATAGTTAAGTCTTGAAAACATGATATCGCGCTCATCCACTCGTTTCATTCAATCACCCCATTTTGTCAGATCATATTTATATTTTATTCTACCCACCAGCTGATTCAATGCGATTGCTGCAGTTTTTCGCAGTATAGGGATCCGTACAACAATTTCGGCCACTTTTGGCCCATGTGCATTATACAGCCCGATAAATGCTCTACCCCGTGGATCATTAGCCAGTATGTGATCTCGGTACCATCTTAAAATCATGACGGGACTGGTGTCCTCATTTCCATAAACTGCTGTTGCGACAAAACACATCCCGGGTCTTCGATCAGCGGCTCCAGACTCGGCCAGTACTTTCGCTACAGCAGCATGCCTTGGACTGATACTTGCTTTTGAACGAGCGTAGCCTAATGGTGAAAAACCACTATCGGCAATGTGATTTCTATCTGCCCCATGCCCGATCAACAATTTTACTACATTTGGATTTCCTCCTAGATAAGCAATCCTGCTTAACGGCGTCCATCCTTTTAGCTGCTGAATATTTGGATTTGCTCGGGCAGAGAGCAGAGTGAGTGCAATCTCCTCCTGTCGATGCTCAATGGTTTTAAGATATTCAGGGTCATCAGCAAACATTGCTTCTTCATGCAGCTCTTCTTCCAAATAGTCATAGGGCTCTCCGCAATAGTGGAGAGGCGTCATTCCATCTTCGCCAACAGCATTCACATTTGCACCATGCATAATCAAACTATTCACAACGGGCAGGCAGATATACCGAACAGCTGAGTGCAGGGGACAATTTCCCACACTATCGCAAATATTGACATCGGCACCTTGTTCGATCAGTAGCAATGCGGTATTTACGAAAACCTCCTGGTTATCCAAACCAATGTGATCCACAGCATATTTCAGGCATGTTTTGCCGTCAAAATCAATCCGGTTAATATCGTATCCGCCCTCAAGCAACGTATTGATCTCGTCATGCCAACCATGACGTACTGCAATACGCAGTGCGGAAATGAACTTTCCATCAGCAATTTCGAAATCTTTTCCTGAAAGAACTTCAGTTCGAACATCGAAGTTCTTCCCGCATGCATCACATTCAGCCCCATCCATCTCTGCCAGGAGGAGCGTTCCCGAATCGCAGTACGGACATTTTAGATAGAAATCATCCATCCTAGCTCACCCCTTGTCAGCAAATATTGTTCTACGCTTTCTCACAGTCTTTACCGGTCTAGAAGGTTTTCATAGAATTCTGCTGAATTATATCTTCATTTGAAACATGGAGGGCATCGGCAATGAATAAAAAGTTTCTTGCACCTGTGATAATCGTTGGAATCATCTTAACATGGATTGTTTATCAGGCTTTCAATCTAATCACAATATTTCGTGTCTATGGCGAACAGATCCCCGCCATTCATAAGTATGTTCTGATCGCAGTCATTTTCTGTTTTTCAATTGCTCTCGTGTATGTTTTATTCCAAAGAATTGATGAGTTAAAAAAGGAAGATAAGAATGATCTCGAAAAATACTAGTCCTTCGGCTTATCCTAAAACCACTACGGAAGCTCACACTGCTTAGGCCTTTGATTTCTTTTTCCTGAAGAATTTCATGCCGGCTTGTGCGAGCAGGCCCAGACCTAATCCAATTGCTGCCCAGAAAAAAAGAGAGAATAGGCCAATCAGATCACCCCAACCTGCCATATCGCGAGAAAAGATACGGTACATCTCAATAAAACCAAGTCCCAATCCAATGATGAACAACCCTGCAGCAATTCTGGCTTCAAAGAATACTAGCAATGAGGTAATGCTGCCGGCTGTTAACGAGAATACAAGGAAAGCTATATAATTTCGTGATTCAAGAGGTGTCCCGAGAATTACCCGGACTGCAAATGCCAGTAGGATAAATGTAATAACTGTAACTAGCAGACCAAATCGAAGGAACTGTTTACGATGAACCATTGCCACTCCTCCTGATGTATGTCTAATGTATGTCTTATTACTATCTTATCAAATATTCTATACAGATTCATCCGTTATCTGCTTCATCATTATATAGCAAAAAACCTCCTGGGGGTAGGAGGTTTTTTACTATGGGTCTGGCTCTACTTTCTCGGAAATTCCCGATCAAGCAGCTAATTAGTTATCTCTCGATGATTACTTTACGAACAGTACTCTGCCAGCTAACGTCAGCTCCCAATGTTTCACTGATAAATCGAATCGGAACGAAGGTTCTCCCCCCCGAAACAACTGGCGTAACATCCAAGATCCTTTTTTGCCCATTTACATAAACAACTTTGGAGCCAATCGTCAATACCACAGACTGATTATTCCCTTTGATCGTAACTTGCTTTTTATCTTGATTCCAAGAGACATCTGCACCCATGTTTTCTGAGACAAATCGAATAGGAAGCATAGTTCTGTGAGCCTGTGCATCGATATAAGGTTCAACATCCAAGATCATCGTTTTGTCATTGACAACTGTCTTCTTAGAACCTACTGTCAATGTGATCCGGAGATCGAAACTGGCTGCTGGTTCAGGATTAGCTGGAGTTTCCTGAGGAATCAAACTGCTCAGGTTGATGACACCATATCCGTAATGAGCAGTAGAGCCTGCCTGTTCTGCACTTTCTCGCAGCGCACCACGTACTTGAACATTCGAGAATCCTGGGTTTTTCGCCCAAATCAATGCTGCCGCACCGGCAACGTGAGGTGCTGCCATGGATGTTCCACTAGCCAATGCATACCGGCTTCCCGGTATTGTTGAATATATTGATACCCCGGGAGCAGTTAATTCTAAGTCAGGTCCTGTAGCCGAAAATGAAGCGCGAGCA
>CAZDAI010000002.1:0-54892 GCA_964503545.1 uncultured Candidatus Sumerlaeota bacterium
GCAGGGACTGATGATCGCTTTGCTGATGGTGACACTGATATCCGGTGCTTGGCTGGCTGCAGAGGATCCAGCACCAGCCGCTGAGCTGGACCGGTATATTGCCCGGTACGAGGAAACCATGAAAATTCCGGCCGGGTCGGTCACAGTGCTCCATCGGGGTGAGCCGGTTTATGCTCGTACCTGGGGTAGCGACGTGACCGAGAGCACCCGTTTCTACATTGGTTCGACAACCAAACCCATTACGGCTCTGGCGGTGATGCAGCTTGTGGAACAGGGTTTGGTGGACCTGGATGAGCCGGTATCCACCTACATCCCTGAGTTTTCAGTATCCGATGCCATTACAGTCCGGCATTTGCTGCATCATACCAGCGGTATGACAGAATTTGATTTCATGGCGGATTTGCTGCCTACGGCCTCAGCAGCAGAATTGGTTGAGGCGATGAATGGCATGACACCTTCCCATCCACCTGGTGAAGTTTTTGCCTATTTTAATCCCAATTACTCACTTTTAGGGTATCTGGTTGAGCTGATCAGCGGTGAATCCTATGGCGACTATGTGACAAACCACATATTTGCACCCCTGGGCATGACCGGTGCATCGGCCCGGGGTGAAGTGGATGTGCCTGGCCACATTACCATCTTTGGTTTTTCCCGAGAAAGGGAAGAGCCCTTTATCCAGTATGATTTGCCGGCTGGTTACATCAGCGCCTCCGCAGCAGAGCTGGCGCTTTTTCTGGAGGCGGTCCGCACCCGGGACCCAGCCCTGGGGGTTTCCCCGGAGGGGATTGCAGGGATGCTCGCACCGGGGGATCTGGTTCCCTATGGCATGGGTTGGATGACTGGAACCTACGCCGAACGGCCGGCGGTGCATCACGGGGGATCACTCCCTGGGTATGTATCCGATGCGCTGATCCTGCCCGAGGATGAGTACAGTATCGCTGTGCTGGTGAACAAGAATCATCTGATCAGCGCGGTATTTCTCTATCCCGACCTGGTGGAAGGGATTGTTTCTATCCTGACGGAGCAAACCGTCACCGACCGCTTGACATTGTACTGGATCTATCGGTTATTCGGTGTGTTGTTCATCATCTCGGTACTGAGCAATCTCGGGAAAATTTTCAAGCTGCTTTTCTGGCCGGGACGCCTCTCGTACTTGCGCCGGATGCTGGCCATTTGGGGGAATCTGCTGGTGCCGCTTGCTGTGATTTACATTGTTCCCATTGTATCCCGGACGGTACTCCAGCGCGGTTTTTCCTGGGAGCTGGGTATCTTGCTAGTGCCGGATTTTCTGCCTTGGTTGCTGATTGGACTGGGTTTTCAGTTTATAGAAGGTCTAGGTCATGCAATCGCCTATGGGCGAGGAATTGACCGGCGTTCGTAGCCATAGAGCATATATAAGTAAAAAAGAGACAGCCCGGGCTGTCTCTTTTCATGGTAGTGTGGGATATTAGTCTTTGGGAGGCTGCCAAACTTCCCATACTTTGCCGGCCATCTGGGGTGTTGGTTTCAGGGTCTGACCACCTTCAGTCCAGCCGGAAGGGATCACTTCGCCGGTTTTCTGATGGTGCTGGTAGGCTTTGATTTGGCGCAGCAGTTCATGGGGATTCCGGCCGACCGGCGGGCTGAGGATTTCTGCCGCCTGGATGATGCCTTTGGGATCGATCAGAAAACGCCCGCGAATATTCACACCGGCATCCACATCATACACATCATAGAGTGAACCGATTTTCCCGCCCTGGTCCGATACCATGGGGAAGGGAACGCCGCCGTCCACCATTTTGGACAGTTCAGTTTCATTCCAAACTTTGTGGGAGTGCACACTGTCGGTACTTACGGACATAACTTCCACGCCCAGTTCCTGGAGTTTGCCATAGCCCACGGCTATGTGTGAGATCTCCGTGGGTCAGACAAAGGTAAAGTCTCCGGGGTAGAAACACAGAACGACCCATTTGCCTTCGTAGTCACTTAATTTTACTTCTTTGATTTCGCCCTTGTGAAAGGCTTTGGCTTTGAATTCAGGTGCCTTTTTCGTGACAAGCATTCTTTTACCCCCTTTTAAAATTATTTAAGTGCTCACTAATATGAGTATATCCTAAAAACAGGGAAGAAACAAGGCAATACTTCGGGATAATTACAGAATTGGATTACATGCAATATGAAGCGGGTGTACGCATTCTGCAATTTTGCCTTGACCTGGGAGTCTGGGTCTGGTTTACTTAAGACAGAGGCGCCTGATCTGCAGCGGGTATGCTTAATGGCTGATTGGATCATAAAAAAAGGAGGAATTATTCGATGAAAAAGAAGCTTGTTTTTCTTGTTGTTCTAGCCCTGCTCCTGGTTGCCTGCACGCCGGCAGATCCGGATGCGGGAAAAGATGCCTGGGGGGAGAAGGCCAGTGAGTTTGTTGCCCATCTGGCTGCGGAGGAGTATGAAGATGCTTTTGCATATTTTGATGCTACCATGGCAGAGGCCCTGCCTCTGGATGATCTGATTCTGACCTGGAACACAGTGCAGCAGCAGGCGGGTGCCTATGTTGAAGAGGTAAAACAGGAGCGGGAAACACAAAATCCTTATGAAATCGTTATTGTTACTGGAGAATTTGCCGAAGCCTATATCGATATCCGCATTGTCTTCGATGGCGATGAAAAGATTGCCGGACTCTTCTTCCAGCCATCCACATACACACCCTGATCGCAGACTCCAGGAAGGAAGTGTTGGATATGCGCAAACAGTTAAGTATACTGTTGATCCTGATATTGGTTTTCTCCGCAGCGGGCTGTCAGACAGCGCCCCAGCCACCTAGTGAAGAAGAAGCGGCAGCGCTAGCATCCGCCTTTATTCTCGCTTTGGCGGAGGAACGCTACGAAGATGCTTTCAGCAATTTTGACACCCAGATGGCAGCGGCGATCAGTCAAGATCAGCTGGAGGAGATCTGGGTGCAGCTCCAGGTACAGCTGGGTTCATACATTCGTTCAGCGGAGCAGCGACAGGAACTCCAGCCTCCCTATCGGATCGTTATTGTCACAATTCAAATGGGCAGCTATTATCTGGATACCCGTCTGGTTTTTACCGCCCAGAAACAGATTGCCGGGCTCTTTTTCCAGCAGTCTGATTATCTCGCCCAATTTTACGAACCGCCGGCGTATGCCGATGAGACACTCTTCAGCGAGCATGAGCTTCTGGTGGGCAGCGGCGAATGGGCACTGCCGGCAACCCTGACCATTCCAGCAGGAGGGGGGCCTTTCCCCTTTATTGTTCTGGTCCATGGGTCCGGTCCCAATGACCGCAATGAAACCATCGGTCCCAATCGACCGTTTCAGGATCTGGCCTGGGGTCTGGCCTCCCAGGGTATTGGGGTCTTACGATATGAAAAACGAACTAAAGAGCATGGTCAGAAAATTGCCGGTATGCTGGATACTTTAACCCCTGATGAAGAGACGGTGCAGGATGCGGTCGCGGCTGTCACGCTCCTGCGGGAAACCCCCGAGGCTGATCCGGACCGGATCTATGTCCTGGGCCACAGTCTGGGAGCGATTCTTGCCCCCCGGATTGCCAGTGAAGCAGAACAGATCGCCGGCCTGATCCTGCTGGCCGGTACGCCGCGTCCCCTGGAGGATCTGATTTTAGAGCAAGTCACTTATTTGCTGAGTATTAAAGAAGATGTTACGGATGCTGAACGGGCAGAAGTGGAAAAACTAACCCAGCAGGTTGCCCGGGTAAAAGATCCCAATCTCAGCACCGACGTTCCCGCTGGAGATCTTCCCCTTGGCATGCCCGCAGCCTACTGGCTGTATTTAAAAGCCTACGACCCGGCAGATGAAGCCCGGGGGGCGCAAAAACCGCTGCTGATTCTCCAGGGTGAGCGGGACTATCAGGTTACCATGACCGACTTTCGGGCCTGGCAGGAAGCGCTGGCCGGTTACGCGGCAGCTCGCTACCGATCATACCCGGCATTGAATCATTTATTTATTGCCGGAGCAGGTGCTCCCCACCCCGATGAATACATGACGCCCGGGAATGTGGCGAAAGTGGTGGTGGATGATATTGCCGCCTGGATCAAGACCGGGCAGATTGGAGAGCACAATGAGTAATCATCCATCGGTTGACACCATGTGGCAGGCTTATCTAGCCAGTTTGGGTGAAGATTCAAGAAGTACAGATAAAACCTATTCTGCCTGGCATTTTGAACTGACAGAAACGGTTGCTGATAAGCTGGCCGGTCTGGTCTTGGCCGGGCAAAAACGCGGTACAGCATCGTGTCTTTGGGCACTGCTTCACGATGGCGATCAAGTCCCAGCGATCGGTAATTACAGCATCGTAACCGGGTGGGATGGTACGGCCCGCTGCATTATTCAAACCACCCAGGTGGCTGTGGTGCCCTATGGGGAGGTCACGGCTGACTTTGCTCGCCAGGAAGGGGAAGGAGACGGGAGCCTTAGCTACTGGCGCAGTGTCCATATTCCTTTTTTTACAGCAGAATGCCAGCGGATTGGGCGGGAGTTTACTCTTGACATGCCTGTGGTGTGCGAGGCATTTCGTGTGGTCTATCCCCTGGAAGCTGCGGACAGACCGGAGTCGATTTAGGCAGGGATGGGGAAGCGTATGCCGAATGTTTATGAAACAGGAAGCATTTTCCAAAGGAGGGGTACAAGGGTGCAGAGTAAAAACAGCGGATGTGTAGACTTGATTATCAAGAACGGGAAAATTCTGACGGTTGATGCCACGAACCGAATTGTTGAGGCGGCAGCGATTCAGGCTGGCCGATTTGCTGCTGTCGGCACAGAGGCAGAGATTATGGCGCTGGCCGGGCCCGATACAGAGGTCCTGGATATGGCTGGACAGACTGTGATCCCCGGAATCTATGATTCCCATAACCATGTTCATCCCGCCGGGGTACTCTTAGACGGGGTGATGCTCTTTGGTGCAGAAAGCATTGCTGAACTGAAAGAACGTCTGGCTGCGAAAGTGAAAGAAACCCCAGAGGGGGAATGGATTCAAGGTGGAGGCTGGATTGAGAGCCAGTTTCGGGAATACCAGATGCCCACCCGCTGGGATCTGGATGAGGTGGCCCCGGACCATCCGGTAATCCTGGATCGCCTGTTTGCCCGCACTGTAGTCAACAGCAAGGCGTTGGCCCTGGCGGGAATTGATCGCAATACGCCGGATCCGGAGCGGGGGATTATTGATCGGGACATGAAGACCGGTGAACCTACGGGTGTGCTTCGCAATGGCGCCTGGACACTGATTGAAGCCGTTATGCCCCAACGCTCCCATGAGGATCGAATCGGCCGGATCGAATATTATCTGGATCTGGCCATGCAGGAATACTTAAAATATGGAATCACCAGCATCGTCGACCCGGGCATCGATGTGGATACCATGCGGGCCTATCGGAAAATGCATAAAGAAGGCCGGCTGCCCATCCGGATTAACATGATGCCGGAATGCTACGGTATGCAAGGTTACAGCACAGATGAAGTGGATGGAATTCTCAAATACATTGGCATCGACAGCGGTTTTGGGGATCTGTGGCTGAGTATGGGGGCGTTGAAACTGGCCATCGATGGCGGCGTGGGCAGCAAGACCGCCATGATGTACGATGCCTGGATTGATGGAACGCACAGCCGGGGCAACCCGCGTTTTAAAGCCGATGTTATGAAAGACCTCTTTATCCGGGCTCACCGCATGGGGTGGTCCATCGGCGTTCACACCTGCGGGGATGAGGCCCAGGATATTGCTGTCAATGCTTTCGTTGAAGCCCAAGAGAAGTATCCCCGGGATGATGTACGCCATAACATTGTGCATGGCTATCTGCCAACACCGGAGGCACTGCAGAAGATGAAAGACTACAACATCGGCGTATCCCTTCAGCCCGGATTTATGTTCGTGGAGGGCGACATTTATTTTGATGTACTGGACCAGAAACGGATTGAACATTTCAAGCCCCTGCGCAGTTACCTGGATCACAATATTGTGGTGGCAGCCAATTCAGACATGACTTCTGCTCACTACAATCCATTTATCGGTATGTATGCAGCTGTGGCCCGCAAAACCAGCCAGGGACGCAGCCTGGGGGATCAGGAAAAAATCTCCCGGGAAGAGATGCTGCGCCTGTTTACCGTCAACGGTGCCTGGCTGGCTTTCCGAGAAAGCCAGGTGGGCTCCATAGAACCGGGCAAGGTAGCGGATCTGGCTGTCCTTTCTCATGACATTTATACCTGTCCGGAAGAAAGCATTAAGGACATCCAGGTGAACATGACCATGGTAGACGGTAAAGTCGTATTTAAGCGCTAAGACACCGATAACGGTGCCGCTGCACAGAGAGCTTCGGCTCTCTGTTTTTATTAGCAGGAACTAGCCCAAAACTGATATTCCAACAGGCTCAGCAGCAGGATTGGCGGAATTTTAGCCGAACAGTAGTGTATCACATGCCTCCAGGCATGGAATCTCGGCAAGCAGGAGTGTCGCTATGTTCAAAATGTGTAGATCTGGACGGATTCTGATCGCTGCACTGCTGGCAATCGGTTTTTTGACAACCGGTTTGCCCCAGGCAGCCGCTAATCCGGTGGCACGGGTCCCGCGGTTTTCTCATACCAGTGGTTTTTACCAACAGGAGTTTTCTCTGGTGCTGACGCCGCCTGCTCCAGGCGGGGTGATTTACTATACCTTGGATGGATCAGAACCCGATCAACACGCTCGTGTGTACAAGGAGCCGATTCCCATTGTTTTTGCACCGGATCATGATGGGGACATTGCCTACATTGAAACGACCATGGAACGTGTCCCGGGATATATGCAGTGGCTGCCCCCCAGAGCGGAACCTTTCAAAGCGACCGTGGTACGAGCCCGGTATGTGATCGGCGGGGCTGAACCCAGTCCGGTGGTTACCGAGACATTTTTTACGGCTCCGGATATCCGTAGTCGCTTTACCTTGCCGGTTCTTGCCATTGCGACAGATCCTGGGGGATTGTTTTCAGATGAAGAGGGGATCTATGTTCCGGGCAAGATCTATGCAGACAACAACTCCGATCGCTGGTCCTACGGTCAGCACCCGGCCAATTACAACCAGCGGGGTGTGGAGTGGGAGCGTACCGCCCACCTGACCTGGGTGGATCCCCGGGGAACCGTGGGCTTTGCTCATGAGATCGGCTTGCGCATTCACGGCGCCTGGAGTCGGGTACAGCCTATGAAAAGTCTGCGCATTTATTCTCGCACAGTCTACGGTGAGGGGAGCATTACTTATGCTTTCTTTGCCGAGGGAGAAGCGCGTACTTATGAACGGTTGCTGCTGCGCAACGGCGGTCAGGATTTCTATCATGCGTTTATGCGAGATGTCCTGGGGCAAAGCCTTGTGAGTCATTTGGGGTTGGATGTTCAGGAGGCCCGGCCGGTGGTGGTCTTCATCAACGGTGTTTACTGGGGCATTCATTATGTACGGGAACGCTATGACGAACGCTACATAGAAAAATATTACACAGTACCCCGGGATCAGGTGGTGCTGATAGAAAACAACGGAGGACTCCTGGCCGGTCTGCCGGAAGATCGCCTGTTGTGGTACCGGCTGCGGGATTACCTGTTTGAGCACAGTCTGGTGGATGATGGTCATTACCAGGAGGTAGTGAGTCAGATCGATCTGGAGAATTATCTGGACTATTTGACGGTTAGCATCTACAGTGCCAATCAGGATTGGCCGGGCAACAATGTCCGCTTCTGGCGCATCCGCGAGCCAATTCAGACTGGAACCGTCATAGAACAAGCGGATGGCCGCTGGCGCTGGCTGATCAACGACCTGGATTCGGGGTTTCGTGAAGCAGACTACGATATGTATGAATTGCTGGCTCGGGAATCCACTGCCTGGCCCACACCCGCCTGGTCGACGATTATGTTTCGTAGGCTGATGGAAAATCCGGATTTTCGTGTCCGGTATCTAAACCGTCTGGATTATCACCTCCACACGACTTTTTCGCCTGAGCATGCCCTGGCATGGATTGCCCACTGGGAAGGGCTGATCAGTCTGGAAATGCCCCGGCATATCCAGCGGTGGCGGCGCCCCGGCAGTATGGAGGCCTGGGAAGCTTCGGTGGATGTGCTGCGGAGATTTGTTCAGATGCGACCTGACTTTCTGCGCTCCCAAACCGAGGCGTTTTTTGGCCTTGATGCCTCCTGTATCCTGACATTGCGTACCGATGCCATGTACGGAAATTCGGTGCGCTTAAATGGTATTCCGGTCAATGGCACAGAACCTTGGAGTGGGTTGTTCTTTGCTGGACAGCCCGTCCATCTGGAAGCTGAACCGCAGTTTGGTTACCGGTTTTCCGGATGGGAGCTGGCCGATGGAGAACAGCTGGCTGAATCTGCGGTTATTATGAGCGATGATCTGGCCCTGCGCCCGGTATTTATCCGGTTTTTCTGGGCAGAACCTGTATTCTTACTGTTATTTGGCGTGCTCGTCAGCGGACTGCTGGCTCTCTGGATTCGCTCATTACTGCGCAGGCGCCAGGAAAGAGCCCATGAACAACTCTTGTATTGGGACAGGGATCAGCTGGAGGAACAAGTCGACTGACAGATGGACAATATGAACAGGATCACGACATGGGGATGAGAATGTGGAGAAGATCCGCGGAATTGTGGAAAGAATTGTTTATGAAAATCCGGATAATGGATTTTGCGTACTGCGTCTGAAAGTGCGCGAGTACCAGGATCTGGTCACGGCGGTGGGCAGCCTGGCGGGCATTCAGGCCGGCTCTGCGCTGCTTGTGGAAGGGGACTGGCGCATGGACAGTCGTTTCGGCAAGCAGCTCCAGGTAGTGCGTTTTCAAGAAGAAATTCCGGCAGATTCTGCCGATATGGAACGCTACCTGGCCAGCGGTCTGATCAAAGGGATCGGACCGGTCAATGCCCACCGACTGGTTGTTGCATTTGGTGCAGATACCTTCCGTGTGATCGAAGAAGAACCGGACCGGCTGCTGGAAGTTACAGGGATTGGACCCAAGCGGGTGGAGATGATCTGCCAGGCTTGGAAAGAGCATCTGGCAGTAAAGAATGTGATGGTTTTTCTCCAGAAGTATGGAGTTTCTGTTTCTTTGGGTGTGCGCATTTACAAGACCTATGGCGCTGGCAGTATTGAGGCCATTCAGGCAGACCCGTACCGTCTGGCTGAGGATATCTGGGGGATCGGGTTTAAAACCGCAGATAAAATTGCTCAGAGTATCGGCTTTGATCCACTCTCGGGGGCACGCTGCCGGGCAGGGATTGTCCACATTCTGAATCAGGCGGCGGGTGATGGGCATTGTTTTCTTGAGCAGGCGGTGCTGATCGATCAGGTCTGCACCGTCCTGGAAGTACCCCCTTCTCTGGTGACGGATACCCTGGAAGAAATGATTCTGGACAGAAAAGTAATCACAGATGATGAGGCGGTGTATCTGCCCAGCGTCTATTATAGCGAAACTGGCACGGCTGCCCGCATTCAAGAGATCATGCAGGCCCCTTACCAGTGTCAGATCTTAGACATTGCCGGTATCATCTCCCAAGTGGAGAAAGACAGCGGTATCACTTTTGATGCCATCCAAAAAGATGCCATCGAAAAAGCGGCTGCGGCCAAATTCCTGGTGCTGACGGGAGGGCCTGGAACAGGTAAGACCACTACGGTTCAGGGTATCATTAAAGTTTTTTCACGCATGGGCCAACGCATACTCCTGGCAGCGCCCACAGGAAGAGCAGCCAAACGGTTGGCGGAGACCACAGGACAGGAAGCGCGAACCATTCACCGGCTTCTGGAATTCAAACCGCCCCAGGGATACCAGCGGGATGAGCATCACCCCCTGGATGGTGATGTGCTGATTATTGATGAAGCATCGATGATTGATATCTTCCTGATGCACAATCTGCTCAAAGCCATACCCGATGAAGCCGTTGTGGTGCTGGTGGGTGATGTGGATCAGCTGCCGCCGGTGGGGGCGGGGAATGTCCTGCGGGATATTATCGACAGCAGCACCGTGCCGGTAGTGCGTCTGACCCGAATTTTCCGCCAAGCCCAAGATAGCATGATCATCAGCAATGCGCATCGAATTAATCAGGGCCGTACCCCAAAATTGCAGAACACACCAGGAGGCGACTTCTTTTTTCTGGAAGAGGACGATCCGGAAAAAGTCACTGAAACAGTGGTGGATCTATGCCGGCGGCGTCTGCCGGAGCGTTACGGTATCGCACCCCGGCAGATTCAGGTAATCAGCCCCATGACTCGGGGCGTGGTGGGTGTGCACTATCTGAACGAGCAGCTGCAGGCGGCCCTCAATCCTGCCGGTCCGGCGGTGCGTTTTGGCGGAACCTTGTTTCGCCAGGGTGACAAGGTTATGCAGATCCGCAACAACTATGACAAAGACGTGTTCAATGGCGATATTGGTTTCATCGAAACTCTCGACACAGAAGAGCAGACCATGACGGTCTGCTTTGATGAGCGCAGTGTGCAGTATGAGCGGGCAGAATGGGACGAAATTGTCCTGGCCTATGCCACCACAGTCCATAAGAGTCAGGGCAGTGAATATCCTCTGGTGGTGGCACCCCTGACTATGCAGCATTACATGATGCTCCAGAGGAACCTGCTCTACACCTGCATTACCCGAGCCCGGCGCCTAATGGTGATCGTGGGGACACGCAGAGCCGTGGGACTGGCCGTCCGCAATAACCGGGTTGCCCACAGAAATACCCGGCTGGTAGAAAGACTGAAAGACCGGGCAGTTTCCGTCCTGAAAGAACCCGATATTCAAGAAAGAGAGGAATAGGGATGGCGGACAATGATGCATTAAGGATGGATCCATGGCTGTATACCCTGATCGGCAATCTCAATGAGCCTGTATTCTTCTTAGAATCCAATGGGATCATCCGTGTAGCCAGTGCCGGTGCAGCGGCTCTCGTGAACCAAAATGGCTGGGATCCGGCTGTAGAAACGGCAGACAACCCCCTGCGTCTGGTGCATCGGGTTCGGGAGGAAGACCTGAGCGAAGCGATCACAGCGATGGTAATGGCCGGTACGGGTTCAGTAGTAACTGAAGATGTTGATCTGCGCATGGGGGATTTGCTGCAGATTCCTATCCAGGGTATGGTCATCCCGGTTCGGGATACCGGCGGTGTGGTCATGGGCGGTATTCTGTTTGCTCGGCCGCCTGAAACTTCAGGGCCCGATATTGACCGTCTCCTTATGGAGTTTGAAGCCATTTTCCAATCCGCCCACAGCGCCATGTTCATTGTGGCCGTTGCGGGGGATACCTTTCGTTACCTCCGGGTGAATCGGTCACGGGAAATGACGGCGGGTATGACAGAAGCGGAATCGGTGGGACGAACACCTCGGGAGACTATGGGGGAGGTAGTGGGCGGTCAGATTGAAGCCCGAATGCGAGAATGTGCCGCAAGTGGCCGGGAAATCTCCTACATTGCAGACCGCATCTATCCTGCAGGTCGCCGCGTCTTTAGGACGGTGCTGACACCGCTGATCATTGATGGGCGGGTGGTGGAAATCATCGGTTCTTTGCATGATATTACTGATTTGAAGGTCATGGAAGAAACCTTGCGTGAAAGCCAGGAACGGTACCAGCTGGTCTTTGACAATGCCCGGGACGGTATTATTCTGTATCCATTTGTACACGAAGGGCCGGCGCAAAAATTTGCCGATGTTAATCCGGCCTATGAAGAAATGACTGAATATACCCGGGCGGAGCTCTTGGGCCTGACACCCTACGATCTTCTGGAGGCCGGCCAGGAGCAGCAGGTGCAAGCCTATCGCCGTGAGTTAAGCCGAAATGGCTCTTGCTTTTTCGAATTCATCATCCGCTCCCGCACTGGGAATACCATTCCTGTTGGCATCAGCGCTCAGCGGATCACCATGGCTGCTGATGAGTATGTGCTTGCGGTGGTTCGGGATATAACCGAACGGAAAAAAGCAGAAGCTGCCATGGATTACCGTATTACCCTGGAGAAATCCATAACAGAAACTTCCCGGTTGCTTTTGGGTAATGAGCTGCCTGACTTCAACGAGATTTTGGCTGTCCTGGGAAAGGGAGCCGGGGTGTCATGGGCCTATTTCTTTTTGGCTCAGCCACCGGCAGCTCGGGTTCATTACCAGGATGTTCTGCCCAAAACCAGGCCGTGGGAATGGACTGCACCGGGTCTGGGTTCACTGGCCAATCAGGTACAGGATGTGCCCTTTGAACAGATCGGCTGGCTGCTTGGGCATCTGCGTTCCCATAAGCCGTTGATGGTGGAAGATGTTGCAGCTTTGCCGGTCGAAGCTGCACGTGAGAAGGAACTGCTGATCGGGTTGGGAGCGCGGTCATCCCTCAATGTGCCGGTCTTTATTGCAGAAGAACTGATCGGTTTTCTGGGCTTTGTGACGCTGGATGCACCCCGCTGCTGGCAACAGGAAGACGTGGAGCTACTTACGACCGTTGGGCGGATGATCGGCACCCGCATTGAGCAGCGAGCTGCCCAGGAGCGGATCCGTTATCTGAGTTTCCATGATCAGCTGACCGGGCTTTACAACAAAGGCTATTTTATAGAGGAACTGAAGCGGATGGATACAGCGCGCCAGCTGCCCCTCAGTCTGATTGTCGGTGATGTAAACGGTTTGAAGTTGGTCAATGATGCTTTCGGACATCGAGAGGGTGATCAATTGTTAAAAAAGGTAGCCGAAAGCATTCGCCGAGTCTGCCGTCAGGAAGACCTGATCAGCCGTTGGGGCGGGGATGAATTTGTGGTATTGCTGCCTAGCACTGATTTGTTTGTAGCCGAAGAGATCGCTGAGCGGATCCGCCAGCAGTGTGAAAAGGAGGATAATGCGGCCATTCGCGTGACGATGGCCATGGGCACAGCTACCAAAACAGATGAGAAGACACCCATGGATGATGTCATTCGAACGGCAGAAGAAGCCATGTACCGGCGTAAGATTCGGGACAGTGTAACAGTCCGAAGTACCATTATGAGTTCATTGCAGAACAAGCTGGTGGCAGAAGGCTATGAAGAACCCTCTCACTGGGAGCGATTGCGTGAGCTGTCAGAAGAATTTGCCTCAGTACTAGATCTGGGCGTTTCCGAACTGGAAGAGCTGACGCTGCTATGCTATCTGCATGACATTGGTAAACTGGCGGTAGCGGCGGATGTGTTGCGAAAAGAAGGACCTTGGACGCCCGATGAAGAAAAACAGGCGCAAAAGCATGTGGAGGCCGGTTACCGAATTGCCTTGGCTTCACCGCAGCTGACAAGCATTGCTGAGGATATTCTCAGTCATCATGAGCACTGGGATGGGAAAGGATATCCCCGGGGTCTGACTGGCCGGGAGATTCCCTATATTAGCCGGGTGTTTGCCATTATTAATGCGTATGAACACCTAACCCAAAATGCCCAGCATAAGCCGGCATTACAAGAGCGGGAAGCATTGCAGCAGATCCAAGCAGGCGGCGGGCGGCGATTTGACCCCGAATTGGCAGAAATTTTTGTGCGTTGGCAAACGAGTGGCAAAAAAAAGAGTATAAATAACTGAGGCATCTAATCTCAAAGGGAGGGATCGGCATGGGTTCTTTTAACTGTCGCCTGGGAGGCAATTTTGGCGGCTGGGATCTGGCACTGTCATTGGATGGCAGCCGGGTTACCGGGCGCCTGGGCGGTTCTATTCTGGGTAAGGATGTCAGCCTGGAGCTGACCGATCAGCGAGTGTATGGGCGCATCGGCGGTACACTGGACGGGAAGGATTTGGCATTTCGCATCACCGACCGGACACTGGAAGGGCGTATTGGCGGCAGTTTGATGGGTGCGGATGTCTTCTTACGGGATGAAATGGGACTTGTGGGCGGTCGTATTGGCGGTAACCGGTTGGGCAATGATGTGCAGCTGCGTTTTGCCGGGGGGCGGGTCGACGGCCGGATCGGCGGCAGTACAGTGGGAGCAGATGTTTACGGCGACTACGATGATTTTCCGCCATTGCTGGCTGCGGGACTTGCCGGTGTTGCCCAGTGGCTGTATGAACAGCAGCGCAATGGATCATCCAGCAGAAATTAAGTAAATTTTGGGGTTTTATCTGAAAATGGGGTAAGGTAAAGGAGGAAGAGGATGAGCGGCAAAGAGTTTTATATGGTGGATGTCTTTACTGACAATCGGTTTGGCGGCAATCAACTGGCAGTTTTCACCCAGGGGCACCACTTTCGGGAAGAAGAGTTGCAAGCGATCGCCCGTGAGATCAACTTTTCTGAAACGACATTTATTTTCCCCGAAGAAAGTCAGGGGGATCATTATCGGGTCAGAATTTTCACTCCGGCAGAGGAAGTGCCTTTTGCCGGACACCCCACCCTGGGCACCGCCTATGTCATCCAGACCTATCTAACCCAGGATAAACGAGATCAAATCGTTTTAGATCTTAATGTGGGACCGATCCCGGTGACCATTGAGTATGATGGTGACAGTGTGGGCAAGATGACAATGAAGCAGAATCCGCCCGTCTTCGGTGAGACCCTCAGCGCTGAGGATCTGGCCGGGGTTCTGAACATATCCCCGGCAGATGTGGACCTCCGCTTTCCGATTCAGGAAGTTTCCACGGGCCTGCCTTTTATTATCGTCCCTCTAAAAACCTTGGAGGCAGTCAGCCGAGCACGACTCAACAAAGAAGCCTACGAAGCGCTGATCAGTGCCCTGCAGGCCAAAGCTATACTCTTTTTTGCTCCAGAGACTGTGCATGCGGAGAACCAGCTGCATGCCCGGGTTTTCACCGAGTATTTCGGCGTGCCGGAAGATCCGGCCACCGGCAGTGCCAACGGTTGTCTAGCGGGCTATCTTCTGCGCTATGAATACTTTGGCAGCCGAGAATTGAATATTCGCGTGGAACAGGGTTTTGAGATTGGCCGCAATGCCATTTTGTTCCTGTCAGGGAGCAAGACAGATGATCAGATTAGTGTGTATGTGGGTGGTCGGACCGCACCGTTTGCCCGGGGTGAGGTGCTTGGCGAATAAAGGCCTTGACAGCCAGGGCAGAATTCTGTAGAATGGGTCCAATATGGTAAAGATGATGACGGGAAAAGAGTAGCTTTGGCAGGCGGAATTACAGAGAGCAGGGTCCTGGCTGAGAGTCCTGCGTTGCGCACCAAAAGTGAATACCCCCCGGAATCGCCTGCTGAAGGACTGAGTATATCAGTTTGTGTAAGCGTGGCCAGTTGCCCCTGTTATCGGGCTATGCCCTCAGTCTGCTTCATGGCAGACGGCGGCAGAAAAAGTGAGGCAGAGCCTAACCAGGGTGGTACCGCGAGTAAAACTCGTCCCTTCGAGGACGGGTTTTTTGTTTCTCTGTACCGGGGAATCTTTGCCTAAATCGGGTGGTACCGCGGAATGATTCCGTCCCTTTGGGGGCGGTTTCTTTTTTTACAGAAAGGAGGGTGGTTGGTTTTGCAGGATCAATAAAGAAGGGACTGAGAGAGATGATAAAAAGAGAAGGTATTCTGATTTGGTTGCTCATTCTGTTGATGATATGTGCTAGTGCTGCAGGCTGCATGGGCACGGCTGCTTCTGATCATGATCGGGTGGTCATTGCCCAAGGGGTCGATGCCACCACACTGGATCCCCATATGCACGCTGAAACCACAACCAGCAATGTCACCGTGCAAATATTTGATCGGCTTTTCATGCGGGATGATCAGATGCAGCTGCAGCCTCATCTGGCTGAATCCATCACTTTGCTGGAAGACTGTGTGTGGGAGCTGAAGCTAAAAGAGGGCATCCAGTTTCACAACGGTGAGATTTTTGATGCTGAAACCGTGCGCTACAATATTGAGCGAATTCTCAATCCTGAGCAAAAATCTCCCCAAGTGGCCAATCTGAACATGATTGATCAGGTAATTGTGGTGGATGGGCATACGGTGCAGATCACGACCCATGCCCCCTATCCGCTCCTGCCCGGGCGACTTAGCCTGGAGATGGTGCCGCCGGGCTACATTGAAGAGCATGGAGATGCATATTTTGCAGAGCATCCTGTGGGAACAGGTCCATACAAATTTGTGCGCTGGACACGGGATGAAGAGATTGTTCTGGAAGCCAATGAAGACTACTGGCGCGGTGTGCCGGCAGTGCAGGAGGTCGTATTCAAGCCGATTCCAGAAAACGCTGTCCGGATATCCGCACTCCAGGGAGGGGATGTGGATCTGATTGTCAATGTGCCGCCCCATCAGGTGCCTGGATTGTCTGCAACACCAGGCGTTCGCATCGAGACGGTGCCCAGCGGCCGCTTTATCTTCTTGCAGTTGGTGGCAAACCGGGAAGGACCCTTGGCTGACCGGCGAGTACGCCAGGCTTTGAACTGTGCTGTTGATGTCCCCGCAATTATTGAACATGTTTTGGGAGGCCACGGCATTGTCTCTACACAACCCCTCACCTCCTATGATTTTGGTTTCCAGGCGGATTTACAGCGCCCCACCTTTGATCCCGCCAGGGCCACAGTCCTGCTGGCAGAAGCCGGCTATCCCGACGGTCTGGACATTACCCTGGATGTTCCCAGCGGGCGCTATGCCATGGACCGGGAGGTTGCAGAAGCATTGGCAGGACAGATGGCGGAGGCAGGGATCCGTGTGCATCTTCAGGTCAATGAATGGGGTGTGCATATCAAGAAACTGTTGGAAAAGCAGATGGAGCATGCCTTCTTAATTGGCTGGGGTACATCGCTCTTTGACGCAGATGCCACACTCTTTCCCCAACTGCATTCCCAACAGCGGCTCACATATTTTGGCAACCCGCAGCTGGATGCTTTGCTGGAAGAAGCCCGATCCTGTATGGATCCAATCCAGCGGGAAGCATTCTACGCACAGGCTGGAGCAGTAATTGCTGAGGAAGTACCCTTTGTGCTGCTCTATCAGCAGGAAGATATCTACGGGGTGGCAGAGCGACTGCTCTGGCAGCCCCGGGCCGATGAATTGATCTATGTTTGGGATATGGCAATCCAGTAAATCAAGAGCAGGCCGTGGGCCTGCTCTTTTTTCAGGTGCAGGAAACCGGCGATGGATATGGAATTAAAATGCAAAAGGCATAAAAGGGGGCATGCACCTTGCTGGGCAGGCGAATTCTGAGTGAAGATGAAAAACTGGCGATTATGGAACGCTGTCGCTACGAGTGCTATATCTGCCGCGGTGATATTATCAATCCTGATGAAGCAGAGTTTGTCCACGTTGTCCCCCTGGATCAGGGCGGGACTTTTTCTCTGGAAAATTACGCTCCCCTGCACAATTACTGTTTTCTCAAGGCTGCCGAGCAAGAGCTGGATTTTGCCCGGGATGACGCTCAGATCAATCCTGCTTTTTCTGTGGATTTTGAGCAGATTTTCGAAGTCCGCAGGGCTGCTCCTACGGTGAGCATTGACAAAGAGCGAATGGTGGCATCAGTGGATGACGAAGCGGTCCCCTTATACCGGTGCCCCAATACCGGTGTTCTCTACTTCTACCATCAGATCCCGGCGGCCTATCTGGAGACGGATGTTGCCCTGGCTCCCCAAGGGTTGCAGCGGCAGCGGGTGGTGGCGCTAACAGGCCACTTGCGGGAACATCCCCAGTTGAATCCGGTGGTCTGTCGCCTGGATGATGGTCATTTGCGGGTGATCACCGGGCTGCACCGGGCCGCAGCCCAGTACCTGGGCAACCGGAATCTTAGGATTGACTGCAAAGTACTGGTGGATGGGGAGCTGAACAAGCTGCGCGAAGCAGAAAAGGCCGTCCGGGGGCACTTGCGCACCCGGCCGCGAAAACCAGCAGACTTGACCGACTGGCTTCTGAGTGAGTTTCGCCCCCAAATCACGGCCTGGCAGGAAATACACCCGGAAGGGGACCTGAGCGAGGCTGTGATCCTGCAAGGGGTGCTCTCCCTAAAAGAACACCAGGCTTGTAGAGCCCTAGAAGAGTTTTTGAGTACCTGGCTTACAGCTACGCCCTTCTGGCACGATCTGACGGCTCGCTGCAAGGAAGCTGCAGTGCTGATCCCAGAATCACTCGCGCCCATTCTTGTGCGCGGTTTCATGCAGACACGACCGGGTCGGGCATCTTTGGAAAGTGCTGCAGATTATCGACAGGAAGAAATGGCCAACATGCAGGACCTGCTGGGTATTCTGCTGGAAAACGGTCTGTTTGCCGTGCGTGAACGACTCCCGTTTATGCCGGCACTCCTTCAGACCCAACTGCGGGAGGCAGGGGTCATCCTGTGGACAGGTTTGCTGGCGGATGCCTTCCGGATTGTCCTCCAGCGCAACCCGGACACAGGCATTGCCTATGGACCACCCCTTGTGCCATTGGAAAAAATTCGGATGCGCCGCATCACCCAGAACCTGTTCGGTCATCCTTTCTGGCAGGATCTGGACCTGGATCGGGCATTGCGCCAGGAGGATCATCTCTACCTGGAAAAAGCCCGGGAAAAATGGGGGATCAGTCATCAGCATCTGTTACGGGCTTAAAGCGTGATTGTATACATGCTTGAAAAATGTTTTTTCTTTGAGAGGAATTTTTCAGCGGTGGGCGAATAATACCAATAGGCACGTCGCGCTTTTTGCGCTTAGGTCTAGCAAATAAGAGGCAGGCAAAATTAAAGGAGGTTGATATTTGTGTCCAAGTATGCTCATCTGTATTCCGGGATGATGAAAGGTGTTAAACCGTCCAAAATGAACGAAATTTTGGCAAAGCAGAAACCCGGAGCCATCCATCTGTCCGGCGGTTTCCCCGATCCCAACTATTTCCCTCGGGAAGAGATCAAGGAAATCACCAATTATGTTATGGACAACGAAGCAGCAGCTGCACTCCAGTACGGCGATCCCGCCGGTTACCGCAAGTTGCGGGAACATGTTGTGGAAATCGCGAATTCCAAAAACCAAAAAGCCGCTTTGGAGAATGTGATGATCGTCAACGGCTCCACCGAGTCCTTCTCTCTGATGTGCAAAGTATTCGTAAACCCGGGCGACTACATTATCGTTGAAGAGCCCACCTATTCCGGTGCCATTGCATCCTTTAGAGCCCATGGCGCCAACATGCTCCCTGTTCCCATTGATGATGATGGTGTGATTCCTGAGAAAGTGGAAGAAGTTCTGGCTGCAAAAAAAGCAGAAGGAATCCAAGTCAAATTCATGTACATTCTGCCCAACTACCAGAATCCGGCTGGCGTTTCCCTGAGTCTTGAGCGCCGCAAACAGTTGCTGGAAATTGCTAAAAAGTATGGCGTGATCATCTTTGAAGATGATGCCTACATTGAATTCCGCTACGAAGGGGAAGAACTCCCCACCATTAAGTCCATGGATGAAGATGGTCTGGTTGTCTACACCACCACTTTCTCCAAAACATTTGCTCCTGGAACCCGTATCGGCTGGGTTGTAGCTGATCCGGAAATCGTCAAAGGCCTGGTAATGGGCAAAGCCGTTACTTCCCTGATGTCCAGCCCGCTGACGCAGGCTCTGGCAGCTGAATTCAGTATCCGTGGCTATTTGGCTAAGCATGTAGAGAACTCCAAGAAACTCTACAGCACACGGAAAGATGCTATGCTGGCTGCTCTGGAAAAACATATGCCGGAAGGCGTTGTCTGGACCAAACCCAAAGGCGGTTACTTCCTCTGGGTGACTGTTCCTGAGCATGTAGACGGCGTAAAAATGCTGGAAAAAGTAGTCGAAGCCGGCGTTTCCTACCGGCCCGGTCCCTCGTTCTATCCCGATGACAGCAAGGGTTGGAATCAGGCGCGCCTCTGCTTCACCACAGTTGACGAAGCAGCCATTGACAAAGGCATCAAGCTCTTTGCTGATGTCATCAGAGAACTGCTCTAAAAAATGCGGAAGGATCCGGTGCAAACCGGATCCTTCTTTCATCCTGGCGCAGAGGCAGACCGCAACAGGATGGAGGTGAATGTCGTGAACAACCGGATACAAAAACAGCTTGAAGAAATGCAACGGATCCGCCAGCATGCCTACAGCATTCTGGCCAAACTCCCAGACGAAGCACTCCTGGCGAGCGATCCTGAAACCAAGCGTTCTGTGCGGCAACTCTTAAGCCTCTACTTCAGTCACGAACGAAATCACATCGTTCAGGTGCAAAAAACTCGCCGGACACTGGGAAGTCATCCCAGCGAAGTGCAGATGCTCCTTGCCCAGGCTGATCAGTCCCGGGGCGACCTGCTGGCTGCTTTGGCAGGTCTGACCGACGCTGAATGGGGGCAAAAACCAGCAGAAAATGCCTGGAGCATTCAAGAGATTCTAGAACATCTCATGGAAACTGAAAATCGTCTTTTGGCACGGATTATCACATTGGCCGAGCCACCTGCCCAATAAACAGCTGCCGGGTAACCCCCGGCTCTTTCTTATGGTATGACAGGATTTGGTCGAAAGAAAGGGAAATATAGAGGAAAACCAATGTGGGAGGATAACGATGGATTTCAAACTGTACCCCCGACCACCCTACAATTATGACCTGATGCTCCATTATCTGCAGCGCAGCGATCTGGAGAGTGTGGATCGTGTGCAGGACGGGGTATTTCGGACGCTACTGCGCAAAGAAGGGCGTTCGCTGCTGGTGTCTGTCTGGAGTACAGGTACCGTGTCCCAGCCCTGTCTGGAGGGCTGTCTAGCGGGGGAAATTGAAAGTGATGCCGATCGTGAATGGATTTGCGCCCACCTGGAGCGGCGTTTTCATTTGCAGGATGATGCCCTTGCCTTTTATCACCAGCTGGCGGGGGATAAACCCCTGGCTCCCCTGCTGGACACTTTTTACGGCTTAAAACCTGTGGGCTCTGCATCCTTGTACGAAGCGTTGAGTTGGGCGATTCTGGGGCAGCAGATCAATATCCGGTTTGCCTATATGCTCAAGAAAACCCTTGTGGAGCTGACAGGAGCACGTCTGGCAGCTGACGGTGAAATATATTTTGCTTTTCCTGAACCCCAGGCTGTAGCAGCCCTTTCGTATGATGATCTGACCGCCCGGCGTTTTTCACGCCGAAAAGCCGAGTATCTGATCGATCTGGCGCGCCAGGTGGAATCAGGTGCGATTTGCCTGGAGCAGCTTCTTAGCCGAGAGCCTGATGCTGTACTGGTCCAGCTTACCGGGATCCGCGGCATCGGGCGCTGGACGGCCGAATATGGACTGATGCGGGGTCTGGGGCACCCGGATGTGCTGCCGGCGGCGGATATCGGTCTGCGCAATGCAGTTCAGGTTGTCTATGGGCTGGCGCAGCAGCCGGATGAGGAGACCGTGCGCCGCATCGGCAGCGGCTGGGCGGGGTGGCGCAGCTGGGTAGCCTTTTACCTGTGGTTTTACCTGGCTTATCGCCGCCGTGATCCCTCAGAAGCCGACAATGGCTGACAAATCGGACAGAAATGGGTGCCGCGCCCGGCTACACGAATTTTTTCAATGGCGGTTCCACACTGGAAGCAGGGTTGCCCGGTACGCTGATAAACCTGCAGGCGGTCCTGATAGGCGCCGGGCCGGCCATCCAGATTCTGATAGTTTTGGACGGATGTACCCCGATGGCGGATGCCGGCGGCCATGGTGGCCCGGATGGACTGGCACAGTCGCACCCATTCCTGCAGGCTGAGGCTTCCGGCAGGTCTTTGGGGATGAATCCCCGCCTGATGCAAGCTTTCATCGGCGTAAATGTTGCCAATCCCGGCAGCTGTCTTTTGATCCAGGAGAAAACCTTTCACTGAAATGGTGCGCCCTTTGGCTCGTTCATGGAGCCATTGGGGGGTAAATTGTGCCGACAGAGGTTCAGGACCCAAAGCACTCAGCCCGGGGACTGCCGAAAGATCATCCACGGCTTGAATCCCGCCAAAGGTGCGCATATCCATAAACCGCAGCTCCATGGCACGATCTAGCTGCAGGATAATGCGGGTATGGGGATGAACAGGTTCATTTGTTCTGACATAGGAAAAACTGCCGGTCATCCGCAGGTGGGCCACCAAACAAAGGCCCTCCGAAAGATAAATGAGCAGATATTTACCCCGGCGGCCAACGGCAGTGATGCTGCGACCGGTCACAGCCTGATCGAATTGAGCAGGGGTGAGGGGCAGAACCGCTTTTGGCAACAGGATTCGAGTGCCTGTAATGCAGTGGCCGAGTACGGTTTTTTCCAAACCGCGCCGGATCGTTTCAACCTCAGGCAGTTCTGGCATGGTATTCCTCCGTTCATGGACGGACCCGTGCGGGTCTGATATAATGATTCTGCAAATAGTATACAATGATTTGCCGACGTTCACCAGCAGAAAGGGCTGAGAAGGGTGAAAACAGTAGCAACCTATTCCATCGCAGCAGTTGATCCAACGACACACGAAGTGGGTGTGGCTGTCCAGTCAAAGTTTTTGGCAGTGGGAACGGTAGTCCCTTGGGTTCAGGCGGGAGTTGGGGCGATTGCCACCCAGGCCTGGGCCAATACGGGATATGGGCCGGCCGGATTGACCTTGATGCAAAAAGGGCATACACCAGAACAGGTCCTTGACATTCTGACCAGCACCGATGAAGGCCGGGACCGCCGGCAGATCGGTGTGGTCAGTGTTTCCGGTAAAGGCGCTGCCTATACGGGCCAGTCTTGTACTGCCTGGGCCGGTCATGTGACAGGCGATGGCTTTGTCTGCCAGGGTAATATTCTGGCCTGTGCTGAGGTGGTGGAAAAGATGGCAGCAGCATATCAAACTGCAGCAGGGGACCTGAGTCAGCGGTTGTTGGCTGCGTTGGATGCAGCCCAGGCTGCAGGGGGAGATGCGCGGGGTATGCAATCGGCAGCCTTGGTTGTGGAAAAACCCAAGGGTGGTTATGGCGGTTTCAACGACCGGTTTGTGGATCTGCGGGTGGATGATCATCCTGAACCTTTGAAAGAACTGCGCCGGATTTTTCAGATTCACCGGTTGTATTTCTATCCCAGTGATCCCGCTCGACTGATGCGGCTGGAGGGGGCGGTAGTCAGAAAGATCCAGACCATTTTAGTTCACCTCGGAATGCTCAGGGACGAGTGTCAAGGCGAGCTGAACAAAGAGACATGGGAGGCCTTGAATTGCTTTATGCATCGCGAGAATTTTGAAGGTCGCATCCAGCCTGAACCTTGGCTGGATGGCGAAGTGTATGAATACATGCTGAGCCGGTGGGACAAAGTGCAAAAGGAGGTTGCCGGATGACCAGGAGTGAACGCAGAGAAGTATGGGAGAAACTGGTGCAGACCGGGGTGCTGGATCGCCAGAGAATCAGTAAGACGGTTGCTCATTGGTGGAGCCGTGCTCATGAATTGGGGGCAAATCCCTACCAGCCGGATCCGCAAATACTGCTTACTCCCGATGATCTGGAGGAGCGGCGCTTTGTCCGCCGGGAGATGATGGAAGCCCTCAAACCGGTCCTGGATAATCTGGTCGACTCTTTGGCCGGTAATCCCTATGTTCTGGGGGTAGCCGATGACGAAGGTTTCATGTTGGAAGTCAGGGGCGATGCAGAGAGCTTGGAAAATGCCAAGAACATTCTGATGGTTCCTGGAGCTAATCATCAGGAACGCTATATGGGCAACAACCCCATTGGCACCGCACTCTTTCAGAAAGAACCGGTATACATTCAGGGTGGAGAGCACTATTGCCTCATGATGAAGGGCTGGACCACAGTGGGGGTTCCCATTCGGGATCGTCTTGGGCGGGTGATCGGTGCTGTCGGGTTGGCTACACCCCGGCGGCTGGCCAGTACCAATATTTTTCTTACGGCTGTCTTTGCCATTCAGAGTATGGAAAGCCGCCTGATTACTGGAGCCAATCCGGAGATGGAAGGGATTCGGGAACATTTTTACCGCAAAAGCAATCTCTTTATTACGGTATTGGATCGGGAGGGCCGCATTCGCGATTTTAACCGACCGGTCAGTGCCATCAGCGGTAAATTACGAGAAGAGCTGATCGGCCAGTATATCTGGGATGTCTGGTATGGCGGAAAAATTCGCAATGAAAAAGGGGAATATCTCGCCAGTTCGGTGGAATCCCTGATGACAGGCCGCTATATCCGTGGCCGTGAGTTTCATCTGCAGGACCGGGAGGGAATGACCCGCTGGTTTATCATCGACAGCATGCCGTTATACGATGGCGAAGGGCAAATCAATGGCTCCATGTCGATTTTGGAGGATATCACTGAAAAAAAATACCTGGAGAGTCAGATCTACCGCTCCGAGAAACTGGCCACCCTAGGCCAGCTGGCAGCATCTTTGGCACACGAAATCCGCAATCCCCTAACTGTAATCCAGGGGTTTGTTCAAATGCTGGAAAGTAACTACGGAGACGATTCCATGCGAGAGTTTATCCCTCTGATGATGGATGAGCTCCAACGAGTTAATCGACTGCTCAACGAATTTCTCCTCTTTGCCAAGCCCTCAGCACCGGTGCTGGCAGAGATCAATATGAAGGACCTGATTGATTCTGTGACCGAGTTTATGCGCGGGGAAGCCTCCCGTCGTCACTGTCGCTTCCAGGTTGCTGTCAAGGGCGATGACTTTATGGTGCGGGTGGATGAGCAGCAGCTGCGCCAGGTATTTGTTAATTTGATCCAGAATGCAATCGATGCTTCAGGAGACGGGGAATCGATTCGCATCACTTTGGATGGTCAGGATGATGGTATCGTTTTGATTCAAATCGCCGATGACGGTGCGGGAATTCCTGAAGAGAATCTCTCCAAAGTATTTGATCCATTCTTTACAACCAAAGAGAATGGAACGGGGCTAGGTCTATATGCGGTGCATCGGATCGTGGAAAATCACCGGGGCCAGATTGAAGTGACCAGCCGCAGCGGTGGGGGAACAACCATTGAGATTCGTCTGCCGCGTACCTAAAAAGTCGCGGAGGAGTATAAGGGACGTTGGGCATATGGGATCTGCCAGCGGTTGCAATAGGTATGCAAAGACCGGGAAACGATAACTTGATGGTTGGTCTTTTCGGCATTGCATACACTTTCCAATGCCATTGATACGATTATTTTAATAATGCATCGTCTAAAAAAGCGAGGTTTGATGGGCAACCTCTCTTTTTTGTTGCAGAGTAAAAATTTATCTGTTGGTATTCTAACCTGATTCTTGTGGGTATATAATGGCCTTAGATAGAGGATGCGAAAGGATTTTGCCCATCGTCGACTGAAACAACAGATTTCGAAATGGGGGGTTCCCGATGACTGGAGGGATTTCTTGGGTTCATGCTGCAGGATGGGGGATAATAGCAGGCAGTGCATTATTGATCGGTGCCTGGATAGGGATCAAATATGCCATGGGGCAGCGAATGATTGCTGGAATTATAGCATTTGCTGCAGGTGTGCTCATATCCACACTGACGTTTGAGCTGATGGGAACTGCCAGAGAAATCGGCGGGATACTGCCTGCGATTGCAGGCTTTGCAGGAGGATCTGCCTTATTCACAGCGGCCAATTACTGGTTAGCCTTATACGGAGCGAAACATCGTAAGCGGTCTCATCTGTCCAATTCTTTAGATAGCGAGGAAACTTTTCGCAACGGTGCTGCAATTGCGATTGGTGCTATGATCGATGGAATTCCTGAATCATTGATTATCGGGATTTCACTGTGGATGGGTACCACGATTAGTAGGGTGGCATTGTTGGCGATTTTCATTTCAAATTTTCCTGAAGGGTTATCCAGTGCTGTGGGCATGAAACAGGCGGGAAAATCAGTACGTTATATTTTGTCTATTTGGGGAACAATCGCTCTGGTCAATGGTGTGGGGGCTGCGGTCGGTTTCCAGTTCGCGCAAGCCATACTGCCTGTTACCCTGGCAGTAATCTTAGCCGTTGGAGCTGGGGCAATTCTTGCCATGATCGTGGATACAATGCTGCCGGAGGCCTTTGCAGAGACCCATGACTTTACCGGGATGATAACTGTTATTGGGTTTATTTGCGGTTTCTATCTCAGCCGGATGCAATTCTAAGTATATTCGAATGAGATCGAGGCGGTTGCAATGGATCATGTGCATATGTGGGGCTGGTATTATCAGGGTGGGCAGGGCGAAAGAGCAGCCAAACACGGTAATGAAAAGCTCTTTTATCATCGGCTGGTATATCCTTTCCACGAGCCCTATGAAGCTGCTCTTCTCAGGGTGGGTGTTGATGAACACTGGAGCGTGGGCATTCATGTTGGTAGTGAGAATAAACTGGTGATCCAACGACAGGTTTTGGAAGAATAGATGCGTGAAGCAGGTGTTCACATCGAAAAAGCAATCTATCGAACACAGCTTGCGCCGTTGCCAACGGTGGATGAAGTTTTGCATCATCGCTTCGCAAATCAATATCTCTTGATTCATTCTTTCAGGGGACGGGGTGGATGGAAAAATGAAGGGCCTGAACACATCCGAAGTCATCGAAAGGCGTAGAATGTATGGATCCAACACCATACCTGAACCTCGCCATCCGCTTATGAGGCTCTTTTTGCGCCAGTTTCAAGGAATATTTAACCTTCTGCTCCTGGCTGCGGCCATCATTGCCATTGTTCTCGGAGACACCATCGATGGTCTATTCATTCTCTTCTTTGTCTTTTTAGGGGTAACGCTCAACGTTTACCAGGAATTCAAATCCAACATGGCAGCGGTCAAACTTAAATCCTATTTGAAGAACACCATCACCGTTCTGCGCGATGGGGCTGAGCAGGAAATTCCGACGGACGAACTGGTACCGGGAGATATCCTGAAACTGGAATCGGGGGATATTGTGCCTGCCGACGCCCAAATCATTGAGGCGACTGGATTGTTGGTGGATGAAACAGTTTTTACCGGTGAGAGTGTGCCTGTCCGCAAAGAAAGTGCAAGATCAACTGCAGGCGCTGAAGAGACGCTTAAGCTGCTGCAAGGTGTGGTGATTATTCGAGGAAATGCCTTTGCCGAAGTAACAGGGATTGGGACATCCACGCGCTTGTCCCAGATCGCAGCAACGGCTTCTGCAGTCCAGGGTGAGAGTGAATTAGTCAAGGGGATCGACAGGATCAGCGGATTTATCCTGAAGGCAACCATTACAACGCTGGCGTTTGTCGTTGGGGCGAATATCCTGATTCATCCGGGGGGAACATCGCCTGCAAAATTGCTAATCTTTGCGATCGCTTTAGCCGTATCAGTGATTCCGGAGGCTCTGCCGCTGGTTTTAACCTTCTCATTGTCCCGGGGTGCTTTGGAATTTGCCAAACGGGATGTGATTGTAAAACGATTGTCATCGGTTCAGGATCTGGGATCGATTAATATGCTATGTTCGGATAAAACGGGCACGATTACGCAAAACCGCCTGGTACTTGTTGGTGCATTCACAAATGCCGATACCCTTTATTCTCCCTTACTATTGGCCAGACTCGCTGCTACTGGTCTTGGGGGGCGGATCCCAGAGCCGTTTGATCAAGCGATTGCGGATGCATGCACGGAGACAGAAATTAATGCACTGGCGAACTATGTGACAGTAAGCGAGGAGGCATTCGATCCGGCAATTCGCAGCAACGGAGTGATATTGCATGATCATCAGGGAAATCAGCTGCACATTCGCAGAGGAAGTCCCGATTACTTTTCCAGTCTGAACTTACTAGCTCCCCAGGCGCTTGAATGGCTTGAACAAGAAGAAGCCAAAGGGCATCGTGTGCTAGGAGTGAGTTATGAAACTGCTGGGCAGAGGACATTTGCCGGATGGGTCTCCTTTAGGGATGCAATCAAGGAAACCACTTTTGATACCCTAAAAGCTGCGGCAGCAATGAATGTTAAAATCACCCTCGTAACGGGGGATGCACTTAAGGTGGCATATGCAGTTGCCCAGGAAGTGGGGTTAGTCGGAAAAGCTGAGGAAGTCATTGAGGCAAAGAGGTTTCTTGCGCTACCTCCTGGGGAACAGCAGGAACGGGCTGGACAGATTCGTGTTTTTGCCCGGACAACTCCTGAAGAGAAGCTGGAATTGATTCAATTGCTTAATAAACAGTATACGGTTGGTTTTCTGGGAGAAGGAATCAATGATGCACCGGCCTTAAAAGCTGCTCATGTATCCATGGTGGTCCAGTCTGCGGCGGATGTTGCAAGGGAAACGGCGGATATTATTCTCTTGCAGAATGATCTGCGCGTTATTGTTGACGGAATCAGACTAGGCCGAGAGACCCATGCAAACACCATGAAATATATTCGGGCTACACTCGTGTCCAACTTCGGAAATTTTTACGCGGTGGCAATGGGATCCTTGCTGGTCAGCTTTTTGCCGATGCTGCCGAAACAGTTGCTGCTCTTAAACCTGCTTTCTGACTTTCCGATGATGGCCATTGCTTTCGACCGGGTAACACCATTGGAAGTTGCGTACCCTCAGCGATACGATTTTCGTGTGCTGTACATCACATTCATCACTTTAGGGCTGGTTAGCACGATCTTTGATTTTGTGTATTTTGCTCTTTTCTTTCGGATTTCACCAGAGGTGTTGCAAACCAACTGGTTTATCGCCAGCGTTATAACAGAGTTGCTGTTGGTTTTTTCAATTCGCTCCTCACTCCCCATCCAGAAAGCGGGTAAGCCTGCCCCCCTGGTGCTGGGATTGTCTGCTGGCGCAATCGTGCTGACAATCTTGTTACCGCTGATCCCCTGGAGTGCGCGCTTCTTTGAGTTTGTCAGACCAACCGCTCAGCACTTGCTGATCATCCTCGGCCTGGCGCTACTGTATTTGTTTTCTACAGAAATTGCCAAGCGTTCCCTGTATCGGTTGCTTAATCATTCAGAATAGGCGATGCTCATGGAACGAAATGATGCATGCTGCATTGGCGCTATACCCTGCTGTCGGTGGTTGGGTTGATGGCTCGAAGTTTTCAGTTTCCATCATGTTATCTATCTCTTTTTTGCATAGTCACATTTTATCAGAATACATTCACCATAACATAATCACAGAATTATCCAACAAAAAGAATCGTGCTTGACAAGCGTCCATGGAATCCATATAATATCGCTTAACAGCTCAATATAAGATTCCGATGAAAGAGACCAGTACCACGGTGTTTTCTTCCAGAGAGCCGGCGGCAGGTGCGAGGCGGCAGAAAAACGATGGGAATCCACTCTCAAGGAGCCAGCCGAAATCATAAGGCAGACGGGACTGCCCGTTACAGCAGACTGAGTTGGACAGGTTTTTCCTGTCAACCAGGGTGGCAACGCGGCACTGATCCGTCCCTGTTTGGGGCGGATTCTGATTTTTTATGAGCAAGGCAGACGGGACTGCCCGTTACAGCAGAAGAGAGGGCATGGAAATGTCAAACAGGGTGGCACCGCGAATAACCTTCGTCCCTGCAGAAATGTAGGGTGAAGGTTTTTTTGTTGCCATCCAACGGGGAGGGATTGTCGATGAGAAAAGAAGTTTTAATGATTCCTGGTCCGACACCGGTGCCACCGGTGGTATTGGCCGCTATGACGAAACCCATGATCAGCCATCGGGGGCTGGCGTTTCGCCAGCTTTTCGGACGGATTCAGGACGGGTTGCAGGCAGTGTTTCAAACCCAGGGAGAAGTGCTGGTGTTCCCTGCTGCAGGTACGGGGGCGATGGAAGCTGTGCTGGTCAATCTGTTTTCTGACGGGGATCGCCTGTTGGGCATCCAGACCGGTGAATTTGGCAGTCGGTTTGCCAAAATGGGTGAAGCATTTGGTTTGCAGGTGGATACCATGGTAACAGAACCGGGGCAAGGTTTGGATCCTGAAGCTGTCATTATGCAATTGGATCGTGCTGGAGTAAACCCATATCAGGGAGTGCTGGTGACTCACAATGAAACATCCACCGGGGTGTGCAATGACATAAAGGCATTGGGCGCTGCCTGCCGAAAGCGGGATCTTCTCCTGATAGTCGATGGGGTCAGTTCTGTGGGCGGCCTGCCGTTGGCCATGGATGAATGGGGGTTGGATGCTGTGATCACTGCATCCCAAAAAGCACTGATGACCCCACCGGGTTTGGCGATGGTTGCTTTGAGCGAGCGAGCCTGGCAAAAAACCGGGCAGTCAGACCTGCCCCGTGCTTACTGGGATTTGACCGTGGCCCGGGCTGCATCCCACAAGGGGCAGACACCGTACACACCGGCCTTGTCGTTGCTTTATGCACTGGATCAAGCCTTGGCATTGATTTTGGCTGAAGGGTTATATGATCGCTGGCAGCGCCATGCTGCCTATGGCAAAGCGGTTCGAGCCGGGATTGCGGCAATGGGGCTGAGCACAGTAGCCCAGCTGCCTTATGCTTCGGATACGGTGACTGCTGTTTGGATTCCAGAAACACCGGGTGCGGACTGGGTGCGCCGAACCATGGCAGAAAACCATGCTGTAACAGTTGCCGGCGGACAGGGAGACCTGTCAGGCAAAGTGATTCGCATTGGCCACATGGGGTATGTATCATGGGACGATATTCTAACAACCATTACGGCGCTGGCTGACAGCCTGCCCGGCAGGGAACATTATCCCATGGACCCTGTTGAAGCCGTCCGAGAAATTATGCGCAAAGAAGAGGTGAGCACAGAATGAAAGTGATTATAACAGAACCCATTGTCAATAAAGGGGTGGATCTGCTGGAACAGGAAGGCTGCCAGGTGGTCTGTGCCGATAACATACCCCGGGAGGAACTCCTGGAGATTATCCATCAGTTCGATGGGCTGATTGTACGCAGCTACACCATGGTGGATGAAGAGCTGCTTTCGAAGGCCACGCGCCTGAAAGTGGTGGGGCGGGCCGGTAACGGCATCGACAACATCGATCTAGACAGTGCTACTCGCCATGGAGTAATTGTCACCAATAATCCAGATGGGAACAGTGTGTCAGCAGCAGAACATACCATTGGACTAATTTTAGCCCAGTGCCGCAATATCCCCCAAGCATCGGCCCATATGCGGGAAGGGGGCTGGAAGAAAAAGCAGTTTGAAGGAATTGAACTCTTTGGAAAAACCGTAGGCGTAATCGGTCTGGGCCGGATCGGTGCACTGGTAGCCCAGCGTCTACAAGGCTTTGGTTGCCGGATCATTGCCTACGATCCATACATAGCAACGGACCGGTTTGAAAAGATCGGTGTTGAGGCAAAGGAGAATTTGACAGATCTGCTCCAGGAAGCCCAGATCCTGACCGTGCATACACCCCGAACCGATGAAACATACGGAATGATCGGGAGTGAAGAATTTGCCCAAATGCCGGATGGTGTTCGAGTCGTTAATTGCGCTCGGGGCGGCATCATCGATGAAGATGCCTTGTATGATGCCCTGGTAGATGGGAAGGTTGCCAGTGCTGCTCTAGATGTATTTGATGTGGAGCCGGTCCATGGGCACAAACTCTTTGATTTGCCTCAGGTTACAATGACCGCCCACATGGGAGCAGCTACGGTGGAAGCACAGGAAACGCTGGGTGTCAGTATTGCCCAGCAGGTTCTTTATGCCATGAAGGGCGAAATGGTAACCAATGCGGTTAACCTGCCGTCACTGCCGACGCGAGAACTGGCTGCGCTACGGCCTTATGCTCAGCTGGCCGAGGAGATGGGAAAGGTATATTTTCAGCTGCAGCCCGGCCGAATTCGGGAGGTGGAGGTTATTGCCGGTGGTGAGTTGAGTCAGAAGGATACCCGGATGTTGACGCTGGCCTTTCTAAAAGGGATGCTGGAAGTGATTCTCAAAGAAAGGGTTAATTATGTCAATGCGCCCATTCTGGCAGACAACATGGGTATTCGGGTAATTGATGGTAGAGAGGGCCAAGCTGGCGACTATCCCAATCTGCTTAGAATCCGGGTGGATAGTGATCGGGGCGAGGCAAGTCTGGCCGGGACTGTTTTCGGCCGCGCGGATGGTCGAATTGTGGAGATTATGGGGTACAAAGTGGATATTTCTCCCAGCCGTTTCATGCTGTTTGTGGAAAATATAGATCAACCCGGTGTCATCGGTGCAGTAGGAACTCTGCTAGGCTATCACCGGATCAACATTGCTTCCATGCAGGTGGGCAGACGCCAGGAAGGGCGGGAAGCCTTGATGATCTTGAATGTGGACAATCCGGTGGGGAAAGAAGAACAGCAGGCCATTGAAGCCATACCTGGTATTACCGGAGTGCGCTTTATCCGCTTATCCTGAGGAGGTGTTTCGAATGAACGAACGTTTTGGTTATGCTGCCACGTCAGGACAGGGTGGGATGGAAGGGGCGCTGGATTTTGCCACTCGCCATCAACTGAGTTGGGTGGAATTGAGTCTGAATCTGCCAGAATTCTTCCCGGAAGCCATGACGGCGGCACAGTGGATTAAAGTGGGCGAGGAAGCAGCGTCTCGCAAACTGGGGCTGACAGCTCATGCACCAGAAGACATATCTCTGATTCACCTCCACGAGCCTATGCGTCGGGTTGGGTTGGAGCGCCTGAAAGAAATCATGGACTGGGCACACGTGGTGGGTGTCAGTCGGCTCACGGTGCATATTGGTACCAGTGTCTATTTTACCCTTCCCCAGGGACGCCAGTATCTCCATCAAGTGTACCCGGAGCGATTCCGTGAGATTCTGCGCAATTCGCTGGCGGAACTGCGGGATTATGCTGCCGGACGTGTGCTGTTGTGTGTGGAGAATGTCCAATACTTCGGGCCTCTGGTTGTGCAGGAGGTACTGTCTGAGCTCCTGCCCCAGGGAGGACTGTGGCTGACCTGGGATTGGGGGCACTCCTACGGTGATCCGGAGCAGGCAGCCTTTATGCAAAGAAATGTCCAGTATGTCCGCAATTGCCACGTCCATGATCATAACGGCAGACAGGACCATCTGGTGGTAGGCGATGGCGCTTTGAATTTTGCTGACCATCTAAACCATGTACGAGATTTGGATTGCCCCCTGATTTTTGAAGTAAGGCCACGGGAAAAAGCGGTGGCTTCCCGGGATCGTTTTCAGCAATTGGCAGGCATTTAGCCGACCTGTCAGGCAGGAAATTGTCAGACAATGGAGAAGAAGGAAAAGCCGGAAGCTGCCAGCAGGCAGCTTCTGTTTTAGAGCGGTAGAAGGGAGGGAGCCTGGGATCAGGCGAGCATATGGCAACAGTCAAAGTACATAAAGTTAAGTGCCAGTTCTGCGATGCAGCTTCCATTGTGCTGGTGGATGCAGAGATTTGTCCGAAGTGCTGCCAGTACGGGTATCTGGAATGGGAAGCCGGCACTGCCGATCAGGTATTTGAAGTGGATGAAGCGGACGTGGAGATTGCTTCAGAAGAGGAAGAACTCCTCAAGGGTAATGAGTAAGGCCAAGGGCTTGAGGCAGGATATCATGGCGGAGGGAAGAATACATAAACTGGCAGAATAACCGACAAAGGAGTGGTCGTATGGAGCGGAACAGTCTGATTCAACTCTGTCAGGAACTGATTCGCGCATCCAGTGTTTCCGGCGCTGAGGAAGCAGCTGCAGCAGTTGCGGTTGATTTCATGAAGAATGCTGGCTTTGATGATGTCTGGACCGATCGTTATGGCAGTGTGGTTGGCCGCATCCGCGGGCAAGGCAAGGGGATTTCAGTTCTTTTTGACGGACATCTGGATACAGTACCGGTCAGCAGCCCGGATGCATGGCATTACGATCCCTTTGGTGGAGAGATCGCCGATCAGCGGATATACGGGCGCGGCGCATCAGACATGAAGGGTGCTGTAGCGGCCATGCTGATTGCCCTGGCAGAGATCAGTCGGGCACCGGAGCGTCCAGTAGGGGATCTGTACTTTTGCGGTTCAGTTCAGGAGGAAGTATTCGAAGGTATCGGGTTGGGCGAAGTTCTGCAGGATGTACGACCAGATTGTGTCATTATCGGTGAAGCATCGGAACTCAACCTGAAAATCGGCCAACGTGGCCGGGCCGAGATTTGCCTGGAAGCACGCGGGCGAACAGCCCATTCAGCTAACCCGCAAAAGGGTATCAATGCGGTTTACCGGATCATGCCCGGGATCGAGGCGCTGCGAAGTATGGCACTGCCAAGTCATCCAGTGCTGGGTCCTGGGATTATCGAATTGACGGATATTATCTCTGCGCCTTATCCTGGGGCATCCGTTGTCCCCGAGCTTTGCCGGACCACCTGGGACCGGCGCTTGCTGGTGGGTGAAACGGAAGCATCGGTAATTGAAGAGATTGCCGGCAGACTGCCGGAAGATACTGCTGCCTTCGTAGTAGAGGCAGGTGCCCTTTGCTACACGGGAGAAATGATGTCCGGCACCCGGTTTTTCCCGGCCTGGTTGATGCCGGAAACCCATCCCCTAGTCATTACTGCACAGCAGGCTCTGGCGAACATCGGACTGCCGGCCCGTTTGGATACCTATTCGTTTTGTACCAACGGCAGTATGAGCGCCGGGATGATGGGTATTCCGACACTGGGTTTTGGACCTTCCCGGGAAGATCAGGCCCATGTGGTGGATGAATATATCTTAATTGAGGAGTTGGAGAAAGCCGCTCAGGGCTATTTTGGCTTGGCTCGGAATTTGACCCAACTGCGAAAGGAGTGGTAATGTGGATAGTTACTCTGCTGACTACATTGTGAAGCTAAAAGGGGTGGCTGAGAAACGTAGCAAAGTGGAAGCCACGATGGATGGTGTGATTGCCAAAGGCATTAATCAGGTGTATCTGGTGGGATGCGGCGGGTCACTGGCCGTAATGTACCCTGGAAAGTATTTGATTGACCGTTATCTGCCAGGGATGCAGGCCCATGTTTATCAGAGTCGGGAATTTACCTTGGTAGCACCCCGAAATGTGGGGAAGAAGTCGCTGGTCATTGTCGCTTCCCATTCAGGCGGCACGGCGGAAACCTTGGAAGCAGCTGAGTTTGCCCATGAACGGGGCGCTGTAACCATTGGTTTTTGCCGGGATGCTGATTCGAAACTGAGTGAGAAAGTTGATTTCTGTTTTAGTTACAACAGTGAAAACGGTATTACCGAGTCGAAGATGATGTTTCTCTATATGATCCTTTTCAAACTAATCAAGGCAGGTAATGAGCAGTTCCCTTACAGCACGGCCATGGAAGGGATCCGGCTGCTGCCTGATGCCCTGACCGGCCTGCGCCTCAGTGAAGAGAAAGCTGGAATGGCATTTGCCGAAGCCCACAAAAATGAGCAAACCATTTACACAGTGTCCGGCGGTCCCGTTTTCGGAATCGGCTATGCGTACGCCATCTGCATTCTGCTGGAGATGCAGTGGATCAGTTCCGCCCCATTCCACAGCGGTGACTTTTTCCACGGACCTTTTGAAATCATTGAAAAACATGTACCCATGATTCTGTTGATGGGAGAAGATGCTACTCGGCCCATGGCTCAGCGAGTCAAGGATTTTGCGCAAAAATATACAGACAAACTGACGGTGATCGACAGCAAGAATTATGAACTGCCTGGCATCGAGGAAGAAGTGCGGGGACTCTTCTCTCCCTTTGTCTGCTGGACGGTGCTGTACCGTTATGCACAGTGTTTGGAAATCGTCAGGGATCATTCTCTGGATTTGCGGCGCTACATGGGAGTGGTGGATTACTAGACAATGCAAATGATTGAAAAGCGGAGGGAAGCCCATGGTACGAGTAATTGGCGTTGGAGACAATGTCGTGGATCGTTATCTGGATATGAACACCATGTTTCCCGGTGGCAATGCTGTTAATTTTGCCGCCTTGGCTCGGCGTTACGGGTTTGATTCAGCCTACCTGGGGGTTGTGGGCGCAGATGCAGCCGGTGATCTGATTAAGGCAGCCTTAAAGGAAGAAGGGGTGGATATTACCCGCATCCAGACTGCTCGCGGGAGTACGGCTTTTACGGATGTCGCCTTAGAAGACGGTGAGCGGGTTTTCAAAGGGTTTGACTTGAGTATTTACGGGAAGCTAGCCCTGACGGATGATGATTTTGCCTATATTCACACCTTTGATCTGGTGCATACCAGTGTCTATAGTAAAATCACCCGCTATCTGTCTCGCATCCGGCAGAAAAATGTGCAGTTGTCTTTTGATTTTTCCGATAAGTGGGATGCCGATGTTATGGAAGAAATTACTCCCCAGATTGATTTTGCCTTCATGTCCGGCAGCGGCCACAGCCGAGAGGAAATCCGGCAGCGACTACAGGAACTTGTCGCTTTGGGTGCCCGTTTAGCATTGATCACCATGGGTAGCGACGGAGCTTTGCTTTATGATGGCAACGAGTTTTACCAGCAAGAGATTGTGCCTGTGGATGTAGTGGATACATTGGGTGCCGGAGATGCATTTATCACCATGTTCTTGCTGAACTATCTGGTGAGCAATGATATTCCCTATTCACTGAAGCTGGCTGCAGCCGCAGCAGCGGAAGCCTGCACTTATTACGGCGCTTTCGGCCATGGAACCCCCATTAGACGAGAAGAGGAGTGATAGGCAATGGAAATTGAAAAGAAACTGGAAGAAATGGGTTACCCGCTGATCGATCCCCAGACCCCGGCGGGCGTGTATGTACCGGCTCACCGAATCGGCAATTTGGTTTACACTTCCGGGCAAGGTGCACGGCGACAGGGCGAGACTGATTACCGGGGACATTTGGGTCGGGAACTCACCATTGAAGAAGGGTATGAATGTGCCCGCCGTTCGGCATTGAACTGCCTGAGCGCGATCAAGGCTGTCATTGGCGACCTGGACAAAGTGGAGAAGTTTATTAAGATTTTGGGTTTTGTCAACAGTGCTCCTGGATTTGATCAGCAACCCAAAGTAATGAACGGTTGTTCTGAGCTGTTGGAAGCATTGTACGGTGAAAAGGGCAAACATGCGCGTTCTGCCATCGGGGTCAATGAACTCCCCCATCGAACACCGGTAGAGATTGAGATGATTGTTCTGGTCAAAGACTAAACAAGGATCCTGCCTGCGGGCAGGATTTTTTCTTGCCCAGGCGAACTGTCAGAGCAAAGGCAAATACGTTTGCTGTCAACCTGAAAACAGGGAGCGGTGAGAATGAGGATAGCAGTGGAAGCATATCGGTGGGACGGACGACTGAAATACCGCTGGCCGGGGGAATTGCTGGTGGCCAATGAGCAAGAGATTGTTGTTCGGGGCGAATTCTCCCGGGAGTTCAAAACCCCGTACCACCATTTTCGGGCCGGGGATGTAACCCGGGAGATCTATCCCCGGGATGCCTGGTATAACATCTGCGAAATTTATGGCAAAGAAGAGAGCATTCAGGGTATCTACTGCAATCTCGCAGCGCCTCCTGAACTGTGCGGTAAGACCCTGACTTACATTGATCTGGCACTGGATCTTTATGTATCCAAACAGGGGGATGTGACCGTTTTGGATGAAGAAGAGTTTGAACATCTAGCTGCTACCCGGCTGCCAGCAGATTTATTGACCCAGGCACGGGAAAGCTGGGGAGAATTAATGGATGCCTTGGAGCGGCAGGAGGGATATTTCAGGATTCTGGCGGAGTGATGGACTGATTGCTGCGTTTTAAGAAAACAGGTCCACCCGTCTGTAAAAGTACGACAGCAATCACAATCAGCATGCCACCCCCTGCCTGTACGGGGGTTATTTTTTCTCCCAGCAGGACCATGGCCATCAGTACGACATAGAGGGGTTCTACTGTGCTGACCAGGGCCGTGCGGGTAGCACCCAGCAGACGCAATCCGGAAAAAAAGAAAACATTGCCCAAAACTGTGGGCACGGCAGCCAGGCCAAAAGTGGCCAGCCAGACACGATTGGGCAGATCCCAGATGAAATCCTGGGTAATCAGTCCCACAAGGAGATATACAGTGAAGGCGGACAGGGCAATATAGAAAGTGAGGGTGCGGGGCGGCAGATGCCCGGCAAATTTACTGGTATAGATCAGATAGATGGAGTAGGTAATGCTGGAGCCAAAGGCCAGAGCGGCACCAAAAAGATTGATGCTCAAGCCCGGTGCCCAAACCATCAGTGCGCAGCCCGCAGACGCCATCACCAGGCAGATAATTTTTAAGGCATCCAGAGGTTCCTTCAGGAGAAAATATGCCATAACTGTCACAATGGTGGGATAGGTATAGGTAATCAGGGCAGTCATGGATACCGGAATATATTGCAATGAGCCAAAATACAGGTATGCCATGGAAACATAGCCAACTGCACCCAAAAGCAGCACCAGCTTTAAGTCCGGCCAGGCCAGACGCAAGGATTCTCTAGAGATGCGGGATGCTGCATACAAAAGCGCTGCGGAAATGCCAAAGCGGACAGTGAGGAGGGTGGTAAGATTGATTCCCCCATCGTAGGCGTAGCGGGCAAATATGGAAGCGGAGCCGAAACAGGCTACTGAAAGCAATATGGCAAAAAGTCCTTTGCGGTTCATGGGATCCTCTTTCCGGCCTCGGCCTGCAGAATATTATCCTGCTCAGTGTATCACAAAAGCTGAGGAAAAGAAAGAAAACCGGCTCAGATTCTGAGCCGGTTCAATGACGGTGCCGGCGGGTACCGGGTTGAAACATGAGATTGAGAATGGATACCAGAATACCGGTTGCAAACGCGGGAAACAGGCCCCTTACGGACAGTCCCGAGACAAAACCGGCGGTGAGCACGACCATCCAGGTATTGATCACAAAGGTAAACAAACCCAACGTGAGGAGGTTGATGGGGAATGTCAGGACCAGCAGCAGGGGACGAATGAGCATATTCACCAGAGTCAGCACCAGCGCTGCAGTGATCAGTGCTCCGGTATCGCTGATCCGCACGCCATCGAGTAGCGCAGAAGCTGCATAGAGGGCAGTGAAATTGGCCAGGGTCCTGACCAGTAATGTATTCATACATGCACCCCCTTTAGCTTAGCGGACGGTACGAAGAAATTCAGACGGTGATATCTCCCGGGCCTGGTGGCCCTGGGGTAAATAGCGATAACACTCGGGTTGATCATCCCGGCAACTGCGGGTAGGTTTCAGAACTTGGCCCGCTGTGCGGACCAGTACCTGCAGGGGGGATGCTAACCATGCTCGAAAGTCATGAATATGGAGCATGGGCAGTCTGACGATGAAGCGTATCATAGTAGTCAGACCTCCTTTCTAGTCAACAAAAACTTCAACTTTGATTTTTCCTTCTTCAGGATCTTCGGTATCAATATCCACCAGTCGACCACTGACTAAACCGGCATCAATTTGGCTGATCAATTCTTTGATATCGATTTGGGAGAGATCGATGCCTTGTTTTTCCATTTCCTCCCGTGCCTCTTTGGGGACGAATGCCATCCCGTAACCAACGAGACGGCCGGCAGCCCGGACCAGAGACAGGGGGATGTTTACATTAACCTTCTTTGCTTTGTCACCATCAACACGGATGCGCAAAAATCGTCCCGGACGAGTTTCTTCCATTCGGGCTGTATCTTCAGTCGGTTCTGACAGTGCATTCAGCAGATCCATTCCTTCTTCAGCCGTGATTTTACCTTCCTGGATCATCTCCAGTATCCTCATTTTTTCAGAAATCATCTTCCGCACTCCTTCCACTCATTTCTTTATGCTTTCTTACGCAGTTGGCGGGCAGCTTCCCGTGAATCAATGTCGCCCCGTTCCAAAGCATCCAGCACTTCCTGGCGCTTTGTTTCCGCAGCTACAGTATCAGGTCGTTCTACTGGATAACCCAATGCCTGGATGACACTGTCCAGGCGACTCCGGACGGTTGGATAGGAAATGCCCAGCTCTTTTTCCACATCACGAATGTTGCCGCGACAGCGAATGAACACTTCCAAGAATTCCAGTTGATCATCGGGCAGGCGGCAGAATTTGCAGGGGTGGAATTCTCCTTCAATGCGGGTGTCACAGCGTCGGCAGCTAAGCTTGCTGATCATAAGTTCATCGCCACAGACCGGGCAACGTCCGGGTGCTTTGTATTGCATGGAGATTCCTCCTTTCGCCTCTCTCTTGAGTATAAAATATCACTGTGGTTTGAAAATGTCAATATATAAATTAAAAATTTTAATATATATATTAAAATATTTAATCAATCCGTAGCGAAACATCAAAATCCACCCTTAGTAACTTCTGCCTATAGGAATGGACGGGCGGGGGCAGGATTTGTTCCCTCCAAAGGTGAAATAATGAAAAACAAATTTCGAAAGAAGGGTCGCCATGATTGATTTCCTCAAAATCTGCGGAATCTTTATTCTGATCATCTGGATGCTCCGCAGAAATGTTCCGCTTTACAAAGCAATGCTGACAGCAGCACTGGCTATGGGTTTGATTTTTGGCATTGCACCCCAAAAGATCGCCTTAACGGCAGCGCAGAGCGCAGTGCACCGTTCGACCGTGACGCTGGCCATGGCGCTGGTGTTGATTATGTTTTTGGAAAATATCATGCGCAAGAACGGAATGATGGAAGGAATGGTGCGTTCTCTCAAAGGGATGGTAGGGGATAGCCGGATTGTGATGGCGATTTTGCCCGCGCTTGTAGGACTGCTCCCTTCTGCGGGTGGCGCCGTATTTTCAGCGCCAATGGTGGAAGAGGTCAGCCGGGATACCACACTGAATGCAGAAAAGAAGAGCTTTGTAAACTACTGGTACCGGCATGTGTGGGAGTATGTGTTCCCGTTGTATCCGAGTATCATTCTCACAGCAGAAATTACCGGAATTCCCATTCCACGACTGATTGCTTACATGGCACCTTATGCCTTGGCGGCAGCACTGATCGGCATCCCGATTGCATTCCGTCATGAGGCACGCCCGATGCGCACCACTTCTGCCATTGGACGGGGGCGCGAAACTTTGGCTTTCTTGGGCAGCATTTATCCGGTACTGCTGATCATCGTGGCCGTACTGATTCTGCGCTGGGAGATCTGGATTGCCTTACTTTCAGTGGTCGGCATGCTGGTCCTTGTTTTCCGCTATACGCCGACGCGATTGATGACGCTGATCCGGGAAGCTTTTTCCCTGCCCATTATCCTGATGGTTCTTGCTGTGATTATCTTTAAAGATATACTGATGATCACGGGTGCGGTGGAGACGCTGCCAGCCTTTTTTGGCGATATCGGCCTGCCGGCGGAGCTGATCATTATTGTACTGCCTTTTGTGGTGGGGCTGGCAACCGGTATGTCTCAGGCGTATGTGGGTACCACTTTTCCAATCCTGTTGGGATTGAGTGCCAACGGCGTGCCTGTGCACATGGCTGCCCTGGCATATGTCAGCGGCTTTATGGGAGTGATGCTCTCACCGGTGCATCTATGTCTGGTTCTGACTGTGCAAGTCTTTCAGGCACAACTGGGCAAGGTCTACCGGATGTTGCTTCTGCCCAGCAGTCTGCAGCTGGGTCTGGCCATTACGCTATATTTTCTGATGCGCTAATGCTTTTAGGGAGATGGAGGGATTAGATATGTCACCACGCAAATCTGAGCAAGAAAAGGGACAATGGGTACTTTTGAGCAAAGCAACTCATTACACGGAAGCAGAAATCATCAAGGGATTCTTAGAAACCAAGGGGATCGCAGTGAAACTGCTGCGCAGTGGCCTGGATTCAGCCTACGCCTTGACGATTGGACCCTTGGCTAATGTCGAAGTGCTTGTGCCGCGCGTCATGGAGGCCCGCGCCAGAGAGCTATTGAGCGAGTGGCGACAGCGGGAGGCCTCGGAAATGATTGATGCAGAAGCCGTGGCGGATCCAGATCAGGAACGAGAAGGCATCTGTCTGCTGATCGATGAAATGCGGGATGAAATCGTCACCTTCCTCCAGGATCTGGTGCGAACTGAGAGTGTCAACCCGCCCGGGCATACCCGCCGGGTGATCCGGGTAATCGCGGATAAACTGGATTCATTTGGTGCCGATTACGATATCCTCAGTGAAGATGAGAGCCGTCAGAATCTGGTTGCTCGCCTAAATCGCGGCGGGCGCCCGGCCCTGCTGTTCAACAGCCATGTGGATACCGTCCCGGAGGGAGACATCAGCAAGTGGGTCCATGGCCCCTTCAGCGGTGAGATTGTAGAGAACCTGCTTTATGGTCGCGGCGCTGCGGATGCGAAAGCCTCTGTAGCCGCCATGGTGATGGCGGCGAAAGCGTTGGCAATCAGCGGTTTGAACCTGTCCGGCTCGTTGGAAATCAATCCCGTCTGCGATGAGGAAACCGGGGGTCACAAAGGGACCCGCTATCTGCTGGAGCAAGGCGAAGTGCAGCCGGATTATGTTGTTGTCGGTGAAATAACCGGCAATCGGGTAGCCGTGGCAGAAAAGGGGATCATTCAGCTGGAGCTGAAGACCCAAGGGAAAAGTGCTCACGCCAGTACACCCTGGGACGGCATTAATGCTGTGGACAACATGCTTACGCTTTACAATCGCATTCGAACATATTTTACAGAGAACCTGCAGGATCAGTCCCACCCGTTAACCCCGCCGCCATCCATTAATCTGGGTCTGATCCGGGGTGGGGTAAAGAGCAACATGGTGCCGGAGAGTTGTACCGCGTCTATCGATTTTCGGCCGATCCCCGGCATGGATACCGATCAGATTGCTGCCGATCTGGAGGGGTTGTTGCTTGAGAGCGCCAAAGAAGGCATAGAGCTGGAGTACTCGCTGGAAATTCTAGGCTATCCTTTTGAGACGGATCCGGATGCGGCCGTGGTGCTGGCAGGACAAAGGGCCGTTCGGTTTCGCGGTCTCGATGATGAACGAGTGGGCTACAGCCAAGTGAGCGATGGTCGCTTTTTTGCAGAACGTGACATTCCCACACTGATTCTGGGGCCGGGGGATCCGGCACGTGCCCATACCCATAACGAATTTGTGCCGGTTGATGATCTTGTGGAGGCGGTGAAAATATATGCGCTGATCGCTCTGGAGCTGCTGCGCTATCAGAATGAAAATGGCGATCAAGCTGAAAAGCGACAGGAAAACGGGGAGTAAGACAGCGAATAAGAAAAGGTACGTGCAATGCAGGACAAAATGTGAAGGGAGAGATGTGCATGTTCAAGCCAGAAGGTGTTTACCCGGCGATGCTTACCGCTTTTGATGGACAGGGAAAGATCAATGAGCCGGTAATGAGGGACATTGTAGAGTTTTTCATTGAGAAGGGAGTACATGGCCTGTTTCCGGTAAGCAGTGTTGGGGAATTCGCTCATTTGACCTTGGATGAAAGAAAGAAGCTGATTGATATTGTAGTGGAGCAAAACAACGGCCGTCTTCCAGTTACTCCAGGTGCAGGCGCTACCCGGCCTTCTCACGTGATCGAAGTCGCCCGCCATGCTCAGGCGGCGGGATGCAGTGCTGTTGTGGCCTGCGGTCCCTACTATTATCAGGTGACCCAGGGAATGGTGGAACGCTATTTCGAAACCATCCTTGATGCTGTGGACATCCCTGTAATTCTCTACAATATTCCGGCTTTTTCCAATGAGATCAGCCCTACCACGATCAGCAGTCTCAGCTCACGGGATAAGGTGGTTGGCATCAAAGACAGCAGCGGCAACATGACCAATCTGACTCACATTCTGGACTTTGTCAACAATACCAAAGTCGATTTCAATGTTCTGACTGGGTCCGAGCAGATTTTTTATCCTTTCTTGTGTGCCGGTGGCAAAGGCAGCATGACCGGATCAGCATCGGTGGTACCGGAACTCATGGTAAAAATATATGACTTTTTCCAGGCTGGAGACCACGAACGGGCACGCCGTGCCCAGTATCTCCTGCTCCCCCTCTTGCGTCTGATGCTTACTGTGCCTTTCCCGGTAGGTTTCAAAGCAGCCCTGGAAACCAGGGGATTCCCCATGGGACCGCATATTCAGCCATTCACAGATTCAGAAGCCCTGCATTGTGAAGAAGTCAAGCCGCGTTTAAAGGATATGATCGATACGGTCCTAAAGGAGCTGGCTGCGTTATAGTTTCTCGAAGGCTGCAGGCTGACTGCAGCCTTTTGCCCACTGACCGATACAGAGGAGAGCTGACATATGGAGAATAAACTGAGAAGAAAAGACCTGGCATTAAGTGAATCAGAAGCATGGGAGATCATGCGGGACAGCGAAATTGGTTTTCTTGCGACAGTTGGTGCTGACGGTGCGCCTTACGGTGTGGTGTTAAACCATGGGGTTGACAATGGAGTGATCTATTTTCACTGTGCAGCCGAAGGACATAAGCTGGAAAATATTCAGGCCAATCCCAAAGTCTCTTATACGGCGGTGGCCGTGCATCAGGTGCTGCCGGCAAAGATGTCGGCATATTACCGTAGCGCTGTTGCCTTTGGTGCAGCAAGAATTCTGGCAGATGACGCGGAAAAACGCCATGGCCTGCGTGTTTTGATGGCGAAGTATTCCCCTGGTTACATATGCAAGGCGCTGGAAAACCCGGCACCCGATCTGCGAACATTTGTAATTGCCATTGATGTGGAGCAGATCACCGGAAAACGCAGTGCCGATACTCCGGACACCCCGTGATGCTGGACCGGCAAAGAGAAAGAAGACTGCAGGCTATCGTGGACGATTGGAGCATGGAACGATTGCGCCGTCCGGGGGGGACGGCCAGGGCGATTCGTGAGTTTGCTACTGCATACGGCAACTGGGCATACCTTTGCGGAGATCAGTTCCATCTGGGCGGAGCTGTTGCTACGGATCAGCTGGCAGCACGGGCCGGACTGAGACCTGGAATGAGGGTTTTGGATGTGGCTTGCTTTTTGGGTGGGCCGGCACGATATCTGGCACGCCGCTTTCAGTGCCAGGTAACGGGGCTTGATATCAGCAAGGCCTGCGTTCAAGGGGCAAAACGGCTCACAGAAGCGGAGTATCTTACCCAGCAGGTGGATTTTATTCAGGGAGATGCCTGGCAGATGCCGCTTTGCGACAATCGGTTTGATGTGGTCTGGGGACAGGATTCGTGGCCCCATGCAGACGGCTTGTTTGAAGAATGTGCCCGGGTACTGGTTCCAGGTGGTGTAATGGCCTTTACCAACAGTGTACGGGGAGATGTGGGCTCAATAATCCTTGATGATGAAGGGATCACTTATGAAGCATTTACTGCTGACCAGTATGGAGAGATGCTGATATCAGCCGGATTTGAAGTTTGTTCTTTAGAAGACATTGCAGAAGAGATTATTGTCCTTTGGGAAGAACTGGAACAGCGACTATTGCGTCAGAAAACGATTTGGCAAGCACAGCTGGGCGAGAGTCAGCTGCTGTGTGAAATGGATTCCCTGGCAGTAACCCTGGATGATTACCGGCGCAGGCGGATCGGTCATGTCCGGATTACGGCCAGAAAGAGAAGGTGAAGCGGATGAAGAAATGGCGTGATTTGCAAAAAATCGCCGATGAAGGCCTGATTGCCGTGATCCGGGCGCGCTCAACGGACGAGGCGCTGCAACTGGCCGATGCTCTGGGCAAAGGCGGTATTCAACTCATAGAAGTTACCTTCACTGTACCGGGTGCTCTGGATGCCATCAAAGCCCTAAAAGCAGCCAATAATCACGATCGTCTGGTGGGAGCCGGAACGGTTCTGGACAGTGAAACAGCCCGAATGGCGATTCTGGCCGGGGCGGATTTTATTGTGTCACCTTGTTTGGACGAGGAAACGGTACGCCTATGCAATCGCTATCAGAAAGTTGTGATGCCGGGGGCAATGACACTCAAAGAAGCGGTGGCCGGACTGGAAGCCGGTGCTGACATCATAAAACTTTTCCCCGGTGATGTGCTGGGACCCCAGGCCGTGCAGTCATTTCGTGGCCCCCTGCCCCAGGCGCCCTTCTTGCCAACCGGTGGTGTAAATCTGGACAATCTGGAAGCGTGGTTTGCAGCCGGAGTTGTGGGTGTGGGCGTCGGCGGAGAGCTGACCAAAGAGGCTTTAGCCACGGGGGATTATCAGTTGGCTGAGAATATGGCCCGCCGATTTGTGGACAAGGTGCGGGAATGTAAAATCAAGTATGGAAAGAAATGAGGGGATGGTATTGAAGGATTTAGTATCTTTCGGGGAAGTGATGATCCGGCTATCGCCCCCAGGGTATCAGAAAATTGAGCAAGCCAGTCAATTTGATGTTCATGTGGGCGGTACTGAGCTCAATGTCGCCATCGGTGCCGGGCGACTGGGGCTTACTACTGGATACATTACACGCCTGCCGGAGAACAGCCTGGGGCATTTGGTGCGCAACCGAATTCGTGAGCAGGGCGTGGACATCTCCCGAATTCAATGGAGTGACCGGGATCGTCTGGGGCTATATTTTGTGGAGGCCGGATCCAACCCACGGGGTGGCGACCTGATCTATGATCGGGCTTACTCGGCAATCAGCCAGATCGATCCATCCACATTGGATTGGCCGGCAATCTGCAAAGAATACAGGCATTTACACATCACCGGCATTACTCCTGCTCTCAGCCCGACTGCTGCCCAAGCCACAACGGAAGCCATGGCCGCAGCCAAGGCCGCTGGTTTGACAGTCAGTTTTGATGTGAACTACCGGGCAAAACTCTGGAGTGAAGAAGATGCCCGGTGCTGCCTGGAGCCATTGCTGGCGTATGTGGATATATTATTTTCTTCTGTAGGAGAGATTCGTCAAATATTTAAAGTGCAGGCGGACGGGCTCAAAGAAACCGGCCAGGCAGTGGAGGAAAAGTATGGCATCCCAGTGGTTGCGATGATGCGTTCAGAAAAGCACTCTGTGCTGCGCATGGCCTGGCGGGCCGTTGCCTATCAGGCTGGTCAACTGTATGAAGATATTCCAATTGAAGTTGAAATTGCCGACCGCATTGGCGGCGGTGATGCTTTTGCGGCAGGTTTTCTGTACGCGTATCTGGCCAAGGGGCCAGATGTAGCTGCTGCACTGCGTTACGGAAATGCAACGGCTGCTTTAAAATATACCCACCACGGTGATTTCAGCTGGAGCACGCTGCCTGAGGTAGAAGGACTGATTCGCGGCAAAGGCGGCTTAGCCATGAAGCGGTAAAGAAGTGACGAATACGAGGGCACGACTGCTGAAAACGCAATCGTGCCTGTTCATTTACTCCGCTAGGCTGCTCTATGCTGGCTTTTGGGCAACGATGAGAAACCGGTGTTCTATGCCTGTGATTATCCCAGTCTGTGCCAATTCTTCATGCAAGGTGAGCAGCTCCTCAAAACAGGCATCAATAGAAAAGTCCGGGAACTCCCATGTAAGAATACTGGCCATAAATACCAGGGCACCTACATCATAGTATTGAACCATCGGGAAAAATTCTTCCCCCACAATTATTTCCAGGCCAGCATCGACTGCCGCTTTGCTGAAGGTATCAAGGTGATGGTCAGGATAAAGGGGCTGGTGATGCGGGAGCAGTCTGCGGGCTAAATCGAGATTGTTCTGCCCACCTACTTGCTGGGTTACAAAATGGCCACCAGGGCGCAGAACACGAGCTACTTCAGCTGGGGAGAAGGACTCATGCCGGTTAATGACCAGATCAAAGAAGCCATCGGGGTAGGGTATAGCATCTGCAGATCTGATTTCTCGGACTGTAATTCCCAATGGGGCCAGTTTCTGTTGGCATAAAGCGAGATTTGGCGCATAACCTTCTGTTACAAAAGTGCGGTGGGGCGGATGAGCGAGGCTGAGTAGAAACTCACCGCCACCGGTGCCCATATCCAGCAGAGTTGTCTGGGGAGCACGCCAGCGGTCAACCCAGGTACGGTAATCCCACGGTAAGGGGGAGCTGGCGCAGCGACCGGCCAGTGAGGAAAAATCCCACCCGCAAAATGACCGCTGGACTTCCTCTGCCCATAATTTTCTCAATTGGTCCTTGTTCATGGCAGCCATCCTCCCAAAAGGCAGAAAAATACCGGTACACGGGTAGTCCGTGCCGGTATTTTTCTTATTTGAGTCCGTTGCCGGCAGATGAGATTGAGCCCATGCCGGCAATGTAGTAGACGATGCGCAGTGTTTCCCCGATTTCTTCTTCGGTTGCACCATTTTGCCGGGCCGCATCCGCCAGAGAAGCCACGCCCCGATCAGCGCCGACAATGGCATCCAGGGCCATGGCAATCAGGAGTTTGGTTTTTGCATCCAAAGCACCTGGAGCCATCGCATGGTCCCGGAGTTGTGCGATCAGATCCACCAGTTTGGGATCACTGTTGCGAAATTTTTCAACAAAAGCCGGTACATTGCTCATTGATTTTCCTCCTCGAAAGCCGACATTGCCGGCTGCATTTGATTTCATTGTATCATAATCGAACTTTCGGCGGGCAACATTTTTGGCAGGGTTTTAGCATAAAAAAGCGAATTTATGTTCGATTGCTGATCCATCGGACGGAGGTGAAACCAGTGAACAGTCAGCGGATTCTCGAATACATACGCAGTCAACCGGATTATGATGAACAAATAGTGCATGTTGAAGATCTGCCGGCTGCAGAGGCCTGCTTTTCACCGTTGCCGACAGGACTTCATTCCTGCCTGCAAAATTATCTGCACAGTCACAACATTGACTGCCTGTACAGTCATCAGGCCCAGGCCTATGCAGCAGCAGCGGCACGGGAACATCTAGTAGTGGTCACCCCGACAGCATCGGGTAAAACCCTCTGCTATAATCTGCCTGTGCTGAATGATCTGCTGCAGAATCCGGAGGCTACTGCACTGTATGTATTTCCCACCAAAGCATTGACACAAGATCAGCGCGGCACGCTAAAAGATATGGCACCCGATCTGAAAGCTTTTATCTATGACGGGGATACAGTCGATGCTCAGAAGCAGGAAGCCAGAACCACCGGGCAGATTATCCTGACAAATCCGGACATGCTCCATCAGGGAATTCTGCCAATTCACCTGAAGTGGCATCGTTTCTTTTCCGGACTTCGTTATGTGGTAATCGATGAAATTCACAGTTACCGGGGGGTTTTTGGCACTCATGTGGGGCATGTATTGCGCCGATTGCAGCGCCTGTGCCGGTATTATGGCGCAAGTCCTCTGTTTGTGATGTGCTCTGCAACCATTGGTAATCCAGGTGAACACAGTGAAACGCTGACCGGACTGCCGGTTCGGGTAATTGATGATAACGGTGCCCCCCGGGGTGCGTGCCGGTTTGTAATCTGGAAGCAATCCCCCCGCATTAGTCTGGTACAAGAAACTTCCTGGCTTTTTTCACAGCTGATTCGCCAGGAAGCCCGCACCATTGCTTTTTCCCGGGCGCGGCAAAGCACAGAGCGCATGCTGCGCCAGATTCGCCGCCATTTGCAGAACACGCCTTTTCGGGATCAAGTGCTGACCTATCGAGGCGGCTACCTGCCTGCGGAGCGGCGGGTTGTGGAGCATCAGCTGTTTTCCGGACAGGCACGGGGAGTGATTGCGACCAATGCCCTGGAACTTGGTATTGATGTGGGGGATCTTGAAGCTTGCATTATTGCCGGCTTCCCCGGCACCATTGCGTCCACATGGCAGCAGGCTGGCCGGGTGGGCCGCCGGCGGGACGAATCCCTGGTTGTTTTTCTGGCTGTTAACAACCCCCTCGATCAGTACTTTGTCCGCCATTCAGATGCATTATTTAAAAAACCATCGGAACGGGCCTTGACCGATCCAGATAATCCATACATCCTTTTAAACCATGCGGTATGTGCTGCCCATGAATTGCCCGTCAACCCCCAGGATGAGACAGGCTGGGGGCCGGTGCTCCATGAATTGCTTGACATTCTCCATGAGGATGGCATTTTAGCTCTGTCGGACGGCACATACTACTATGCCGGCCAGGGATATCCCGCTGAGCGCTTCAGTATTCGCTCTTCTTCAGCAGAGACAATTCAGCTGCGCGATGCCGCCCGACCACGGCGACTGATCGGCGTAATGGACGGCGGCACTGCGTTTTCAGAAGTCCACGACGGAGCTGTCTATATGCATCAGGGTGATACCTATGTGGTACAAAAACTGGATCTGGACAATCGCATCGCTTACTTGCAGGAAGCTGATGTTGATTACTATACACTGGTACGACGGGACAAGACCACAGAAATCCTGGCAACAGAACGGCAAAAAGACTTCTATGACAGTCAGGTTGCCACAGGGCCCCTGAAAGTAACCACTCAGGTTACAGGATATATCAAGAAGCATGAAGTGGGAGGGCATGTGCTAGGCAGCGGTGATCTGAATCTGCCGGAGCAGATTCTCGAGACCGTTGGTACCTGGCTGATGGTCCCAGACAGCATTGGCTTGAAGATCCGGGAAGCAGGTCTGGACTTAATGGGCTCGCTCCATGCTGTGGAGCATGCTGCCATCGGGCTGCTGCCTCTTTATGTTATGTGTGACCGCAACGATATTGGGGGTCTCTCAACGGTAAAACATGCTCAGACCAAAACCGGAACCATTTTTATCCATGATGCGTACCATGGCGGTGTGGGGTTCAGTGAAACAGCTTACGCACAGATTGAAACACTTCTGGATGCAACCCGGGAGGCAATCATGGCCTGTTCCTGCGAAGATGGTTGTCCCAGCTGCATCCACTCTGCTAAATGTTCCAATTTTAATCAGCCTTTGGATAAAGAAGGGGCTATCTACCTTCTTCACCTGCTCTTGAATAAGCCCTATACCCCCAATAAAAAGGATGGAGGACGAACGGTACATCCCCAGGCGGCTGGGCTGCGCAGAGCTGCCAGTCGGTTTAAAAAGGGCGGTGATCAGTCTTGAGTTTATATGAGCGTCTCAACCGATTGCGGCAGGCATCCCGCGGGCAGGAATCACCGGCGCCACCTTTTGACCAAACAGCCCAAGAAGATTTGCCGGGAGAAGAAGTGAAGAATGCCTTTGGCTCCTATCTGGTACTGGAAAGCACCCATGCACCCAGCACTGATCTGCCGGTGCGCAAACAAGGGTTGATGTGTGAACAACTACAGCTTTTGTATGGAGTAGGACCTGCTACTGAAATCCGGCTCAAAGAAGCGGGGTATGAGACATTAGTGGATCTTCAGGAGCATCCTCGCTGGGGCCAGCAGGCCCGGGAAATTCTGGCTTGTGTAGAACAGGCAGATATTCGGGGGATGCGACGCCTGGGAGCACGTGACATGGACATTCTACCCTATTTCTGTCGGGAAGACATTGTCTATCTTGATATTGAAACCACTGGATTATGGTCCACTCAGCCTTTGTTTCTGGTGGGCCTCTTGTACTACCACGAGGGGCAACTGCGTTCCCGTCAGCTGCTGGCGAGAAATTTGCAGGAAGAAAAACCCCTGCTGGCAGGGCTGATTGAGGATCTGGCGCGCTTTTCCATGATTGTTACATACAATGGGCGCAACTTCGACATCCCCTACATCGAAAACCGCACAGTGGCCCATCGTTTATTCTACCGTAGCAGCCATGAACAAATCGATCTGTTGTACCACGCCCGGCGTCATTTTCGCGGGGTACTGCCCGACTGCCGTCTGGTAACACTGGAAGAACATCTGCTGGGGAAAAAGCGGGAGGATGACATCCCCGGATATTTGATCCCAGCCACCTATTACCGGTATGTACGGACAAGGGATGCAAAACTCCTAAGCGGCATTCTTGAGCATAACCGGGATGATCTTTTGGCCATGGAAGGAATGATGCCACTGGTGACAACCGCTGCTGATGCATCACCCTTGCTCGTCACGGGGCAGTTTTCCAATGGGGGGTGTTCCTGCGTGGAGGATCAGGAGGGCCAAGATTACCATGCCAGCACCCACAGCCTGCTGGGCGCTGATAATTTCTTGAAAAATGAGCAGCGCCAGAATAATGGTGAAAACCGGTTCCACCGTGCTGATCAAAGCTGCCCGGGAGGCCCCAATCATCTGGATACCGGTAAAAAAGGCGATACTGGCCGCAGCCGTTGAAAACAGGGCCATCAGGCTGAGGATCCGCCATGCCGCGGGGGACGGTAACTGAAGCTGTCCTGTGAGAAATCCCACCAGCAAGAATGCTGCAGCGGCGGTGGATATGGTATAGGTCATGGCCCGGGCTGGGTTCATGGCTTTCAAATACCGGGCGATGCCCAGGATATAGAGAGAGTAGGAGAATGAAGCACCCAGGGCGAGTACAACTCCGAGGGGATCATAGTGGATATTGCGGCTCCAGAACATGATGCCGCAGCCAGCCAAAGTGAAGATAAGGGCAGTCCACTGATGGTTGCCCAGTTTTTCACTGAGAAATGCCCATGAAATAAGGATCACAAAGGCCGGATAGGTATAGGAGAGAATGGCAAAGAGGGAGATGGGCAGGCGAGCCAGACCCTGAAAATATAAGATAGGAATGAGAATATTGCCCAAAAGAGCAGCCAGGAAAATCCCGGCACGCTCTTTTTTTGCTACCGGCTGATGCTGGTGCGTTATGATCAGGTACCCCCACATGGCCAAAGCAGCCAGGCTGTAGCGGACTGTGAGGATTGTATATGTATCCAATCCCTCACTGAAGGCTAGCTTGCCGAATATGGATGCTGTGCTGTAGCCTGCTGCGGCAATCAGAATTGCGAACAAGCCTTTTTGCGCATTCATAGAGGACCTCCTTCTACGCTTCTTCTGCCGTCAGGATTGTTCCCTGGTGATCGAAAGGGAGCAGCAGGCTGGTAAGAAAGTCCGGATCCTGTTGTTTATCGTCCAGCCACAGTGACTCTGCTTCTGGGGAGAGAATTGCCGGCATGCGGTCATGAATTTCCGCGATCCAGGGGTTCGCGTCAGTTGTGATGATCAGACACGTTGGCCTGGCTGGTGAACCATCTTCGTTGGTCATGGGACGGTACAACCCGGCCATGGAGAACAGGCCACCATCACGTCGAGAAATCCTGATCTTTATCTTCTTACCGCCCTCGTTCTTCCATTCGTAGAAACCAGTGGCCGGAATCAGGCAGCGCCCGCGCCTAAAAGGATGACGGAAGGTAGGTTTTGTGGCTGCCGTCTCTCCCCGGGCATTGATCAGCAAGCCTGAACCGTAGGGTTTGGGGAAACCCCAATCCATCATTTCCAGATGATTCTGCCGGTGGGTACGGGTTATAACGGGAATCGTCTGGGAAGGAAATATTTCTGGCATGGGCGCATAAATAATTTCCTCATCCAGGGCAACACCATAATATGCTTTTATGGCCTCAATATCATAAGTCAGGAGAAAACGTCCACACAATCGGATCAGCCCCTTTTTAATGGATGGGAAATTATTCCCTGCCTACCCTGAGATCCCCTGCTGGAATGATGAAATCTACCAGTTGACAAGGGAAAAAGACCATGGTAGAATGTGACTGACAGGTCATATGACTAATCGGTCACAAAACGGAGTGAGATTATGCTAATCCAGGTTGAGCATCTATACCATGATTATTCAGGAAAAGGACAGTATGCCGTCAAGGATGTCACCTTTGGTATTGAACGGGGGGAAATCTTTGGCTTTCTCGGACCCAGCGGTGCGGGGAAAAGCACGGTACAGAACATTCTCATTGGCCTGCTGCCGCTGCAGCAGGGGGTCGTTAGCTATGAAGGAAAATCCATCGAGCGCATGGGGCCTGCCTTCTTCAACCGAGTCGGTGTGTCTTTTGAGCACCCTAATCTGTACGGTAAGCTAACCGGCTACGAGAATCTTCGCTATTACGCCGGCTTGTTTGCCGGTCCTACTGAGGAGCCGCTGAGGCTTTTGGATATGGTGGGGTTAAAAGATGCAGCATACAAAAAGGCGGGGGCATACTCGAAGGGTATGAAACAACGGCTGGTATTTGCCCGTTCCCTGGTTAACCGGCCGGAGATCCTCTTTCTAGATGAACCCACCTCTGGTTTGGATCCAACGACGGCCAGTCGCATCAAAGAACTGATTCTGCACAAGAAGGCAGAAGGGTGCACGATCTTTCTGACAACTCACAACATGGCCATCGCGGATGAATTGTGCGACCGGGTGGCATTTATCAATGGCGGCGCTTTGGTTGAAATGGATTCACCCCGCAGCCTGAAGCTGCAGTACGGCGAAAAGTCCATCCGCGCCGAATACCTGGACGAAAAAGGGCAGGTGTCTGTGGCAACTTTGTTTCTCGACCAGGATCAGGATCGGCAGCGCTTAAATGAATTGCTGGCATCGTCACGCCTGCAGACAGTTCATTCGCAAGAAGCCACGCTGGAGCAGATCTTTATCCGGCTGACCGGGAGGGGACTGCAGTGATGAAGCGTCTGTCATTTCTTCTTCAACAGGATCTGGTGGTAGCATTTCGCAGCCGCTTTCCCCATGCGGTATTGATTGTGGCTCTGCTGTTTATTGCTTTGATCCTTTTTGTAGCGCCGGAGAATCTTGATTCTGAACCCGGGGGAATCTATTTGGACCAAACAGAAGGCAAGCAGATTGAGCATTACCTGAGAGCAAATGGTCTACCGGAGGCGCAGCTGGCTAAAGATCGGCAGACACTGCTTAGTGCTGTGGAGCAGAATCAGCAGATTGGGGTCCTATGGGAAGGCACATTGGCTGAGCCTGTGATTACCATATTCCATCAGGGGAGCGAGTCGGAGTCCACGCTCCAGGTTCTGGAAGCAAGCATGGAGGGATTGGCGGCGGCAGCTCGGGGACAATCAAATCTAGGCGGTTATCAGCTCGAACAGCTGCGGCCAGCAGCAAAGCGGATTCCTTTCAATCACGGACTGGTACCTCTGGTGATCGCCTTTGATGTGGTGCTGTTGGGTTTTATGTTTATTGCTGTCATGATTTTTCAGGAAAAACAAGAAGGCAGTATCCGTGCGTTCCGGGTTTCTCCGGGCCGTACTGGAGAATACATAGCAGCTAAAACCGTCGTGAATATTTTGCTGGGTCTCCTCTACACTGGCCTTTTGATGCTGCTTGTGACAGGGATACCTGAAAACATCATTTTGCTGATTGTCTTGGTTGTGCTCACCAGCCTCCTGATGACCTTGCTGGGACTGTTGCTTAGTGTGTTTTTTGCCAACTTATCCGAATTCTTGTTTGTGGCTGTTGCGGTGAGCGCATTGTTTACACTGCCGATGATTTCCTATTTTCAGCCATCTTTTGCGCCGACCTATCTGCGCATCATCCCATCTTACCCTGTCTTGTTCGGGTTGCGGGAGGCATTCTTTGCAACGGGGAACAGCAATCTGATTGTGTCTGCCATCGGGATCCTGGCAATT
>CAZDAI010000003.1:0-41434 GCA_964503545.1 uncultured Candidatus Sumerlaeota bacterium
CTATTGCCCTGACTTGCGGCAGATTGCCTATGAATGCGCCCAGGAAATGAATATTCCTGTTCACCCGCACGGCACCGTTGTTGTCATCCAGGGACCGCGCTTCTCCACCAGAGCAGAAAGTCGCTGGTTCAGCAGTCTGGGTTGGGAAGTAATCAATATGACCCAGTATCCAGAGTGCACCCTGGCACGGGAACTGGATATCTGCTATACCAACATCGCCTTGATAACTGACTATGATGCCGGTCTGGAAGGAAATCCGGACATAAAACCGGTCACTCATGGTGAAGTCATCCAGGTATTCAATCAAAACATTGAGAACATCCGTGCTTTGCTGATGAAGGTAATCGCACGAGTTGATATCACTGCGGATCGCAATTGTGTCTGTGCCAGTGCCAAACAGACCGGCAGATTCTAGAAAGGAGGCCAACCATGCAGCCCATTCGCTGGGAGTCAGGAACATTGTATCTTTTGGATCAGACAGCTCTGCCCCATATCTCCCGGGAGGTGCGTTGCACCAGCGCTATTGACACAGCCGCTGCCATCCAACGCATGCAGGTGCGAGGGGCTCCTGCCATTGGTGTAGCAGCTGCTTTCGGCATGGCCCTGGCGGCCGCAACACTGAGCGACAGCCAGTGCCCTGAAGATGCTGAACAGATCCTGCGGGATGCCGGGACAATATTGAAAGCCGCGCGCCCCACAGCCGTCAATCTTGCCTGGGCAGTCCAGCGCATGCTGGTCAAGGCTGAAGCCATCTCCTTCAATCCCCGTGACCTGCCAACAGTTTTAGAAACTGAAGCGAAACGGATCATGGCTGAGGACATTCAAACCAATATGCTCATCGGTCAGCACGGTGCCGCCCTATTTGACCAAAATGACGGTATTCTCACCTACTGCAACACCGGGAGTTTGGCAACAGCTGGTTACGGAACGGCACTGGGCGTAATTCGTTCAGCTCACCAAAGTGGCAAAGGCATTCAGGTCATGGCTTGTGAAACCCGTCCTTTCCTCCAGGGAGCGCGTCTGACAGCATATGAACTCAAAGCAGAGCACATCCCGTTTGTTCTGATCACTGACAATATGGCCGGCCACTTCATGGCCCAGGGCAGGATACAACGGGTCATCGTGGGAGCGGACCGGATCGCTGCCAACGGTGATACTGCCAATAAAATCGGTACCTACAGTCTGGCTGTTCTAGCCCGTGCTCATGAAATTCCCTTTTATGTGGCAGCGCCCTTCTCCACGATTGATCTAACCCTGGAGAACGGGGATCAGATTCCCATCGAAGAACGGCCGGCAAGGGAAGTGACCCATATCCAGGAAGTACCCATAGCTCCCACAGGAATCCAGGTGGAGAATCCCTCCTTTGATGTTACACCAGCTGCCCTGATTACCGCCATCATCACTGAAAGAGGGGTAATCTACCCGCCTTACGGCAGCGGAATCATCATGCCTTAACCTACCCGTATATGGGAAAACCCGGTCAGGAATTTTCCTGACCGGGTTTTTGTGTCCTATCAGACGATGTCTTTGATCTTCATCGCTGTCAGTGCTGTCAGCTTGATTTTCTCCAACAGAGAATCCACTTCGGAATACTCGCTAACACCGTGGGCAAGACCGCCTACAGTACCCATGGAATCGATGGTGGGTGCACCCACCGCATTGGTAAAGTTACCGTCTGATGCACCCCCGCTGGCCACATCTGTAATCTGGATGCAAAGCTCCTTGCCTGACTCCTCTACCAGTTCTAACAGCCGTATTGTGCCGGCATCTTTGACCATTGGCGGACGATTCAGTCCTCCGGTTAAAACCGTCTTGGCACCGGCCAGGTATTCTTTCCCGGCAATATCCTGCAGTGCCTGATCAATCCGGGCTGCTTCCTCGGGCGTAAAGATACGTACATCGATCTCTGCCCTGGCCTCTGCTGCAACTACATTGGAGCGGGTTCCACCCTGAAAAACGCCCACATTTACAGTCGTACCTGTTGCGTAGTCATTGAGCTGATGCATGGCAATGGTTTTGTGGGACAGCTCTTCAATGGCGCTGATACCAGCTTGCGGGTCGGCACCGGCATGAGCCGCTCTTCCTGCCACAGTCATCTGGTACATACCCACCCCTTTACGGGCAGTTACCAAAGACCGATCGGTGCGAGCCGGCTCAAAAACAAACACATAGTCCGCACCCCTAGCTGCTTCCTCGATCAACGTCCGGGAGGTGGGTGAACCGATTTCCTCATCACTGTTTAGCAGCACCGTGATGGAAGCAAAATCAGTATAGGCAGCCGCAGCCAGCGCTTCACAGGCTGCAGTCATAACAACCAATCCGCCTTTCATATCATGCACTCCCGGTCCGTATGCCCGCCCGTTTTCAATCCGGAATGGCCGTTTTTGAGCATCCCCTTCCGGAAATACTGTATCCATATGTCCCACAAGCAACAGACGTCCTTTGCCGGTACCCTGCTTAACACCGACCCTGTGGGTCCCATAGGCTTGCTGGGGATAGGTCGTAAACTCAAATCCGCACTTTTCCAAAACAGACTGGAGAATCTCTCCCACCTGATTCACACCTGCCGGACAGTAGGTACCACTATCAATATTCACCAGGGTTTCCCATCGCTGCATGAAATCATTTTCATGCGCATCCACCCAGGCCAAAATTTTTTCTTTTGCTGAATGACTCATCCGTTCTCCTCCTCGTGTTGCTCATTTATTGGGTAAGATTGATTTGCCAGCCGTATCCTTCTGCCAAAGCCCGCTGATAGGCCAGCTGGGCAACAATCATATCCAAAGCTGCAAAGCCCACAGTCTTAAATACTGTAATTTCATTTTCATTTTCACGACCCGGTTTTTTACCATTGAAGACTTCACCCAGTTCGCCACTGATCTTTTCCTTCCCAATCAGCCCTTTTTCCATTGGGACAATCAGATCACCTGCTTCTTCCACTGCGGCATGAAGGTTATCGACATAGAGCTTGTCGGCACGCTGGATGGTAGTTTCGTCCAACTCTTGCATTCCGGGATTGTAGGAACCGATGCCATTGATATGGACCCCGGGCTGCAGAGCACTGCCCGGAAAAACCGGCGTTTTGGAGACAGTTGCTGTTACAACGATATCGGCCCCTTCCACAGCTTCTGTCGGGCTGCCCGCAATCACAAATTCTGTCTCTTTGCTCAGAAGCTTTTGCATATCATCAACAAAAGCTGCTGTTGCCTCAGTGCTTGGGTCAAAGACATACACTCGGTTCAGATTACGTACCAGTGCCATTGCCTCCAGCTGGGTTCTGGCTTGTTGTCCGGCACCAAAAATGGCAACAGTAGCAGCATTTTCCCGGGCCAGAACCTGTGTGGCTGCACCGGATGCGGCTCCTGTGCGCAATGCCGTTAGATACACACCGTCCATCATCGCCAAAGATTCACCGGTTTGAGTATCCTGCAGAAGGATCGTTGATTGAATGGTCTCTTTGCCCAGCAGTCGATTGCCGACAAAAACAGAGACAATTTTTATTCCCAATGCCGCCAAATCAGTCAGGTAGCCGGGCATATAGAGAAGTACTCCCCGGTCATCTGCCACATCAATCTGCGTGCGCAAGGGTATCTCTGCACGCCCAGCAGACGATGAGGCAAATGCCTGGCGAGCCGCCAGAATAGCATCTTTCATAGTCACTGCTTTTTTTATATCACTGCGTGATAAAATCAGCATACTTCATCACCTGCTTCCCCTTGCTCCTCTTATTCTTTCTTTGCAAATAGATTTTCCCACATGGCCATGTATTCCGGGATGGTCATGGGCGGATGGTTCTCCTCTTTCACTTTCTTGCCTAAGGCTGCGTCTTCATAGAGGAGATCAATTACGGTCATAGCCATGGCTTTGGCCGGCACCACATACGCCATTTCTTTATCAACAATCACATAGTCCCGGGCATGGGCCCGCCCGGTAACCCCACCGATTTCGGGATGAATACCCGGCATCACATTGGTGATATCCCCCATATCGGTGGATCCAGCCATGTGCTTCCCGTAGGATACATTCTCAGCACCGATCAGCTGGCCGATGTTATCTTTGAAAATTTCGGATAGCTGAGGATCATTGTTCAGAGGCAAATAGCCCGGAATCTCCGTAATGTCCACTTCAGCTCCGACAGCCATGGCCCCGGCTTCCAGAGCTCGATTCACTTTGACATTGGCATCCAGGATTGCATCCATGGTTTTACCCCGAATGTATGTCTCCATTCGTACATCCGCCGGGACAATGTTAACCAGGTCGCCCCCTTTGGTAATGATGGGGTGCACTCGAATGGAGTCATCATCCCGGAAAGTTTCACGCTGGGCATGGATGGCCATGAGCCCGATCATCGCAGCATTCAGTGCATTAACTCCCTGATGAGGGGATCCTCCTGCATGAGCTTCGACACCGGAATAGCGAATGGCTTTACCGATAAACCCATTGCTTTTGCCCCCCACCCGCGCGTTGCGTCCCGGCATATTGGAGCTGGAATGGATCATCATGGTGATATCCACATCGTCAAAAACACCCAGACGCAAAAACTCCTGTTTTCCGCCTAAAAATTCAATCTCTTGCTTTTCACGTAGTTTCATCCGATACTCAATCTCTACATACTCCTCAGCCGGAACAGCCAGTAGGGCCACATCGCCGTCAAGATGCTCCATAACCCCTGAATCCTGCAAGCCCATGGCAACCCCCAGCATTGCAGCAATCTGAGCATTATGACCGCAGGCATGAACTGCGCCCGTTTCTTTATCTGCATAGTCATGATCATGGCAAATCACTGCATCCAGTTCGCCCATTACAGCTACGCGCATTTCGGGTTTTCGCCCGGCAAGTTCTGCCCGTAGCCCGGTAATTGCCAGCCCATCTTGGAATTCAAGACCCAACTCAGAAAATTTTCCCCTTACAAGGGCCGCGGTATTCCACTCTTTGAAGCCTAGTTCCGGTTTTTCAAAAATCTTATCCCCAACTGCGATAATCTCAGCCGCTCGTTTATCAATGGCGGCACACACCATTTCCTTCAACTGCTCTTTTCTCATATTTTGCTCCTCCCAAAAAAATAATCACAAACAGAATATGACTTTCGCCATCCTGGTTGTCTATCCCTGCCGAAAAAGAAAAAGCAAAGGTTTCCCTCTGCTCATAAATCCTCGAATGACTTCTATTTCATTTTCAGCGCTTCTTCAATCCTTTGATCAGTTCGGTGAGTATTTCTTTTACATCCCCCACAACTCCGTAGTCTGCAATTTGAAAAATCGGCGCATCGGGATTCTTGTTGATGGCGATGATGAGGTCTGCTGAACGCATGCCAATCAAGTGCTGAACTGCTCCGGAGATTCCGCAGGCGATATAAATTTTGGGACTTACCGTCCGACCGGTCTGACCAACCTGCCGAGCATAAGGCGCCCAACCTTCATCCACAACCGCCCGGGAGGCACCGGCTGCACCACCGAGTAGATGGGCAAGTTCTTCAACCAGCTGATAATTTTCCTTGGAACCGATTCCCCGTCCACCTGAAACCACAATGTCCGCTTCATCAATGGGAATCGTATCCAGCATTTCTTCAACTTTTTCCACCAGTTTGACGCGTACAGGTAAAGTGTTAAGATCCAGGGTTTCCTTAACCACCTTACCAATCATCCCAGCACCCGGCTCAACCTTGGGAAATACTTTGGGTCGAACCGTGGCCATCTGCGGCCGCTGGTACTGGCAGACGATGGTCGCCATAATGTTACCACCCATAGCCGGCCTTGTCTGCAGAAGGCAACGCCGCTCCATATCCACTTCCAGACCCGTACAGTCAGCCGTAAGGCCTGTCCCGAGCCGTACCGCGATCCGAGGAGCCAGGGAACGACCATTGGTCGTTCCGCCCATCAGCAGAATCGCCGGCTGGTATTTCTGAATCAAGCGGGTCAGCGCATACCCATAACGCTCATCGTGATAGTCTGCCAGCAGTTCATTGTCTACGGTCAGCACTGTATCCACAGGACAATGAGCCAGGATTTTTGCTGCTTCGGACAGGTTTTGACCGAAAAGCACAATCCATAGTTCCTCGCCCAGCTGATCTGCTATTTTGCGACCCTCACCGATCAGTTCATATGTAACGGCCAGTGGTTGACCGTGTTTTTGCTCTGCAAAAATCCAAACACCTTTATATTGCTCCGGATCGGCATCCAGTGCGCCTCCGGGCATTGGTTTTTCCAGGGCGTTTACAGGACATACCGGTACACAAGCCCCGCACATGGTACATGCTTCATTGACGAAAGCACGAGTATCCACCATCTCCAGCGCATCGAAGGGGCAGGTGCGGATGCAGATGCCACAGCCGGTACACTGGTCGTTTACAATAATGCTGTACAATATTGCTCCCCCCATTTCCCTCAGATGATCTTCAGCTGGCCAAACAATGCCAGCAGGGCTTCTGTACATTCTTCCGTTGTGCCTTCGATTATTTCACCGGAGGTCTCCGGCAGTTCAGGACTAAAAACCCGGGTCACCCAAGTTGGCGAACCCTGGAGCCCGATCCGCTCGGGAGCCAGATTCAAATCCTGATGGGTCATGACCGGAACAGTCGTTTTCTTTGCTTTCATCATACCCTTAAGGGATGGCATGCGCGGCTGATTGATTTCCCGCACCACGGTGATCAGCAAAGGTGCAGTTGTTTCCAAAACTTCATGCCCATCATCTGTCATACGTTCGATACGAAAATGTCCATCCGGCAAAACTTCCACTTTACGCACATTGGTAATGTGAGGGATTCCCAAATGCTCGGCAATTCCCGGACCCACCTGGGCCGTATCGCCATCAATGGCTTGGCGTCCGCAGACGATGATATCGGCCTGTTCCATACGGTGAATGGCAGCTGCCAGGGTATAGGAGGTTGCCCAGGTATCGGCACCAGCAAATGCACGATCACACAGATGCAACACCTCATCTGCACCCAAAGCAACCGCTTCTTTTAAGGCCTCTGCAGCCTGAGGCGGTCCCATGGTAAGCACCGTCACTTTACCCCCGTGTTCGGTTCTGAGGCGCACCCCTTCTTCGATGCCATGGAGGTCGAAGGGGTTGATAATCGCCGGCACACCTTCTCGAATCAGGGTGTTTGTCTCCCGATCCAGCTTCACTTCGGCTGTATCAGGCACCTGCTTTATGCATACGACAATATTCATTCTATCCTGTCACCACCACTATTTTTTCGCTTTTCCGATCTGCTGTTTAATTAATTCCAGAGCAATGACATTGCGCTGGATCTGATTGGTTCCTTCATAGATCTGTGTGATTTTAGCATCCCGCATCATTTTTTCAACCGGGTAATCCCGCATGTAACCAGATCCGCCCATGATCTGCACTGCATCGGTGGTCACTTTCATGGCCGTATCAGATGCAAACAGCTTGCACATGGCCGATTCTTTGGAGAAGTCTTTGGCCCCGCCATCGATCATGCGCGCCGTATTGTAGACCAGCCCCCGAGCCGCTTCGATCTGTGTGGCCATGTCGGCCAGCATATGCTGAATGGCCTGGAAAGATGATATGGTCTGGCCAAACTGTTCCCGCTCCCGGGCAAATGCTAAAGCTGCATCCAAGGCTCCCTGAGCAATCCCCACTGCCTGAGCGCCAACGCCCGGCCGTGTCATGTCAAAAGTTTTCATCGCCACCACAAAACCAGTGCCTTTGCGGCCCAGAATCTGTTGCCGGGAAACACGACAGTCTTCCAGAATAACTTCACAGGTTGCAGAAGCCCGAATCCCCATTTTTTTCTCTTTCTTGCCAAAACTGAGGCCAGGTGTTCCCTTTTCCACAATGAAAGCGGTAGCACCCCGAACGCCTTTACCAGGATCGGTCATAGCAATCACTACATAGACATCCGCTTCACCGCCGTTGGTTATCCACTGTTTTGTTCCATTGAGGATAAAGTCTTCACCATCTTCTATGGCACGGGTTTGGATATTGGCGGCATCACTGCCGGCATTGGCTTCTGTGAGAGCAAATGCTGCAATATGTTCTCCGGATGCCAGCCGGGGGAGATATTTCTGTTTCTGTTCTTCTGTACCAAAAAGCAGGATCGGGTATGTGCCCAGACCGCTGGCGGCCAATGTTACAGAAACGCCGGCACAACCCCGACTGAGTTCTTCCACAATCAGACATTTCTCAAAAACACCCATGCCCAGTCCGCCAAACTCTTCTGGAATGTACACACCGAAAAGATCGGATTCTGCAATGGTCCTTAGAATGTCCCGTGGAAATTCCTCTTTCTCATCCAATTCCGCCGCAGTGGGGATAATCCGCTCGACGGTAATTTTTCTCGCTAGATCGCGTATCATTTCCTGCTCTTCTGTCAGAAAATATTCCATTCTTTTCCCTCCTAGAAATAAAAAAATCATGAAAATCTGCAGTGATTGTGGTCTGGTTCCCATGAATGCCTTTAGTGTAGCATAAGGGGCAATTTACTGTCAAGAACGCGAAAAACCCTTCATTTAACAACCGAAACACCGGCAATAAATGCCGGTGTTCAGCTTAGAACTTCTCATAATGTACAAACTCTGCCAAAGGACGTCTTTTGGGTCCTTCACCGCCTGGCTCAGCCGGATAACCGAGGGCGATCAGAGCCATCACGCCATATTCTGCGGGTATGGCGAGTACTTCCCGCACTTCCTCATCGTAGAAGTCGCCAACCCAGCAGGTTCCCAGCCCAAGGGCCTGAGCAGCCAAGAGCATGTTTTGAATGGCTGCTGCCGTATCCTGAACTTCAAAGTATTCGACCGCCGGAGCGGCTTCCTTGCCGGGTTTTTGCATTTTGAGTAGTGAGCAGACAGCAATCACCACATCGGCATCTGGCAGAAACCGGGCGAAGCGATGCCCTTTGGCCAACTCTTTCTTTTTTTCTTCATCCCGCGTGACAATCATCTCCCACGGCTGCTGATTGTGCGCCGATGGTGCCCAGGAAGCCGCTTCCAAAATCTGATCCAGGATTTCCTGCGGGACAACTTCCGGTGAAAACTTGCGAATGCTTCTTCTTTCTTTGAATACTGCAAAAATGTCCATCTTTGCCCTCCTACGTTTTAAAGATTCTATTGTCTTAACGAACCTGCTGCAGATTCTTCCTGGCCTCTGCCAGCAGTTCTCCGATATGTTCTTCAATGACTGGATCATTCCAAGGCATCGCCAGCATTTTCACCCAAACTTCTTCTGCCCGCGCATAATCCATCAGATAGTAGTGATAGATTACTCCCGTGCTGTACAAGGCGGCCCAATGGTCAGGATCTAACACCAGCGCCTGTTCAAAGGAAACCAATGCTTCCTGCATATCACCGGCATAGTAATGAGCTGTTCCCATCCCAGCATATACTGACGCATTTTCGGGATGATTCGGTGCAAACTCCAACGCCTGACGGTAATACTGAATCGCCAACGAATAATCGCTGGACATCAGTGCATTGTCAGCCCGTTGAGTTAGCCCTTCCCACCCCAGGCGACTGCTTTGAAAATAGCTGGACATGGTGGCCCACATACCAGCGGCAGACCCTCCTACCAGTGCGATTACCACCAGCAGCAATACGATCCGGGTGCCCCACCCCACACGCCTGCGCGGGAGCAGCTCATCTGTGGATTCCCGGTTATCAATCATAGAAATCATCCATTCTCTCCGTTTTGTTTTCAGTATTATTATTCATCCTGATGTGTCAAATGATAGGCAAGTACGGCCAAATCGGCACCTAAATCCTCATTCCGCACAATCATGGGCTTGGTTAGCCGTAAAATGGTGGGGGCAAAATTCCAGATGGCTCGTACGCCCGCGGCTGCCAGCTTATCAGCAACTCGTTGGGCAACATTCGCCGGAACGGCAATAATGCCCATCAAAATGTGGTTCTGATCCAAATAGCTTTCCAGTTCATCTTCACTGAGTACCGGTATACCACTCAAAAGGGTACCGATCTTTTCTGGATCCTTCTCAAACACTGCAGTTATCCGTAGCCCATAGCGATGGAATCCGGGATAACATGCCAAGGCTGTGCCCAGTTTCCCTGCACCCACCAATACGGCTTTCTTTTCTTTGCGAGTGCCGAGAAATTCTTCAAAACGCTCCAGTAGCGGTTGGATTTCATAGCCGATCCCCGCTCGCCCCTTGCCCCAGATCATGCTCAAATCCTTACGTACCTGGGCAGGATCCAGATTTAAGGCCATACCGATTTCCTCAGAAGAAACAGTGTGCTGACCCGCGTCTTTTCGCTCGAGGATATAGCGAAAATAGCGAGGCAGTCTTTCAGCGGTTGGCAGGGGCAAAACTGTTCGCTTTTTCATGGGCTTCACCTAACCTTGCCTCAATTGATAGCTTATTTTAACATACCGCACCCAGATATTCAAATGGACGGATGCACCAGTTCTCTTACAGCTTTGGCTGCATAGTCCATTTCAGCTTCTGTATTGAAAACACCGAAACTGAACCGGATCGTCCCACCGGGGTATGTACCCAAAGCATGATGGGCGTGGGGTGCACAGTGCAGTCCAGTCCGGCAGGCAATGCCAAAGCGTCTGTCCAGGTCATCCCCCAATACCCCGGCATCCCGCCCGGTAACAGTAAATGATAAGACTCCCACACGATCGAAACCATCGGTTGGACAAAGAATGCGCAACCCGGGGATATCTTCTAGTCTTTCGACCATTAATTGTCTCAAACGCCGCTCATAGGCATGAATCTTTTCCGGTGTTCGTTCTGAGATGAAGGATACCGCCGCCAGAAGACCGGCAATCCCCGGAGTATTTGGCGTTCCCGCCTCCAGCGCATCCGGCAGGAAATCCGGCTGTCGGTCACTGGCAGAACGACTTCCAGTGCCCCCTTCCCGCCATGGTTGCAAAATAACACCGCTACGGATATATATTCCGCCGGTACCCTGGGGGCCTAATAGCCCTTTGTGTCCAGTAAACACATAAATGTGCGCACCCAGATCATTGACTCTGACCGGCATGGCCCCGGCTGTTTGTGCACCATCCACAATCAGTATCAGACCATGCTCGGCGGCAATTTTTCCGATCGCTGCGACCGGCAGCACCTGACCGCTGACATTGGAAGCATGGGTCATCACAATGCACCGGGTTCTGCTGGTTATTTCACGGGTAACTGCCGCGGGATCCATACCCAGTACTGAATCATAGGGTATAATTGACAGACTCACTCCCTGTCGTTCAACCATACCCATCAATGGTCGCATCACCGCATTATGCTCCAAAGCGGATGTAATCACATGATCCCCCGGCTGCAATAGTCCTTTGAGTGCCATATTCATACCATCGGTGGCATTGAGGGTAAAAATGATGTTTTCTTCTTCGGTGACCCCCAATAGAGCTGCCAGACTCTGCCGTGCCCCATAGACAATGCGATTGGCTGTCAGCGCCTGTCGGTGTCCGGATCGTCCCGGACTAGCACCAACATTGCGCATGTATTCATCCACTGCCTGATACACTTCCGGTGGTTTTGGCCAACTGGTTGCAGCATTATCCAGATAAACTTCCATCAGCTATCGATCCTTCCCCCGGCAGCAACACAATTTCCTCAAAAGGCAGATTATGATGCTCCATAAATGTTTTTACCTGCTCCCGGCAACTGATTGCCAGACGCAGAGCAATCCCGCAGTCTGGCTGAATCTCTCGCGGCGCAGGTACTGTAGTAAATTCAAAACCCCCTGACTGCAGTCCCGTTTCTGTCTTCATTGCATCATGAACCGACTTAAACACAATGTAAATGTATCCCATTGGATTTCACTTCTCTCTGCGATATCTGTATATTTTCTTTGCCAAACAGCTGAATCCTTCAGTGCCGGGATTTGCATAAAAAAAGAGAAGCATCCAGCTTCTCTTTGGGATATTAGTCAAATCCTTATTTGCTCAATTCTTCAATGGCACCAATCAGCTGGTTGTTAAGAATTTTTACATAAGTACCTTTCATCCCCAGAGAACGGGAATTAATAATACCGGCACTCTCAAGCTTGCGCAGGGCGTTGACGATGACAGAGCGGGTAATGCCTGCTTGATCCGCCACTTTTGCGGCAGTAATAACACCCTCATCACCATTGAGTTCCTGGAGCACAGCCTCGATGGCGATTAGCTCCGAGTATGATATGGTCCGCAGTACCAACTGAATGGAAGCGGATTCTCTTTCCCGTGCTTCCGATGTTTCCATGCGTGCCCGGATCATATCCATTCCTGCCACTGTTGCACCGTATTCGGCAATGATCAGGTCATCTTCGCTAAATGGTTCGCTCATGCTGGTCAGAACCAACGTGCCCAACCGCTCACCATGAATGGCAATGGGTATGTATGTGCTGATCTGATAATCGTAACCGCAATTCACGCTTGGTTTGAAAAGACACGTTTCATTCTCTTCCCGCACATTAGTCAGTGTCTCGTCAATGGCCATCAGTTTCTGTTTGATTTCATCAGGGAGTACGGTGCCCGCTTCCAGAAGTTCTTCCATGATGGCACAGTCATAGTTTTCAGCCAGGGAAGCGCCCAGCACTTTCCCTTCGGCATCAATCAAATACACATTTATGTTCATTGCCTCAGCAATAATTTTCGCTGTCTCATTAAAATCCATGGGGTCTCCGTAAGACCGAAGGATCAGTTTGCCAATCCGCCTTACTCTCTCCAACAGTGTCTGCATGATCATACCCCCTGTTTAATATCATCTCATCCTAAATGGACGTCTGCTCAAATATTTTAAGTATTCAAACTATATGATGAGTATTTTAACAAACACAGGGATAATCCTGCTAACTCTGCTTAAATATTTTCTTTTTTGCCCGAAAATGTGCATCTTCGTCAATAACTAGGACAGATCGTTGTCAATGTCCAATGAAAAGAGGTCTGAATCCTGTTTCTGCGTTTTTACAGCTACTGCTTCACGCACCGGTCGGTAATGCAGCCGATGTTCAGGACACGGACCCAGCTGTCGCAGACATTCACGATGCCAAGCGGTAAGATACCCGCGATTCTTATCGAATCCGTAGTGTGGATAGCAACGATGCAGATCATCCATATAGGCATCCCTTGCCACTTTCGCCAAAATCGACGCTGCACTGACGGCAGGGATGGAATCATCAGCGCCGACCACACTAAAACAGGGGATCGAAACAGCCAGGGTGAATTTTCCGTCCACAATAATACCCTCCGGCGCCAGGGATAAGTTCAGCACAGCGCGCTTCATTGCCAGCAAGGATGAGCGATGGACATTGAGGGCAGCGATTTCTGCATTGGAAACTCGGCCAATGGCCCAGGCCAAAGCCACCTTTTGGATTTCCAGCACAAGTCTCTCCCGCTGGCGGATGGACAGTTTTTTTGAATCCCGTAGGATCAAGTCGTGCTCTGCAGGCAATATGCAGGCGCCGGCAAAAATATCGCCGACGGCCGATCCACGTCCTACCTCATCCACACCGCATACCCGTGTCCCTTCAGCAAAATGTTTATTCACAACGATCCCCCGCCTCCTCTGGAGGAATTTCTTCATCCGGCGGGATTTCAAAACTGAAGCACCCCAGTTTCCCGGTCTGCAGCGCACGGAGAATATGAACAGCCGTTTTCTCTCTGTCGATGATACCGCCCCCGGCCAGCAGACCCCGTGCTCTGCCGATCGCCTCCAGTGCTGCGTCGGGCTCTGCAGGGAGTGCATCGAGCTTTAATGCTTTCCGAATCTGCTCAAATCCATTCTCTCCCACCAGACTAAAGAATTCCAGGATGATCGCCTCCGGATCACCGGTTTTACTGTCCAGTGCTGCAATCAGATCCAGCTTCATCTGCACCTGAGGATCCCGTTGCCGAGGCCAGAGAATTCCTGGGGTATCCAAAAGCAAGAAACGGTCATCGATATGGATCCACTGCTTACCCCGGGTAACTCCCGGTCGGTCACCGGTTCTGGCTGCCCCGCGCCGGCTCAGAGCATTAATCAGCTGCGATTTTCCCACATTGGGAATTCCGACGATCATGATGCGCACAGCCCGTTCCCTGCGCCCCCGTGCATCGTCCCGTGCCAAACGTGCCGCTGCAGCCTGACGGACCAGACCGAGGAGCTCCCGAACGCCATACCCCCTAGCCGCGCTGATGGCCAGGGCCGGAATTTCTCGAACACGAAAATACTGCAGCCACTGTTCAGTAACAGCCGGATCAGCCAAATCTTTTTTATTCAGTGCGACCACCAGGGGTTTCCCTTTCAGTAGCTCCTTTAAGTCCGGGTTACCACTGCCGTCAGGCAGGCGGGCATCCCGCACCTCTATGACCACATCAACATTTTGAATATTCTCTCGCACTGTTTTTTTTGCCTTAACCATATGGCCCGGATACCACTGCTCACGCAAGAAGTCCACCCCCTAGCACTCCCATTTACTGATGCTGGAGCACTTTAAAATCAGCCAGCGGCCAGTACACAAGGAGAGCTTTTCCTTTGATGTTGGCAATGGGCACTGTGCCAAAAAAACGACTGTCCTCACTGTTTCTGCGATTATCTCCCATCACAAAATATTCCCCTTCAGGGATCTCTGCAGGCAGATATCCTCTGGGATCTTCCTCCATAATGTAGGATTCCGGGTATACTTCTCCATTGACATAGAGAACGCCTCGTCGGATTTCTATTTCATCGCCAGGCAGTCCAATCACCCGCTTGATGAAATCTCGGGAAGGATCCTTAGGATACCGAAAGACAATAATATCACCCCGCTCGGGGGAGCCGATCCGGTAGACCAGTTTGTTTACAAACAGTCTTTCATGGTGTTGCAGTGTCGGCTGCATGGAGCGCCCATCCACCATAAAGGACTCCACTACAAAGGTACGGACCAGAAAAGCCAGTACCAGAGCTATCAGAACTGTTTCCAGGACTTCGCGCAGCACTTTTCCAGAACTCCCTGTCATGACCCCATACCCTCTTTTCTCCGGTAGACTATCCTGCGAATTAAATGGAACAGGGGACTGAAAGGCAGTCCCCTCATATCTGTCACCTAACGTCTTTCTTTAATTCTGGCAGCCTTACCGGTGAGATTGCGCAGATAGTACAGTTTTGCGCGCCGCACAACACCCTTTTTGACCACTTCGATCCGATCAATCCGCGGTGAATGTACCGGGAAAGTTCTTTCCACACCGACACCATAAGAAATACGACGCACTTTGAATGTTTCAGTGGAGCCGCCACCCCGCCGGTTAATGACCACGCCCTGGAATACCTGAATTCTTTCTCGGGCACCTTCCACAACTTTCACATGCACTTTTACAGTATCGCCGGGTCGAAACTCCGGAATATCGCTTTTCATCTGTTCCTGTTCAAGGGTTCGGATAATATCCATATTGTCTCCTCCTTTCCTGCCCTTATTGCATTGCCATATATTGAAATTATGAATACTCATGCAAAGATAGAGAGATTATAGCACAGAGTTGCTCTATTCACAAGAATCACGGATTTACCCATCTGCCAGTATGTCTGCCAGGAGTTTCCGATCCTCATCGCTTAAGCTTTCCGGGTCCATCAGATCCGGTCGTCTCAGCAAAGTCCTGCGAATTGCTTCTTTTCGTCGCCAGATGCGGATTCGCTCGTGATCACCAGACAAAAGCACCTCTGGAACGGCATGACCCCGATATTCTCGTGGTCGTGTATACTGGGGGAAATCAAGCAGATTGTCTGCAAAAGACTCACTCTCAGCTGAGTAAGCTGATCCTAAAACACCCGGAATCAGGCGCGTCACTGCATCCACGACGACCATCGCGGGTAGTTCTCCTCCGGTAAGAATGTAGTCACCAATGGAAATCTCTGCATCCACCAGATGCGTCCGCACCCGTTCGTCTATGCCTTCGTAATGGCCGCAAATCAAAACCAGATGATCCTTCACCGCCAGTTCTTCTGCTTTGCTCTGGGAAAATACCTCTCCCTGAGGGCATAGCATTACAATGTACGGCTCATGTTCGGCCCGGGCCTGAATGTCATCCACAGCTTCAAAAATTGGCTCGGGCTTCATAAGCATCCCGGCGCCTCCACCGAAGGGATAATCATCCACGGTTTTATGTTTATCCTGTGCATAGGCACGAATGTCGGTGATGCAAATGGTGACCAGATCTTTTTCCCGGGCACGCTTTAGAATACTTTCGGAAAAAGGGCTGGAAAACATCTCCGGAAATAAGGTAAGAATATCAATAAACACAATCATCATGCTCCTGTCTGCTGCTTGTTTACTCCAAACCTTCCGGCACTTCCACTGTCATGGTCCCGGCAGCCGTATCAATGTTCAGCACCACACTTTTCAGTGCTGGCAGCAATAAATCCTGCCCATTGCCATCCCGCTGGATCACATATACATCGTTACTGCCGGTTCGCAGGATATCTTTGACGGTTCCCAGGCATTCACCAGCAACCGTCTGCACAGACAGCCCGACTATCTCATAGAGATAGTAGTGGCCTTCCGGCAGTGACTGCCTTTGCTCTTTTGGAATGCACAGATACCCCTGACGCAATCCTTCTGCATCATTGATCGAATCAACACCAGCAATTTTCATCAGCAGCATATCTTTGTGTTTCCGCGTCCTTTCAATGACCAGCTTTAACTGCCGCTGATCACGAACCCAAAAGACCGTCTCCAGATCAGTAAAGCGGTCTGGAAAATCCGTCAGTGGGAACACTTTGACTTCGCCTTTATTTCCCCAAGGGGCCGTCACCTGGCCAATGGTCAGTAGGTCATCTGACATATTGTCCACCTGCCCTGCCTGCGTTTATTCATTTCGACACCACTTATTCGTCCTGGTCACTGTCGATATCCACAATGAGCCGTTTATGGGTTCGCGTTCCTGCTGCATTGACGACGGTTCGAATCGCTTTTGCAATCCGTCCCTGTTTCCCAATCACTTTGCCCATGTCTTCCTGCGCAACCCGCAGTTTGATGACGATGGTTCTGGCATCTTCCTCCTGGTGCACTGTGACCTGGTCTGGATGATCTACCAATGCTTTGGCAATGATTTCTACCAGCCTCTCCATGACCGCACCTCCTGCCTTGCTTATTCGCTGTCTTCTTCATTCTTCCGGCCAATACCGGCTTTTTTAAACAAGGTTCTGACTGTATCGGAAGGCTGGGCACCTTTTTGCAACCAGGCCAAAGCCTTTTCCTCATCAATCTTAATCACTGCCGGATTTGCTATGGGGTTGTAATAACCCAGTTCTTCAATAAAGCGTCCATCGCGCGGTGCCCGTGAATCAGCCACCACTACCCGATAATGAGGCGCTTTTTTTGCGCCAGTCCTTTTCAGACGAATTCTAACTGCCATGTTTCCACCTCCCTTCAACTTCCATACGCTACTATCTTAGAAACGGCAGGTTCCGATCCATCCCTTTCCCCTTTTTCCCCTGCCCGCCGAATTGCTTCATCATTTTCTTCATTCCGTCGAACTGCTTAAGCAGCCGATTGACATCCTGCACCGTGGTACCGCTGCCCCTGGCTATCCGCCGGCGGCGACTGCCGTCGATCATTGCCGGATCCCGACGCTCGGCCAATGTCATGGAGTAGATGATTGCTTCCACTTTGCCCATTTCTTTGTCATCCATTCCACCACCCTGCATTTTCTGCAGCTTGCTCATCCCTGGAATCATACCCATCAACTGATCGATGGGCCCCATGTTTTTAACCTGTTTTAACTGTTCCAGAAAGTCCTCCAATGTAAAATCCGCTGCTCGGATTTTCTTCTCCATTTCCCGCGCTTTGTTCATATCCACTGTTTCTTGGGCGCGTTCGATCAAAGTCAGCATGTCCCCCATGCCCAGTATGCGCGAAGCCACCCGCTCCGGATGAAATACTTCGAAAGCGTCCAGTTTTTCCCCGGTTCCGGCAAACTTAATCGGCCGTCCCGTAACTGATTTAACCGATAACGCTGCACCACCCCGGGTATCGCCATCCATTTTGGTCATGATCAGCCCATCAATGCCCAAGGCAGCATGAAAACTCTCGGCGATCTGCACCGCATCCTGTCCGGTCATGGCATCCACCACCAGGAGAATTTCATGCGGTTTGTTTTGGGCCTTGATCTGCTTCAGTTCCTCCATGAGTTCATCATCCACATGAAGGCGCCCGGCAGTATCCACGATCAAAGTATCCCGACCGTAACGGCTGGCATGCTCTCTTGCACCTTTGACAATATCCACAGGAGACACAGATGTACCCATGGAAAAAACGGGAATGTCCAGCTGTTCACCCAGCACAGTCAACTGCTTAACTGCTGCCGGTCTGTACACATCCGCGGCTGTCAGCAAAGGCTTTTTCCCCTGCTTGCGCAACAACAAGGCGAGTTTTCCAGCCGTTGTTGTTTTCCCTGAGCCTTGCAGCCCCACCAGCATAATGATTGTAGGGGGTGCTGAGGCTGTGGCGATTTTGCTCTCTTCCCCACCCAGCAAAGCGGTCAGTTCTTCATGCACAATTTTTACAACCTGCTGGCCCGGGGTTAGACTGTTGAGCACTTCCTGCCCCACAGCACGCTCGCGAATACGGCTTATAAAATCTTTGGCAACGGCAAAGTTGACATCTGCTTCCAGAAGTGCCATCCGCACTTCCCGGAGGGCCTGGGTAACATCCTGTTCAGATAGACGGCCACGACCGCGCAGACGTTGCAGTGTTGCCTGTAATCGATCGGCTAAACCCTGAAACATTACATTCCCTCCCCGGACAAGTCCCCTGTCCAAATGTCCGACAGTGACTGCAGAATCTCACGCAGTTCGTTAATTGGTTCCTTGGCTGAATCACCGCAGATTTCTTTCAAAACCGTACAAATCCCGACAGCACGATCTGCTCGCTCCGCGAACTGCCCAAAGCGACGCGCAAGCTCCAGTCCTTCTTCATAACGGGACAACTGGCCCTCAATGCGCACCAAGATGTCGTGGACTGCCGTACGGGATACACTATGATCGGCAGCAATCTCCGCCAGGGAAAGATTATGATGATAATATAGCTCAAACACCTCCTGCTGTTTTTCGGTCAGCAGGGGAGCGTACCAGTCATACAGTTGTGTGAGGCGGACTGTTTTGTCCAGCATAAAACACACATCCCTGTAAAGCATTTTTCCTTTACAGGGATATTATAGTGATCTGTTACTCTTCTGTCAACTGTTTGTGGGAAAAAAAAGCAATCAATCTGCGTTCTTGCGCAAAACCCGGCCCGGGAGCGCGCCCGTATGCTCACCCTGCTCGAGAACCACTGTCCCGTTGACCACCACATAATGGATGCCTGTCGGATACTGGTGCGGATTGGAGAAAGTTGCCCGATCCGCGATGGTTTCTGGATCAAATACGGTCAGATCGGCATAAAATCCCGGGCGGATCAGTCCTCGATTGGCGATGCCCATACGTTCTGCCGAGGCCCCGGTCATTTTTTTAATTGCTTCCGGCAGTGACATAATCCGTCTTTCTCTGACATACTGGCCCAACACCCGTGGAAAAGTACCATACGCCCGGGGATGGGGCTTTCCAGCGCTTAGAACACCGTAGGGAGCAGCTGCGCCGGAGTCTGAACCAACTGTAGCCAGAGGGTGGGCCAGGACTCGCTCCACATCCTCTTCGCACATCAGAAACAAGACGATGGAAATGGTTTCACCTTTTTCTTCCAAAATCAGATCATACACGGTATCTTCGGGAGACTGTCCCCTGCGGACAGCTGCATCGGCAATGGATATTCCTTCCAAATGCTTATTTGCCGCTGATTCCACGCGTCCGATTAGAATATTCTCCCAGCCAGCAGACCCGGCAAAATTCTCCCACCCGGGGATCCCATTGTGAATTTCTTCAGTCAGACGGCTGCGTACTGCCGGATCCCCCAGTCGCTCCAGCAGTGCATCGGTCCCGCCGTCGTGAGCCCAGGCCGGAATGACAGTTGCTAAGGAAGTATTGCCGGCGATATAAGGATACACATCAAAACCAATATCAATACCGGCACAGCGGGCTTCATTCATCATCTGCAAGGTTGTTTTCACCTTGCCCCAATTTCTCTTACCTGCTGCCTTGTGATGGGATATGTGTACCCGAACACCCGCATCACTGCCAATTTGGATTGCCTCAGCCACCGACTCCACCAAGGTATCACTTTCCCCTCGAATATGGCTGACATAGATCCCGCTCTGCTCACCGGCAGTGTGTGCCAGCTCGGTCAATTCAGCCGTTGGGGTAAAGCAGCCTGGTGGATAAATCAGACCACTGGACACACCAAAAGCTCCATCTGCCATTCCTTGGCGGACCAGATCCTGCATACCGGCCATTTCTTCAGGTAATGCATCCCGAGCATCGTGTCCCATCACGCTCATCCGTACAGTGCCTAAGCCAATGAGTGGTGCCAGATTCAGGGCAATCCCCTGCTCTGCAACATGCTCCCGATACTCCTCCAGCGATTCCCAGGTGACTGCCACGCCGTGTTTCTCGTACGCGGCTGCAACAGTCTCCCGGCCAACACCTTGCACAGGCGCTGCCGATGAACCGCACTGGCCTGTGACTTCTGTTGTCACACCTTGACGTACCTTGCTTTCCACCCGCGGGTTAGCCAGCACCGTCGGATCGGAATGGGAATGGATGTCAATAAAACCGGGAGCGATGACACATCCATCTGCATCAATAACATGCGCAGCCGGCAATCCCTCCAGCGCTCCAACCGCAGCAATTCTGTCCCCATGGACTGCAACATCACCGGGAAAACCGGGCTGACCGCTGCCATCCAGAATGTAGCCGTTTCGGATAATCAGATCGAACATGGACAGATCTCCTTTCGTTATCTTAAAATTTGCGCGCCACTAAATACCCTCGCCCAGTGCTTCTATGAGATCACCAACAGAGTCCACAACAACGACTCCGCACTGCTCAAGTTGGGTTGCAGCCTGTTCCGGCGAAAACAGATACGGACCGCCCAGCCCCATTTGGGTAAACAGCTTCAATCCATACTTCTGGAGGGCAAGCCGTCCAGCCAGCAGACAATAGAGAGGCTTTGGATAAGGATGACTTTCCAGATAGCGACAGATACCCGGCACATCTAGGTAAGGTGTCTCGCCCAGAATCACCAGCGAGTGGGTGTCATTGTCGTTGCGGTAGAGCTCCATTGCCTCCACCAGCGTCACACCTGTCAGCCGATCCCCGCCAATGGCCATGCTGGTTGATTGACCGATCCCACGGCATGTCAGATTCCAGGCTGCCTCGTAATTCAATGTCCCCAACAGAGACAACAATCCTACCCGTCCGGGCATAAAAAGTCTGTCCGGCATCACACCGATCTTTGCCAGCCCAGGAGTTATGATACCCATGGTATTGGGTCCCAAAAGTGTCAGCCCTTTCTCTTTTGCAGCAAAGCGAATCCGCAGCGTATCATGTACCGGTACCCCTTGGGTGACCATGACAATCAACGGAATCTGGTTTTCGATCGCCTCCCACGCTGCGTCCAGCACATAGCGGGGTGGTGCCATGATCATCGTCGCATCCACTTTTCTGTCTGCCTTCAGTCCAGCGATGGTATCAAAAACCGGAATACCGGAAACCTGCATCCCACCCCGCCCGGGACTGACTCCGCCCACGACGGCTCCAGGATTGTATTCGTTCATCAAGCGGGCATGGTATGCAGCCTGTGCGCCGCTGATGCCCTGTACAATGATGCTGGTATGCTGATCGATCAGAATGCTCATAGACTTTTCTCCTCTTTCTGACGGATTAGGCGGTGCAGCTGCTCCACTGCCTCTTCCCCGGCCGGGCTACGCACAGTTACAAGGCCAGCTTCTTCCAATACCCGCCAGCCCTCATCCTGGTCATGTCCGCCCATTTTAATCACAACGCTTAATTCCGGATTCTCATCTTCTAGTGCAGCAACAATCCCTTTTGCCATTATTTCACAACTGTTTACTCCACCATAAACATGGATCAGAATACCCCGGACATGGGGAATGCGGGCCAAAATGCGCACACCGGCTGCCATTCTTTCTTCAGAAACACCCCCGCCCAGAACCAGGCATCCGGCGATGGACAGCTCCTTTTTCACCAGCAGATCCATGCTATTGAGGGCGAGCCCCATGCCGCTGGCCATCACACCTACTTTTCCTTCCGGATCAATGGCCCGATAGACAAGCCCGGCCTGGCTGGCTTCTGCAATCAGGCGGTTGCTCTCTCGACGCAGCAGTAAATCAACCACTTTTTCCTGGCGTGAAAGGGACTGATCATCCATTTCCATTGTTAGACCGCCAATCAGCGCCTCTTCCTCAAGGGTAATGACCAGCGGCGCTGCCTGAATACGCAGAAAATCTCCTTGAAAGAACATCAGCAGCATCCGGTATAGAATCCGGCCAATCTGCCCCAGAATATGTCCTTGAATACCACTGGACTGAACAAGTTCATAGAGTTTGTACTGACTGACTTCTCCCTCTCGAGCGAATTCAGCTGTAACTGGCACAACCCCTCGGCTTAAAAGTCGGGTGCAGTCTGGGTATGGTGACATGGCAACATAGATCTTACCCGTGTCATAACGGATGCCGACAGTTACCCGCAGGCGGCCTAGCGGATGGGGTTGTTCTTTAACCACGACACGCTCGTCCCGCTCCCGACTCTGGAAGAACTCCCGCAGCCAGCGCCGCAGTTCCTCATCTTCCCGGAAAAGCCGAGCAGGCTGTTTTCGCCGCCGGGGCAATACTTCCAGCATAACCGGCATCTGCAAAGCTTTACCTTCTTCATCACTGATGCGGACTTCCTGCAATTCTTCATAGTGTACAGTTGGTAGATCAAAATGTCTGGCCACCAGGAGTGCCTGGTATCCATCAATGCGCATCGGCTACACCTCATTTTCACATCGTTGCCTGTCACATAAAACAGAGAGGCGCTCCCCGCTTTGTGGAGGAGCGCACTCAAAGGAGACGCTCATCTGGTTGCTTCCTGAATCGCTTTTTCCAGTTTATTGCATGCTTCTTCTGCTTCCTCCAAAGAAATGACCAGAGGAGGAAGAATCCGAATCGCACATTTGCCGGAACCCAGTACCAGCAGGCGCTGTTTATTGACTGCAATATTCACTATCTTATCCCGCAGTTCGGGAGCACGGGTTTTGGATTTTTTATCTGTCACAATTTCGATGCCCAACATCAGTCCTAGTCCACGGGCATCCCCCACACACTCATATTTCTCAACCATTTCCTGCAAGCGCCCTTTAATATAAGCGCCAACTTTGTCAGCATTCTCAATTAGTTTCTTTTCTTCGATGTAACGCAGCACAAACAATGCCAATAGTGCCATTCGTGGTTCAGCAGAGAAGGTTTCCGAATTACGGCCTGGGCCGCTAAACATCGGATCGTCACCAATGGCAACCCCCATTGGCCAGCCAGCGCCTAAGGCTTTGGCAGAACAGATGGTATCAACATGAACATCCGAATGCTCATGGGCCCACCATTTGCCGCTACGTCCCAATCCTGCCTGAACTTCATCCGCCACCAGCACAGCACCGTAGTCATCTGCAAGTTCTCTCAGCCCGCGGGCAAATGACGGCGGTGCTACAATGATGCCACCTTCACCGCAAATAGGTTCGAACACGATCCCAGCGATGTCTGTCCCTTCCATACTCATAGAGTCACGGATCATTTCTACACAGTAAGCTTGCTTTTCGCACTCTTTTGGTTGTAGATGAAACGGGCAACGATAACAGTAGGCATATTCTGCCCGGACAACCGGAAACGCTGCCGGGAAATATTCACGATGGGCCGCTTTTGATGCTGTCAGGGTCAGTGCATAACCGGTCCTGCCATGGAAGGAAGGCCGAAAAGCAACAAACCGATGTCGCCGCGTGGTATCCATCGCCGACTTGATCGCAATTTCCACTGCTCGAGCACCGCTTGTGGTAAAGAAGGCCTGCTTTTTCTTTCCAGGTTCTTTGGGAAAAATGTCGGCGAGTCTTTCAGAAAGAAGAACCTGAGCAATGTAATCAAAATCTTGCCCTGAGTACTCTTCAACAACATGGGAAATTTCACGTTCAAATTCCACCAGATCTGGATTGCGTGAACCCAGTGCTTTGACTGCCACACCAGCTGTCACATCAAGGTATTCGTTTCCTTCCACATCGTAGACACGCAACCCTTGACCCCGGTGAGGGTCCAGAACCGGATAGATATCCCGGTCGTGCGTACTGACCCCAAGTGCTTTTTGGGAGCGTTGCAGCCAGTAATCTGAATCATCGGGGACATCATGGAGGGCAGGCACCAGACGTTTGAGTAAATCTTTGTGCTTCTTTTCCATTCTCTTCTCTCCCTTCGTACTAATAAATACACTAATTACTGCTCTCTCACCCCGCTTTCTTTGAGCGGTTGCCTGAATCCGCAGTTCGTATGCATTATCGAGGGAATCAGAATGGCAGGCAAGGTCATACCTGTCATCGCTTACCAGAAAAAATAATTCTCGTTGGGTACCCTATTTCCTGCCCGCTAGGAAAAAGAATCATCCGCTGTCAGCGGAATAGACCCTGCGTAAATTCAGCTGCATCAAAAACACTCAGATCCTCCACCGTCTCACCCGTACCGACGTACAATATTGGGATATCCAGTGTGTGTTTTACGGCCACCACAATCCCACCCTTGGCTGTTCCATCCAGTTTGGTGAGAATTATCCCATCAACGCCTACCGCCTCATGGAACAGGCGAGCTTGGGAAATCCCATTCTGTCCGGTTGTCGCATCCAGCACCAGCAGTACCTGGTGTGGCGCTCCGACATGCTCGCGGCTGATGACCCGTTTAACTTTCTTCAATTCCTCCATGAGATTCACTTTCGTATGCAGTCGTCCGGCCGTATCAATGATCAGAACATCCATGTTCCGGGCCTCAGCTGCTTTGACAGCATCATAAGCTACAGCGCCGGGGTCTCCACCCGGTTGATGATGGATGACTGGTATCTGCAGACGGTCTCCCCAGATTGTCAGCTGATCAATGGCAGCAGCTCGAAAAGTATCAGCAGCCGCCAGCATCACCTTTTTCTTCTCCTTTTGGTACAAGCGCGCCAGTTTCGCAATGGAGGTTGTTTTTCCAACACCATTGACACCCACCACCAAGATAATCTGCAGACCGGTTGGTTCGGTTAGGGAAATCTCATCTTGGGTCCCCATAATTTTTTGGATTTCTTCCTGCAGGATCTGAATGAAATCCTGATCTGACTGGAGTTTTCGGTCCCGACTGCGGGCACGTAGTGCTTCTGTCAGCACCATCGTTGTGCTCACGCCAATGTCGGCGCCGATCAGGATATCCTCCAGCTCTTCGAGAAGATCTTCATTTAGACTGCCGTAGCGGGAGAATAGTCCGCCCAGGCGGCTTTGAAAGTTCTCCCGTGTCTTTTGCAAACTGGATTTTATTCTGCCAAGTAAGCTCACTTTATAACCTCCCCGGGTCTATGAAACAGACGATTCTGCAAAACGAACAGAGATCAGCTTGGAAACACCGGATTCTTCCATGGTCACACCATACATGATATCGGCGGTTTCCATGGTTCCTTTTCGATGGGTGACCACAATAAATTGGGTATCCTGCACCAGATCGCGCAGAAAACGAGCAAAACGGTCCACATTTGCTTCGTCCAGGGATGTATCAATTTCATCCAGCACGCAAAACGAAGCCGGCCGTGTCATCAAAACTGCAAACAATAGACTGATGGCTGTCAGTGCTTTTTCTCCGCCAGACATCAGTGACAGATTCTGCAACTTCTTTCCCGGTGGCTGGACGGTAATTTCCAGTCCCGATTCCAATGGATTGTCGGGTTCGGTCAGCCACAGATCCCCTTTGCCGCCTTCAAAAAGCCGCTGCACCACTTCATTGAAACGTTCTCGAATCTGGGCAAAGGCTTCCAGAAAGCGCTTTTTCATCACCTTGTCGATCTCCTGAATTACCTGTTGCAGCCCTTTTTGTGCTTCTTCCAGATCAGCAAACTGAGACTGGAGGAAGAAATAGCGCTCCTGGACACGCCGCTGTTCATCCACAGCTCCCAGATGAACATCGCCCAGATCAGCCATCCGCTCTTTGAGGACCCTGATTGTGGTCCTTACTTCTTCTTCATCGACGACAACCGTTACCCGCCCAGTAGCAGCTTCCATAGTCAAATGATGTTGTTCGAGAAGACGGCCTGCATAACTTTCAATTTCCATCTCCTGGCGTGCTGTCGTCATATCCAGCTGATGCATCTCATTTTGACAGTCTGCAGCACGGCGTCGTAAGCGTTTGAGCTTACGCTCTTCTTGCTCAATCTGGCTGATAGCAGCCTGGCGATCATGTCGGATACGGTTTGTCGCATCATCCAATTCCATTTTACTTCGCATAACGCGATCTTTCAGTTTATTGAGTTCTGTGTCTTTTTCGGTCAGGGTCATCGCTCTTTGTGATAGAGCCTGCATATCTTCTTGAATCTTTTTCGTCCGTTCCCTGCTGCCTTTTAAGATGCGCTCTTGCATACGCACCTGTTCTAGAAGACCGGTTTCTTTTTGACGGATCCCTGCCAAAGTCACTTTGTTGTCTGTGACTTTCGCCAGAATCTCTTCTTTTGCCAGGATCTCAGCCTGAAGGACTGTCTGCATTTGCCGAATTTCTGCCTCCATTTTTTCGGTGGCTGCCTGGACAGCTTCATCGTCTTTGCCATATTGCACCTTTTTCTCTTGGGCATCCGCTATCAGTCTGGCGATATCCTCGGCCTCCAGCTGTGCTATTCTCATCTGTTTATCCAGATGATCTTTCTGATACTGATGCTGTTCCAGCGTGCGCAGATGGGTTACACGAACATCATCTAATTCTTGCACTTCACTTTTGGCCTTCAGTATCAGCCCCTGAAGTTTTTTCATTTTCTGCTGCAGTTCAGAATTCTTTGCGCTGCTGGCTCGGATCTCTTCCGTCTTGCTCTGGATGGCTTCCTTTAAGTCTTCAATCTCTCTTGGGCGCCCCAAGAGGGATGCCTGGTTGCCCACGCGGCTACCGCCGCTCATAGCCCCCCCGGGACTGATCATGTCTCCATCCAGTGTAACAAGTCGGATACGGAACTGGCTTTTTTTCGCAGCTGACAAAGCATGTTCCATGTCTTCTGCGACCAGAATCTGCCCCAGCAGGTATTCCCGTATTTCTTTATAGCGGTCATCAGTCTTGACAAGATCAGCTGCGCTGCCCACCATTCCTGACTCTTTGCTTACCATGTTCAAAAGATCCGATCGTCGACCAGGGCGAATTACATCCATGGGAAGAAAAGTGCAGCGACCTCCCTGGCTCTTTTTCAGATATGCAATGGCTGCTTCAGCATCAGAGGACTTTTCAGTGATGATATTCTGCAACGTAGCACCCAAAGCTGTAGCAATGGCTTGTTCATATTTTTCATCAGTGCTGAATAGCTCTGAGACAACACCGCAGATTCCCTTGCCCAGCTTTTTCTCCCGAGACGCAACCAGTACCGATCGTACGCCCTTGTGATACCCCTCATAATCCCGGTTCATTTCTTCCAAAGCACGCAGGCGGGACTGAATTTGACGCAGTTGGCCATCCAGAGCTTCTCTTTCACTGGCCGATGCTTCCAGCAGGCGGACCAGATCCTGTTCTTGGGTGTTCAGCCCCTCAATTCTCTTTGCCAGTTCATCTCTTTCTATCCCAATTTGATTTGCCTTATCGCCAAGAACAACGATTTCCTGCAATTTTTCTGCTGATTCTGTACCAATGCGGGCAATTTCCCGTTCTTTGCGATTGCCTTCTGCTGCCAAACGCTCCAGATCATTGGCCAGCACTCGCATTGTATGCCGCGTTTCAGCTGCAGCATTCATCTGATCCATAAGCTCATCTTTTTTGGACTCCAGCTCTGTTTCACGCCGGCTGATTTCATTGAGAATCTCCTCATAGGAACGATTCTCCAAAGATAGCACATCTTCCAACTCCCGAAGAGATGTTCGAATCCGGTCCAGTGCCTCTTTTTCCTCTTCCAGTACTGTCTCTGCTTCAGTGCTTTCTCGTTCCAGGTCAGACAGATCTTTTTGCATTCTCTCTAGTTGACGAGCAATATCTTCCTGTTGCTCGCCATTGTGTACCAGATCATTTTCTGTCCGTTCCAGTTGGCTTTGCTGCTGATAGAGCTCTTGCTGCTTTGCGCTCAGTTTTTCTTCCAGTGCAGCAGCCTCCAACTGCAATGACTCAACGCGGGCTTCAGACGTTGCGATCTGTGCCTCCATGGCCGTACAGTCATCCTGACAACGCTGTCGGCGCGTTCTCTGCTCGATCAGAGCCCCTTGAAGCTTCTGAATACTCCAAAGCGCTAAAGCAATTTCCAACTCATCCGCTTCTGCTTTGAGTACCAGATACTGATTAGCTTTTTCTGCTTCACAGGCAAGGGGTTCTAGCTGGGATTCTAGTTCCAGCAGGATATCCTGAACCCGGACGATATTTTGCCGGGTGTCATCCAATTTGCGCAGCGCTTCTTTCTTACGATTCTTATATTTTACAATCCCCGCCGCATCATCCACTACGCCGCGCCGATCCTCTGAGCGAACACTCAAAACTTCATCGATCCGTCCCTGGCCGATCAGGGAGTAGGCCTCCTTGCCCAAACCTGTATCTACCAGCAGTTCATGAATGTCCTTTAGACGACAAGGTGCGTTGTTGATAAAGTATTCACTGTCCCCCGATCGGTAAAGACGCCTCTTGATGCTTACTTCCCGATAGTCCAGGGGCAGTGTGCCGTCGGCATTGTCCAGAATCAGGTTAACTTCGGCCAAGCCCAGGGGTCGGCGGGTCGTACTACCTGAGAAAATGACATCTTCCATCCGGCTGCCACGTAAAGTCCGTGCGCTCTGTTCGCCCAATACCCAAAGGATGGCATCAGAAATATTACTCTTCCCACTGCCGTTGGGACCAACAACTGCATTCAGTCCCTCCTGCAGATCCAGTGCGGTTCTGTCCGCAAATGACTTAAATCCATGTAGTTCCAATCGTTTCAGGTACAAACTGCTCCCTCCATCATCAGCCAGTATCCGGGCAAATCCACAATCATTGTATCACAGACCCCTATGCTTGCCTACCCTGAACCCAGGAAGCAAGCAGGTCATCTACTGTAAAATTCCTGGTGTCATTTCCCCACCCGATCCGAAAATGGGGCTCTTTGAGGTTTATATCTCCCTGTAGAACGAAGAGCTGATGCGGATACAGCCTGGCGAGTGCTGCCAGTGTCATGTTTTTCTGACCCCGATAGTCCGATTCATGCTCTCTGGGAACACGGATATGCACTGTCTGGCCTGTCAGATCCGGCAAAGATTTGAAAGCTTCAAGGATCAGGCTAAAGCGCAGACTGCTTTCCACCAGCTGCCGGAAAGCCGGATGATAGGGGCCGCCAGTCACCCGGGCTTGTGGTGAGATCTCTTCTGTCGGCTGCAGTCCAATGCGAATCACCGGGATGCCATGCAGGCGGAATTGTGCTAAACCGTCCCGACACCAAAGCACAGCCTCCTCCAGAATCAGGGGGTTGTATGTCCCTGCTTTTTGCCAAGCATCCAGTTGAGTGTTCTCCAGCACCAGTGTAGGATAAATGCGGACAAAATCCGGGCAGATGGCCACTGATTCTGCTACAGACTGCATCCATCCGGTGTAGGTATCATCAGGCAGACCAACCATCAACTGAATACCCAAACGAAAACCGTATTGGCGAATCAGCTGCACTGCTTTATGCACTGCGGCTGCATTGTGCCCGCGTTCAGAGCGCAGCAGAACGGGATCAGAAAAAGACTGTACCCCGATTTCCACCGTGTCTACCTGATGCTGCGCCAAATGGTGAAGAATCGCGTCATTTATATAGTCCGGACGAGTAGAAAGGCGGATACCCTGAATTATACCTTTCTCTTTGGCCTCTCGCGCCGGTGCCAGCAGCTCCTGCTGCCGGCCGATCGGGATCCCCGTGAAGCTGCCGCCGAAGAAGCCGACTTCAATGTGAGTGCCAGGACCTGCTGGCATCGTATTCCGGTAGGCTTTGATTGTATCTGCAACCATCTGGGCATTCACAGTGTCGTCTTGTCCGGTTATTTCATTCTGATTGCAAAAGACACAAGTATGAGGACAGGCGGCATGGGGAACAAATATGGGAATAATATAGTGCTTTTTCATAGCAATCGCCTCTGAAAAAAACAACCCGGAATACGGGTTGTCGATTTTTATTTCTGTAGTTCGGCCAGCGCTTCCCGAGCTGCTGCCTGCTCTGCATCTTTTTTGGTTCTGCCGGTTCCGTAACCCAAAATTTCACTGTCACATTCTACCTGAACAGTGAAGACTTTGGCGTGATCCGGCCCTTTTTGCGCCACGGTCCGGTACTGAACATTCTTACCGGTTTCCCGCTGCATCCATTCCTGGAGAGAAGTCTTGAAATCCTGGCGATATTCTCCTTTTTCCACTGCAGCCAAAGGTCCCGCCAAATGCTCCATAATAAACATCTGCACCCGGTCCAGACCAGCATCCAGATAGATCGCTCCACTGAGTGCTTCCAATGCATCGGAGAGAATCGATGGCCGTTCCCGTCCCCCGCTCATTTCTTCTCCCCGCCCCAGACGCAGGTGCTCCCCTAAGGACAGTTGACTGGCAACCTGGGCCAGTACCTGCTCATTTACCACTGAAGCACGCATTTTGGTCAGGTCACCCTCGGCCATCTTGGGAAACTGCCTGTAAAAGTAGTCACTGACCACCAGCTGCAGCACCGCATCCCCCAAAAACTCCATGCGTTCGTTGTGCTCCACACGCCGGCCCTGCCGTTCATTGGCAGCAGATGCATGAATCAGTGCCCGCTGCAGCAGATCAAGATTTGCAAATGAGTGGCCGATTTTTTCCTGGAGTGCTTCATACTTTTTGGCATTTTTCATATCACACTTGAAACTCCTTAATAATCAGCACGCCATTTTGTCCACCAAAACCAAAAGAATTGGAGAGCGCAGTTTTTATCTTTTTCGGACGCGCATGATTGGGTATGTAGTCCAGATCGCATTCCGGGTCCGGGTGCTCATAATTGATGGTGGGCGGCAGCAATTCATTCTGCATCGCCATAACGCAGGCGATAATTTCCACAGCACCTGCAGCTCCCAGCAGATGTCCGGTCATTGATTTTGTGGAGCTGACTGGAACCTGATAAGCAAGATCCCCAAAAACCCGCTTGATTGCAATGGTCTCGAACTTATCATTCAGATCTGTGGATGTACCGTGAGCATTGATGTAATCAATGTCCTCCGGTTCCATCTGGGCATCTTTCAGTGCCATTCGCATGGCCCTGTAGGCACCATCGCCTCCGGGAGGCGGTGAAGTAATATGATACGCATCCGCTGTGTTGCCGAAACCGACGATTTCAGCGTAAATATCAGCTCCCCGCTTTTGTGCATGCTCCAAGGTTTCCATTACGATGACTCCGGCACCTTCACCCATGACAAATCCATCCCGCTCCAGATCAAAGGGTCTGGAGGCTTTCTCCGGTTCATCGTTACGGGTGGATACTGCCCGCATGGCACAAAAACCGCCAAGACTGGAAGGGGTAATGGCTGCCTCCGATCCACCGGCAACCAATAAATCAGCGTCACCGCGCTGGAGGATCTTAAAACCTTCGCCAATTGCGTGGGATGAAGCCGCGCAGGCAGCAACATATGTAAGGTTGGGACCTTTTAGTCCGAACGTCATGGAAATATGACCGGCAGCGATATTGGCAATCATCATGGGAATATAAAATGGACTCATTTTCCCGATTCCTTTTTCTTTTACCACCTTAAACTGTGTTTCGATGGTTTCCATGCCGCCGATACCGGTGCTGAAAGAAACACCGGAGCGTTCCAAATCAATTGTATCCAGATCCACCCTTGCATCCTCCAGAGCCATTCGGGCACCGGCAACAGCAAACTGGGTAAACCGGTCCATGCGTTTGGCTTCTTTACGATCCATATACAACGACGGATCAAAGTCAGGTACTGTGGCAGCAATTTTTGATGGAAAATCAGTAATATCGAAATGTACGATGGGTTTTACCCCGGATTTGCCGCTGCTCAAGGATTCCCAAAAAGCATCCTTTCCTGTCCCGACGGGAGATACAACACCCAGTCCGGTTATCACAACACGATTTTTCATCAGTTTCACCTCATCCAATTTTGAGCGGGCATCCCACATCGAGCCGATGTGCTCTGTCCCGGCAATATATGACCCGTTCAATCTGACACGGGAAAATTTGTCTCATGGGTTTGCAAAGTCCCGTAGTAACCTACGGGACTCCGCATAAAGACTACGAATTCTCTTTCACATATTTCACTGCATCGCTGACGGAGACCAGTTTCTCAGCATCCTCATCTGGAATCTCCAGAGAGAATTCCTCTTCCATCGCCATGATCAGCTCCACGATGTCGAGAGAGTCAGCCCCTAAATCATCAACAAATGAAGAATCCATCTGGATTTCCTCTTCGTCGATGCCAAGTTGTTCAACGATGATTTCCTTGATCTTGTCAAATACCGCATCTGCCACATTTCTCACCTCCCTTCGATACACTCCTGTATATCTTACCTACATCACCATGCCGCCGTCAATATGTATTACCTGACCCGTCACATAGTCAGCAGCCGGCGAGGCGAGAAAGAGAACAACCTGTGCGACATCTTCCGCTGTTCCGGCGCGGCCAAGGGGAATATTGCGCAAGAACTCTGCTTTTACTTCATCGGAGAGTTTATCCGTCATATCTGTTGCAATAAATCCTGGAGCCACAGCATTGACATTGATGCCACGAGGGGCCATTTCTTTTGCGCAGGATTTCGTAAATCCGATCACACCGGCTTTTGACGCCGAATAATTGGCCTGTCCGGCATTCCCCATTACACCAACGACCGATGAAATGTTGATGATTCGCCCGGATCGCTGTTTCATCATGTTGCGCATAATCGCTTTGGTGCATAAAAAGACACCTTTTAAGTTAATACTCATAACCAGATCCCAGTCTTCTTCTTTCATGCGCATCAGCAGCCCGTCCCGAGTGATGCCGGCATTGTTCACGAGGATGTCGATGCGGCCAAATTGAGCCAAGGCTTCTTTCATCATTGCCTCCACAGACTCACTGTTGCTGACATCTGCGTCAACCGCAATGGCTCCCGGACCCTTACTGCTTAGATCCTCAGCAGTAGCCTGGGCTGCTGCTAAATTTATATCACTGACAATCACATGGGCTCCAGCCGCCGTCAGTGCTTCGCAAATGGCCCGCCCGATCCCTCTGGCACCGCCCGTGACAAGTGCCACCTGATTTTCTAGCATCATATTAGCAAACCTCCCCCCAATAATCAAGCAGTTTGTGCAGGGACGCAAGGTCCTCCACATTGTGGATATCGACATCCTTCGCGATCCTTTTGACAAAACCGCTTAGAACTTTGCCTGGGCCGATTTCCACAAACGCTTCCACACCATCTGCTACCATCCGCTCGATGGTGTCTTCCCAATAAACAGAATGACTGACCTGCTGAATCAGTGCCTCGCGAATTTCCTCAGCATTCTGAACATAATCCCCACTTACATTTGCGATGATCGGAATCACTGGATCCAAAATCGTCACTTTCTGCAATTCCTCTGCCAGACGGATTCCAGCCGGCGCCAGCATCGAACAATGGAAAGGAGCACTAACCGACAGAATAAGCGCCCGCTTGGCTCCAGCCTTTTGGGCCAATTCCACGGCATATTCAATCCCTTTTGTTGCACCGGCAATAACAATCTGGCCTGGTGCATTAAAATTTGCCGGCTCCACCAGCCCAGCCTCGCGGCTGTCACGGCAGATATCCAGGACCTGTTCTCGGCTCAAACCAATAATGGCTGCCATTTTTCCTTCTCCCAACGGTACAGCTTCCTGCATAAAACGTCCCCGTGCCCGAACCAGCGGTGCCGCTTCAGTGAATGTCAGACTGTCCGCCGCTACCAGCGCAGCATACTCTCCCAAACTAAGGCCAGCGGTCAGATCCGGCTGATACCCGTGCGCTTGCAAAACACGCAGGGCTGCCACACTGACGGTCAGGATTGCAGGCTGGGTATTTTCTGTTTTTTCCAGTTCCTCTGCCGGGCCCTCAAAACACAAGGCTCTCATATCGTACCCTAATGCATCACTGGCCTGGGAAAAAGTTTCTGCGGCCTCGGGGCACTGCTCTACCAGTTCTTTACCCATACCGACATACTGTGCTCCCTGACCCGGGAAGATGAAAGCAGTCTTCTTCATTAAATCTACCTCCTTATATCCAGCGGAGTACTGTTGCACCCCAGGTTAATCCGGCGCCGAAGCCAACCATCAAGACAATGTCTCCTGGTTTTACCCTGCCCTGTTCCACGCATTCTTCCAGCGCCACCGCCACCGATGCCGCAGAAGTGTTGCCAAAACGATCCAGGTTGATATATACTTTATCATCTGGCATCTTCAACCGTCGCAAAGCGGCTTCAATGATCCGGTTATTCGCTTGATGGGGAATCAAAAGATCCACATCATCAGCAGTTAGACCCGCCTTATCCAACGCAACCTGGGATGCCTCCCCCATGATTCGCACAGCGAATTTAAACACTTCACTCCCTGCCATATGGATGCTGTGCAGTCCTTCTTTGAGTGTCTCGGCCGTAGCCGGATGGCGAGAGCCACCCCCTGGAAATGCCAGGAGTTCTGCCCCTGTGCCATCAGCACCTAGATAAAAGGAGAGAAAGCCAGAACCTTCAGGTACAGGTTTCAATACAGCAGCACCGGCTGCATCACCAAAAAGGACACAGGTATTGCGATCCTGCCAGTTCAGCATTTTCGACATGACCTCTGCACCAATTACCAGAGCATTGTTATAAAGCCCGGTTGCAATCATCTGTGAAGCAACGGCCAGGCCGTAAATAAAACCGGAGCAACCAGCACTTAAATCAAAAGCAGCCGCATTGTGTGCGCCGATCTTGGCTTGCACAAAGCAGGCACTGGCTGGGAAAATCATGTCCGGACTAACTGTCGCCAAAACGATCAGATCCACTTCTTCTGCCGTCATGTTGGCTGCAGCCAGTGCTTTATGAGCCGCCTCGGCTCCCAAGTCAGAGGTTGCAGTATTGGCATCGGCAATGCGTCGCTCCCGAATTCCGGTTCTACTCGTAATCCACTCATCTGTTGTATCCACAATTTTTTCTAAATCGGCATTGGTCATTACCTGCTGTGGGATAGCCGTGCCTAATCCCACGATTCCAACGGCTCTACTCATCTTTCCCGCCTCCCAGTCTGATCATATTTTCCTGAATATCTTCCAGAAGTCTGCCCTGCACCAGTGTGGCGGCCGTGCGAATGCCATTGCTGATCGCCTGCGCATCTGAACTGCCATGGCTTTTGATGCAGATGCCGTTCACACCAAGCAGGGGAGCTCCTCCGTATTCTGTGTAATCCAGTCTTCTTCTCACTTTCCGCAAAGCTGGGCGCAAAAGCATGACACCCAAGCGCGAACGCCAGCCAGCGGAAAATTCATCCCGCATCATGGTAAACATAGCACTCGCCAACCCTTCCCCTGACTTTAGGACTGCATTTCCCACAAAGCCATCACAGACAACAACATCCGCTGCCGCTGTAAATATATCACGTGCTTCAATATTACCGACAAAGTGAATGCCGCTACGCTGCAGCAGCATAAATGCCTCCTGGACTTTCCGTGAACCTTTCCCGGCTTCACTGCCCACATTGAGCAGCGCTACTTTAGGTGCAGTCAGACCCAGCAATTTCTGGGCATACAGGGAACCCATAATTCCATACTGCTGCAGATGCTCAGGTTCTGCATCCATATTGGCACCGACATCTAGCAAGATAACCATTCGGCCCGGCACCACCGTGGGCAGAGCCGGACAAAGAGCCGGCCGGGCAATGCCTGGAATGGTACGCAACGCCAAAACGGCCGCGGCCATAAATGCGCCAGTGTTCCCGGCACACAAAACCGCATCCGCTTCTTTACGCCGCACCAGATCCACGGCCCGGGGCAACGAAGCGTCTTTTTTGCGCCGCAATGCCTGGACAGGCGCCTCATCACTGCCGATTACGTCTCCAGCAGAGACAATTTCGACACTGCCAGAGCGGAAGTTATATTGTTTCAATTGGGACGCAATGGCATCTTCCTGCCCCACCAGAATGTATTGCCATTTTGGGGACTGGGCCAGATACGCACCACGAATTATTTCTGCGGGAGCATGATCACCGCCCATTGCATCAATGGCTATCCGGATCAACGCTGTCCTCTCCTTCATCGTCCCAGGGATTATCAACCATGAACACCACAAACTTGCCCCGGAATACCTGCTCTCCATTTACTTTGGTAATTACCTGAACGACATAATTGCTGGTTTTCTGGCGAATCACTTGGGCTTTGGCCACCAGGCGTTCCCCGCAGTATACCGGGCGTTTAAACTTGATATTGGCCAGACCGATCAACACCACATCAGCATCGATGATGGCAATGGCCAATGACGCAGCGTGAGAGAAAATGTAATGCCCTTTGACCACATTTCCTTTGGTGAACACCATATCGGCTGTTGTTTCCAAAACAGAAATCCCGCTTTCATTCAGATCCAGATCAATGAGATCTCCTACCAAATCCTCACTGCTCATGGATTTCACCTGACTTGCTGTGTGTTCTGCCATAATTTTCGTTCTTTCACGCAGTTCCGGAATACTCAAAGCCGCCCGGTCCAGACGAATGGTTTGCACACTGGTACCAAACCGTTCTGCCAGTTCCGCGTCGGTGCAGAAAGGATTCTCTTTTAATGTATCCTGCAATTTCTTCTGCCGATTCCTTTTGTTGACTCTGCGCATATGCCACACTCCCTATTGCATAATAGCACCTAATACTAAGATCTGCTATTAAAAGTAGTATACATGACCCTTTCCCTGAATGCAATAAAATGGGGCAAAAAAAATAAGATATCCGGCAATTGCCTTCCATCTTATTCCTTCCGCTTTTCATCCATTACTGACTGACAACTTCTTTATTCTTATAATACCCGCACTCACCGCACACACGATGCGGAAGTTTCATTTTATGACACTGCGGACATTCTGTCAGAACAGGCGCTGTCAGTTTCCAGTTTGCTCTTCTTTTATCTCTGCGTGCTTTCGAAACTTTTTGCTTTGGTACAGCCATTACACCCACCCCCTCTTTGCATCTCTACTATTTTCTCACATTTTTAGTCTTTATTCAATAGTTCTTTCAAAGCTGCCAGTCTTTCATCCACATTTTCTTCGGCGCAGGTGCAGGTTTCCTGGTTCAGATTCTGACCACAAACCGGGCACAGACCCAGGCAGTCTTCACTGCAAATGGACCGCATGGGAACGGCCATAACAATGCTTTCCACAATCAGATCCATCAGATCAATGATGTTGCCCTTGAAGTAGATGACATCATCTTCAGTTTCTTCACTCTCATCCCTTGTAGCTGGCGCATGCTGTGCTGTTTCGATCTGCCGATAAAGCATGTCAAAGTGCGCTTCCAGGGAATCGGTAAACAATTCCGTGCAGCGTCCGCATGCACGATGCAGCACCGCTGTGACAGTACCACAGACTAAATAACCCACATCTGTGTTAGTTACTGTGCCCGTAACATGGAGGGGCTGAGCAAAACTGATCTCTTCCCCCATGAAGTCAAACCCTTTTAAGCCCTCCTCACCAGCAAAATCCATTACAGCACCCGGCTGGTGTTTCAGATCGGAAATGTCAATTTTCATGGTACACACCTCTTATGCTTCCAATGCAATCTCCCGGGTATCCCGGGCAATCATCAGTTCTTCGTTGGTGGGAATCACATACAGTTTCACTTTTGACCCCTCTGTGCTGATTTCCTGTTCGATACCGCGGACACGGTTCTTTTCTTCATCCAGCCTGGTTCCAAGATACTCCAGGTCCTGACAGACCATCTTGCGCACATCGATGGCATTTTCTCCAATTCCTGCCGTGAAAACGATGGCGTCCACACCCCCCATAACGGCAGTGTACGTTCCTATGAAACGTTTAACAGCATGCGCAAACACTTCAATGGCAGCTGCTGCCCGAGAATTGCCGGCAGCCATTTCCTTCTCAATATCCCGCATATCACTGCTCACGCCGGAAATTCCAAAAAGACCGCTCCGCTTGTAGAGGACGTTGCTAATCTGATCGATGGTCAGATTCTCTTTATCCATCAGATACGGGATCACGGCCGGATCCAAATCCCCGCACCGGGTACCCATGGGCAGTCCGGCAAGCGTACCAAACCCCAAGCTCGTGTCCACAGACTGACCGTATTTAACAGCCGTCACACTAGAACCGTTCCCCAGATGACAAGTGATGATCTTCACACCCTCCAAAGGCTTGCCCAGCAGTTCGGCAGCACGCTGGGCCACATATTTATGGGATGTTCCGTGGAAACCATAACGCCGCACATGATACTTTTCATAGTATTCATAGGGAATCGCGTACAGGTAGGCGCAGCGCTGCATGGTTTGATGGAATGCGGTATCAAATACACCCACCTGCGGTGTGTCTGGCATAATGCCGCGGCAGGCCTCAATGCCCATGATGTTGGCCGGATTATGCAACGGTGCCAGCTCCGTACATTCTTCCAACACTTCTAGTACATGATCGTCGATCAAGACAGAGCGGGAAATTTTTTCTCCCCCGTGCACCACGCGATGACCCACGGCACGGATTTCATCCATGGAACGAATAACCCCTTTTTCCGGATCGGTAAGTACGGTAATAACGGCTTGGATGGCTACTTTGTGATCGGGTGCGGAAACAGGTACTTTGGCCTGGTGAAAGTCGTCAGTTTCATGGGTCAGCAACGGGCCATCCAGACCGATGCGTTCAATCAGACCTTTGGCCATGACCCTTTCATCACGCATGTTAAATAGCTGATACTTCAAAGATGAACTGCCGCAGTTGAGGACCAGTACCTTCATTGCTCCGCCTCCGTTCTGTATTTTTGGGGCGCTGGTGAAAAATGACAAAATACCGCTGTCATACTATCACAAACACCTGCCATTGTCAAGATAGGCCGCACGTTCGTGCGGCCTATGCACCTCTTCCCATCATCTCACATCGATCAGGATGCATCCTCCTTGTCATCGTCCTGCTTCTTCTCAGGCTCCGGATAGGACATTTCCGTGAGGATTTTTGCAAATTCCATCGGCAAGGGAAAGATCAGGGTGTTGCTGTTTTCAGCAGCTACCTCCGCCGCTGTACGCATAGCCCGCAAGGCCATCGCTCCGGGACTTTTTGCCAAAATTCTCGACGCTTCGGCAAGCTTGACTGCTGCCTCTTTTTCCCCTTCGGATTGGATAACAATAGACCGCCGATTCCGCTCGGCTTCAGCCTGTCGTGAGATTACACGTTGCATTTCCGCCGGAATCACAACATCCTTGATCTCCACCGTTGACACTTTTATTCCCCACGGATCGGATGCATCGTCGATGATCACCTGCAGGTTTTTATTCAGTTTATCCCGTTCTGAAAGAAGTTCATCCAGCTCAGCCTGCCCCACTACCCCTCGCAAGGTTGTCTGAGCCAGTTGAATGGTAGCCTGATTGTAGTCTTGTACATTAATAACCGCTTTGGCCGGGTCCACTACCCGATAGTAGAGGACGGCATTGACTTTGGTGGTCACATTGTCGCGCGTGATTACTTCCTGGGTGGCAACATCGTACACCACAGTCCGCAACGATATTCGAATCACTTTATCCACAAAAGGGATGATAAGAATAATCCCCGGACCTTTGACACCCATCAGGCGCCCCAGTCGAAAGACAACCAGCCGTTCATACTCTTTGACAATCCGTATCGCCGACATAAGCAGGAAGATCAGGACGATGACGGCGCCAAGCCAGGTAAACTGTGCCAGGATCAATTCGATCATGTTCAATCTCTCCTTTCAGATATCGGTTAATATATCATCATCTAACCCTTATGCCTTTTATCCGGCAGGATCTGCTTCTGTTACCACCAGCACCATTCCATCCACTTCCAGTACACGGACCCGAGTCCCTTGCAGGATGGTTTCACCACTTGCAGTGCGGGCTCGCCAGATTTCACCCCGGATGCGCACTGCACCCTGAGGCGAAAGATCCTCCATGGCTATGCCGGAGTATCCCATCAGTCCTTGCTGGCTTTGGGCTGCCGGTACTTTTCGCAATGGGATGAGTTTGGTGACCACAAACGCCAGGAATCCTCCAGTTACAGCAGCCATTCCAAACACTGTACGGCGAAAAGCGATGTACCAGGCCGCTGGGAGTAACGGTTCAAAGGGCAGGAGCATCGCCCCCAGCACCATGGATATGACGCCCGCCAGTGTCAGTATACCAAAAGTGGGTGTCAGAACCTCGGCAATAAAGAAGACGATTGCCAGAATCAACAGTACCACTCCGGTTGTATTGACAGCGAACATACCCAATCCGAATAGTGCCAGAACAAGGCAGATGGCACCGACCACTTCCGGGATGAATGTACCCGGTGTATTGAGTCCAAAGAATAGCCCATAAAACCCAATCAGGAACAAGATAAAAGCCACTTCAGGATTGCTGATTATGTTGATAAACTGCTGCTGATTTGTCATCTCCAGTTCACTGACATCCGCTCTAGCAGTCTGCAGCACCACAGGAACTCCCAAAACATCCACTTCCCGACCGTCAATCTGCTCAAGGAGACGGTCCAGGTTGTCGGCGATTTCATCGACGATGCCCGTTTCCAACGCCTCCTGATCAGTCAGGGCCAGGTTTTCTGTCACAAACCGGGAAGCAATGTCTTCCGGACGATTCCTGGCCCGGGCAACACTGCGCATATGACCAGCTAGAAATAGAATTGTTTTTTCATCTGCTGGCCTGGATTCACCATCACTGGGATTAACCACGATGGGCATTGCAGAGCCGGTTGTGCTCCCCGGAGACATAGCGGCCAAATGGCCGGACAGTAAAATAAATGACCCTGCCGAGGCGGCAATTGCACCTCGCGGAGCCACATAAGTAATAATCGGGATCGGTGAATTGAGAATATCCTGAATGATATCCAGGGTCGCATCCACCAGTCCGCCCGGCGTGTTAATAACAAATACAAGCACATCCACATTTTCACGGAGAGCTGTTTCCAGTCCTTGCCGCAAATAGGTGGTGGTTCCACGAGTAATGACACCTTCTACCGATAGCACCCGAATAACTGTTACAGCAGAATCCTGCGCGTTTACCGGGGGTTTTGGCAGTGCCACACTCAACAGCATCAACAGCAGCAGCAATAGACAGATTCTTCTAATCCCTTGGGCAGGTTTCACATGGATTCCCCCTTTCACTCATCCAGTCAGGCTTCGATCAGGGTGATTGGTGCATCCTGTGCTCCAGTCAGGCAAATATGAAGTCTTCTGTTATCATTGCATTGCTACATCCGTTTCAACTAATATTATACACTCTTTTCAGAGTTTTTACCACTGTGCTCATCCGGGC
>CAZDAI010000004.1:0-39840 GCA_964503545.1 uncultured Candidatus Sumerlaeota bacterium
TCCACATCGTGAGCTTTGGTTACCTGCAGGGAATAGTAGACATAGCCAAGCAGAACAACGAGGAGCACCAGGGCATCATTGCGTGTAATCATCCCATCTGCGGATAGTGCAAACAGAATCAAGGCACATGCCACCATAAAAACGCCTTTATGCATAAACAGATCGTGATTCGTTTTATATGAGCGAATAATCAGCGAAATCCCCATGATCAGACCGATATTGCAGATGGCAGAGCCAATCACATTCCCCAGAGCGACTTCCGGCTGTCCCATATAAGATGAATAGGTCGAAACAGTCAGTTCTGGCAAGGTAGTGGACAGACTGATGATGGTCGCTCCAATTATAACCTTAGGAATCCGGTATGTCTCCGCAAACCAGACTGCAGCATCAGTAAACCAGTCTGCACCTTTAATGACTGCTGTCAGGCTAATTGCAAAAAGAAGCAGCTGTACCAGCGCGTCCAAGCCCATCCCCTCATTTCACAGGCAGTCAACTGTAAACTCACATTTCCCGATCGTAGCTAAAACACCGGCCAGCCGAAATTCCGGCTGGCCGGCACAAAAATTTTCCTATCCTAAGATCCCAGCATACTCTGAAACGATTTCCATAGCTTTAACCAGACCGCGAACGGCATATCTGGCTTTCTCTTCAATCACCTGGCCGGCTTCATCCGCAGTACCCAGACCAGGAGAGATGAAAATATTGGCATCGTAGGCAACAGTCGGAATGATTCCCATCTGAGCCAGTCCAGCCTGGAACAAGTTCGTACCTGAGTACATATCTTCGATTGTGAAGACAGGAATACCCATTTTCCCGTTCTTCCAAGTTCCTTCGTAGTTGACTTCAACAGCTGTTGAATTGTATGATTTGGAGATGATAATCCCTTCCCGCAGGGCAGGATTCATTTTTGAAAATTCATCTACAACGATATCATACATGTCATCCACAGGTTTTTTCAATACTTCAGGCTTGTCTCGTAGCACCTTCAGTGCTGCAATCTGTCCTGCCAGTCCCTCTTTGCCGGCATCAAAGTTCACATAGGCCGCCTTGCCGTAGGAATTGGTCGTTCCCCACCGTTCACCGTGCATACCCAAAGCGCGCCGGATCGGTACCATAACATCTTCTTTGCCAATGATCAAACCGCTCGTGGGGGCGCCAGTTGCTTTGTCCATACTGTAGATCATCACATCAGCACCCGTTTTGCGAATATCTGTACCTACAAAAGGAATCCCCCAGGCGTTGTCGATGATGTACGGTGCGTTAAACTTCTTGGCAATCTCGCTGATCCTCTTTTGCAGTAGGGGCGTACCATCCGCATCTTTTTCGCTATATCCATAACCAGGTGTGTCATAACCCAACGATGTAAAGCCAGTCACAAGATTGCTGTGCAGTTCAGCTGTTTCATGGATTTTCCGAGCAGACGCTTCAGCGTCAACTTCTGTCAGCATGGGTACTGGATGATATTTGATGCCATGAACATCATATTTTGCGCCTACCAGCGGGACAATCACTGTATCCATATTTTCTTGCCTCTTGCCTGCAAAGCCCAGTTCTCCGGAAGTTGAACCTCTGTCGGCGAAAATATCTTTATAGCGAGGCTGGAATGGCCGACCATAGGCGCCCTGATGATGCAGGTGCTTCTCGTACAGTGCGATGTAGCGCGTTCTGTAGTTGTCCCCACGTCCTTGCATGGGCGGAGTACACAAGCTGTCAAAGCTGACCCATAGGCCTGCTTCGCAAGTATTCAGAGGCGCAGCATCATATTCGTCACCATAGACTTCTTTTACGATTTCTCTAATTTCATCAACCATATTCTTCAAAGGAATTACCTGCAACGCTGCTTTTTCCCCTGCTTCGAGAATATCTTTGCGCAAAGGTGCTGGGCAGCCCGATATGGCGCCTGTTAATCCGAAACGCCCCCGCAGTTCAGCCGGGATTCCGATTTCATCTGCAGCCTTGCGCAGATCTTCGTAAATCTTGGGGATGCTGTTCTGCAAATGCTGGTACATCTGGAACTTAAACTTCGGTTTACTCATTTTTCATTCCTCCATTGATTATATTGTACTTCAATTTCCTGAATCCATTGCGAAACGGAAAATGTCCCCGGGTTGAATTCCCTTTTCCAAACCTGTGTAGCGCTGTTTTGACTGGATTACAATATTCTGATGATTGGGCAAGTGAGTTTCATCAAATCCAGCCAGTTGACCAATCAGCTCCCCATTGAGATAGACGGAGTCATTTCGCAGAAGTACCCCACTGTTTTCAATGCAGACAAAAGCCAGATAAGAAACGCGGTTCACTGTCCGATCCGGTCCTGCTTCAGCATCATCTGTGATCATCAGCTCGTGAACATCGCCACTGATGACTGCCCGTGAAGGTTGTGCAATCAATTGCAATCCCCTCTCTTCTGCTGCAAAGTCCAGAACAGCGACCACAACACCATCCACAGCGGTCTTATTAACATACGGACTCTTTTTTAACATACCTGATTTGTATGGATCGATTGCCAAGATCTCTCACCCCCGCTGCCACTCATCAATGATGAGCGGTCTAAATGAAAAAAAATATCAATGGGACATTTTACTTATTCTGCCCGCTTCTATATTCTCCTGCTATTCTATTATATTTTTTTTACACCGCTTTCAATAATCGACAGCCGGCCTACCCCTGCATCCAGATGGCCCTTGACGCCTATTGGTATCATTGCCTTGTGACGACCATGTCCGATCGGTAAGCCATAAAAAGCAGGAATATTGAGAGGTGCGATCAATTCAGTAAAAATTTCTTCCAGTGCCAATGACGCTGCAGCCGGGTTCGTCGGTGTGCAGTCTGTAAATTCGCCCAAAAGGATACCCCTGGCCTTCTGCAGCTTTCCTGCTAGAAGCAGTTGATTCAACATTCGGTCAATCCGGTACGGTGCTTCTGACACATCTTCTAAAAATACAATGGCATCCGTAAAATCTGGTTCATACGGCGTACCCATCAGGTTTGCAATCAACGAGAGATTCCCTCCTGTTATTCGCCCTTCAGCCTCACCTGAGCGTATGGAGAGCCCAGGGGGTGAATCAAGGGCCTTCTCGATATGTATTGGTACATCATCATGCATCAGCGAAGAGTAAATATGCGCTTTTGTATAGTCGGTCAAATCACGGCCGATTTCATGCGCGACCAACGGCCCGTGAAATGTCACAAGGCCTGCTTTGCGCTGCAATGCCAAATGGAAACCGGTAATATCACTGTAACCGATAAAAATCTTTGGGTGGCTGCGTATTGTTTTAAAGTCCAGATATGGCAGAACGCGCATGGAACCATACCCGCCTTGTGCACACCACACCGCGTTAACGTCGTCTCTTACGAACATGTCCATTAAATCTTCTGCTCTGTTTTTATCGGTTCCGGCCAGATATCCGCGCTGATCAAGAACATGGTTTCCAACAGTTGTCCGAAAACCTTGCGCTTCCAACCAGGCAATGCCGGCTTTTAAATACTCCGGCTCGGGTCTGCTGGAAGGGGATACGACACCAATTGTTTCCCCCTTTTCCAGCATCTTTGGTTTTATCATAATCTCGGAAAAAAAATCCCTTGTCATTACTTCACCTGATCCAGGTATCCCTGTATGAAGGGCTCTGGGTCTTCAACGACGGGTCCGTTGTGGCCAGTCATAAGAACATCATACTTCTCAGCAATCAGCCTTTCCAATGAATCTACCAATGCCTCTTTGCTTTCCCCGGGTAAATCCAAAAGTGACAAACAATCACCAATGAAGCTCAATCTCTTTCCGTAATGCTCCAGAGCGATTACGATACTCCCTGGCGTATGACCAGGTACATGCATTAGTTGAAGCGTGTACTTACCCACAGGGAAAACTTCATTTCCTTTCAGTGAAATATCCACAGGACAGGGCTCTAGTTCGTGATCCCATAATTCTGCTACAGTCATCTCAGTATTGTTTTCGATTGCTTCTACCTCCGTCTCATGGATAGCAGTTTTGCACCCAGTATCATCTCTTATTCGCTTGTTCCCGCCGGTGTGATCAAAATGACAGTGAGTATTGATAATCATATCAATCTGTTTGTAATCCAATCCATCCTTAGCCATTTCTGCGTACATGCCATCCACATTGTAGCCACCACCCGAATCAATCAGCACAATTCGATCGCCGCCATCGATGGCATAGGTGTTTGCATCGCCCGGATCAGAATTCAGTTTGCTACCTGCGATCAGATAAATATCATCAAACAGCTTCACATCAATCTCTCCTTTCTTGTTATGCATTCTGCAATGGCACGTATTCTTTTTTCGAAACCAAAACCCTGCCAACTTGCATCAATTCTCATCGTTAGGCTCATCCTCTGTCAGGACAGCAAAATCAATTGGCGGAAGATCAGCCAAATTCTTAAGACCAAAATGCACCATAAAGGCCTGGGTAGTCCCGTATACGATCGGGCGGCCCGGGCTGTCAAGTCGCCCCACTTCCCGGATTAGCTGGCGCTCTTGAAGAGTTTGCACTGTGCGGTCTGCGCTAACCCCACGAATCTTTTCTATCTCTGTTCGTGTTACCGGTTGTTGATAGGCAATGATAGCAAGGGTCTCCAGTGCAGCATATGATAATGGAGCAGCTTTGCGGTCAGCTAGCAGCTTTTGAACTGCTGCTCCATATTCCTGACGGGTAACAAAGATGTACCCATCCCCAAGTTCTGCAAGCTCCACACCTTTGCCGTCCTGATCATATTCCTTTTTCAACTCTTTCAGCACCCATTCCACTTCATTGCCACTTGCTTCAGTCAATTGAGCAATGTCCTTTATGGTGAGTGGATCGGGGCTGGAAAAAAGCAGGGTTTCCACTGTCGCTTTTAGTCTCTTCATCGTCAACTCAATGTTCCTCCCTGGTATTTCTGAATATGGTTATCTCATAGAAATTGCCTGTTTGATGCAGCTGAATATGCTTGCTGCGCGCTAATTCCAGGATTGCCAAGAAAGTTACGATCCGTTCGTGTTTCGACCGAGGGTTATCAATGAGACTGTGAAAGGATATTCCTGAACTGCTATGCAGGATCCTGTAGAGAATATCTTCAATTTTTTTTCTAATTGGTATAATCTCTCTTGGTATGTCCACAGGTGCTACAACTGCACGATAACTGGCCAGTGCTGTCTGGTAAGTTTTTGCTAAGTGGGCCAAGGTAATGCCAGACAATCCATAATCCGGCTCAGCATCCGCTGGCTCGCGAAACACTGCATGGCAAAGGTGAACACCACTCCTGCCTTTTTCCCGGGTAGCTAAATCCTGAGCAGCCTGTTTAAAGAATTTGTAAGCAATCAGCTGGCGGATCAATTCACTGCGTGGATCATCTTCATCTTCTGCTTCCTGCAAACCCTTCTCTGGGCGCGGCAACAGCATACGTACCTTTATGGATAATAATGTTGCGGCCATAACCAAAAAAGAGCTGGCAATTTCCAGATCAAGCCTGTCCAAAGCAAAAAGGTAGTCAATATATTGATGCGTTATTTCTGCGATGGGAATATCATAAATATCTATCTCTGCTTTATCGATCAAATGCAAGAGAAGATCCATCGGCCCTTCAAAGATTTCCAATCGTACTTGATAATCCATCTGGTTCCATCCTCTGTCTATAGAATCCCAAACCCAGTTAAAATTGTTCGTGCCAATAGATCAAACATTCCAATGAGCGAACCCACAGCTGGCACCAGCACCCTGCCTGCTGCACCTGTCCAAAGCAGCACCAAAAGAATAATCATGCCGAATGACTCCAGTTCGTTAAAGAATGCGGGATATTTTCTCCCTAGAAAGCCTTTTAGAACATGTGAGCCGTCCAGTGGCGGTATTGGAATGAGATTGAAGAGCCCAAAAGATGCGTTATATATGATCAGCATAATAGTGACAGTGTCAGTTGCCTGATTGAAAGAAAATATTCCGCTGCGATACAGTAAAGTGGCAATAAAAGCCAAGAAGAAATTAGTAAAAGGCCCGGCAATGGATACAATGACGGTGCCAAAACGCTTGTCACGAAAGCGATTGGGATTGATTGGTACAGGTTTTGCCCAGCCAAAACGGAAGATCCAAAAAACCAGCAATCCGATCGGATCAATATGCACCAGCGGATTTAGCGTCAAACGACCTGCTTGCCGCGCTGTGGGATCCCCCTGCATGTCCGCAGCTTTAGCATGAGCATATTCGTGAAAAGCAAGGCTGATCATTAAAGCCGGGATCGCCAACAGCATCTCATAGAAATTCATTCTCTACCTCCATCTGTTATTAATCGTTACTGTCTTAGCTGATGCTATATTCGCGAATGACAGCTCTAAGCAAGCGAACGAAATCAGGACGAACACGCCTGGCCGTATCGATCACTTCCTGAGAAGTCAGTTTCTGCGGAAGAATTCCAGCTGCCATGTTCGTAATGCAGGATATACCCAATACCTTGGCTCCCATATGATTAGCAACGATGACCTCTGGCACTGTGGACATTCCGACTGCGTCTGCACCGATTTGTTCAAAGAAACGAATTTCTGCTGCTGTTTCAAAACTAGGCCCAGTAACTGCAATGTAGATTCCGCGCCGCAGATTCAGATTTATTTTCTTGCCCGTCTCTTCGACTGAAAGATACCATTCACGGTTATAGGGCTCACTCATATCGGGAAATCTCTCGCCCCAGCTAGCTTCGTTGGGTCCAATAAGCGGGTTGTTGCCTAAATAATTTATATGATCTGTAATCAGCATGAAATCACCCGTTGAATAGTTCCGGTTAACGCCTCCTGCTGCATTGGTGATAATAAACGCCTCGACACCGAGTTCAGCCATGACTCGAATTGGAAAAACGACTTGTTGCAGTGAGTAACCTTCGTAGTAATGCACCCTCCCTTTCATAGCAACAACAGGTTTCCCTTCAATCTCACCAAAGACAAGCTTGCCAGCATGAGAGCCGACGGTCGATACTGGAAAATGTGGGATATCGGCATATGCTATTTCAATGGGGTCAACAATCTCATCTGCGAAGGATCCCAACCCGGAACCCAATATCAGGCCAATTTTTGCCTTAACCGCTGTTACCTTCTTAATAAACTCGACTGCTTCTAAAACCTGTTCTTTGTTACCTAAGCTGCTCATTTAAGCATCCTCCTCATCAGTTGTTAAATATTTTAGAAAACTAGTGCCCCATTTGGGTTTCTCCAAGGAAAATATATCGGCAATTGTTTCAGCCACATCAGCAAATGTGCAGCGTCTACCCAGGTCTACTCCCGCCTGGATGTTTTTGCCATAGACTAGCAGGGGTACTTTCTCACGTGTGTGGTCTGTGCTATCATTCGTTGGATCGCAGCCATGGTCAGCAGTTATCATGAGTAAATCATCATTGAGCATTGCATTCAGTATGTTTGGCAGATCAGAATCAAAATCTTTCAATGCTTTTGCATATCCTTGCGGGTTATTGCGATGACCAAAAAGCATGTCAAAGTCAATAAGATTTGTAAAAACAAGGCCTTCTGATGCGCTACGCATTTGTTCGATCGTCAATGCAACCCCATCTGCATTCCCCTTTGATTTGACGGTTTTACTTATACCCTGGCCATTGAATATGTCCGCGATTTTACCAACTCCGATGACGGTTCTGCCTGATTGGACAATCCGATCGAGTATGGTGCTCTCAGGAGGGTTTAAACTAAAATCACGGCGATTCGAAGTTCGGTAAAACGCCCCAGGGGTACCGAGAAAGGGTCGGGCAATGACCCGGCTCACTGCATGCTGGCCCGTTAATATTTTTCTTGCTGCAAGACAATAGCTGTATAGTGTTTCCAATGGAACAATATCTTCATGAGCAGCAATTTGAAAAACACTGTCGGCTGAAGTATAGACAATGAGCTTTCCTGTTTTCATATGCTCCTCTCCAAATATTTCAATAATCTCAGTTCCCGATGCAGGATAGTTTCCTAAGTATCCCACTCCCGTATCTGCACTGAACTGTCTCATGATGGTATCAGGAAACCCAGCCGGATAAACAGGGAACGGCTCTGGCAATACTACCCCAGTCATTTCCCAATGGCCGGTGGTTGTATCTTTACCAGCAGATTTTTCATGTAAAACACCGTATGCGCCAATTAATGCATTTGAATCTGGGAGCTCCTGGCATGATGCACGGTAGGCTGGATTGAGCATGTGCAATCCCAGTCGATTCATATTCGGAAGACAGAAATCTTGAACCTGCTTCGCTATATTCCCTAATGTATCGCTTCCTTCGTCTCCATACAGATGAGCATCAGGAGCTTCTCCAATTCCGACACTATCTAGAACAATCAGAATTACTCTTTTCCAAGGCATGGTGTTCTCCTCTCTCTTTATGCTCTGGGATGAGTTTTCCCGTACACATCTTTCAGACGGTTACGCGTAACATGCGTATAGATCTGTGTCGTTGATATATCTGCGTGCCCTAGCATCTCTTGGACCGAGCGCAAATCTGCTCCATTCTCCAAAAGGTGAGTCGCAAAAGAATGACGCAAAGTATGTGGCATTATGTCTTTTACGATTCCGGCCTCTGCTGCGTACTTTTTAATGATTTTCCAAAAACCCTGCCGCGTCAGCCGATTCCCGTGCCAATTTACGAATACAGCTTGATTTCTTTTGCTTTTAAGCAGTGCATTTCTTCCTTTGTTGAGGTAGTCTTCCGTGCAGCGGATTGCTATTGATCCTACAGGAACGATTCTTTCTTTAGATCCCTTTCCAAAGCAGCGGATGAAACCGTTCTCCAGATACAGGTCATTTAGATTGAGTGAGACCAGTTCTGAAACACGAATACCGGTGGCATAGAGCACCTCCAGCATTGCCTTGTCTCGCTTGCCGGCTGGCATAGTCTGTTTGGGTTGTTCGAGAAGTCTTTCAACTTCTGCGGGTGTCAATACCTTGGGTAATCGTTTTTCTGTTTTTGGTGAAGCAAAATCCACAGTGGGGTCCTTGTCCAGATACTCCTCTTGAATGAGAAAGCGAAAGAAAGACTTAATTGCTGCCAGATTCCGGCAAACTGTCGAGCTTGCTTTTCCTTCTTTCTGCATGGAAGCCATGTATTCTACCAGAGTATTCCTGGTGACCGCTTCAGCAGCCGTAATGCTTCGCTCAGACAAATACCCATGGAACTGTTTTAGATCCCTGGAATATGAATCTAATGTGTTTTTTGCGAGTCCTCTTTCGACTGCCAGGTATTGGATGAATCCATTCATCAGGTTTTCCAATGTTACTCCTCCAGATATGTGTTGCCACATGAACTATTCAAGTATTTGCTTTTGCTGCTGTTCCTTCAGCATCAAGATACCTACGATCGTTTTACCATCTTCGATGCGGCCATCGGCAATCATGCAAAGACACTCTGTCAATGGAACCATATAAACTGCAATCGCCTCATCCTCATCCATTTGTGCGCGTACCGGCTGCAAATGCTCACCAAAAAAAAGGTGGATGATCTCAGAAGCAAACCCTGGAGCAGTATAGAACTGATTAATTTTCTGCAAAGTCGTCGGTATATACCCTGTTTCTTCAGCCATTTCCCGAATTGCGCAGTCTTTTGGATCTTCTTCCGGTTCTAATTTTCCGGCTGGAATTTCCCAAAGTACTTTGCCCGCAGGATGCCGGTACTGCCGGATCAGCACAATGTCGCCTTCCTTATTTACAGCGACAACAGCGACAGCACCAGGATGCGCTACAACTTCGCGCTCTACAATCCTTCCTCCTGGCATTTCAACCGTGTCAACCATCAAGGAAACCACGCGACCGTGGTATTTGGATTCTGACCGGATTACCTGTTCAGGCTGCAGATTAATTTCAGGCGCAAATTTGTCAGACTTGTTGTTATTCATGGGTGCCTCCTGTCTGTGACACTTCCTGGTCCATTCTGTTCATTTCTACTGTTTTCCCATTAATCCTTTTCCAGAGGACTGTGCCAGCGGTGCTTCGGCAGCAAAAAAGAGCACCCTTCAGTCAGACAGAGTCCTGTCTGCTTTCAGGGTGTTCAATGCGTAATAAGTACGCATCAATAAGCTGTGAATGTATCCACCGTTCTACGATCCATTCTCTGCAACAAAGACATATGGAGCAGGAATATACTCTCGTAGTCACGATAATGAATGATCGAACTATGGCTATGGGTATAGCGTCGCGGTACTCCGAGGGCAATACTAGGTACACCGATACCATGGAGAAGAATTTTCCCTGTATCAGTTCCAGCACCCAGCAAGGTTGCCGGCTGTAAAGGTATACTCTCTTCGGCAGCAACCTGAAAAGCAAAGTCTCTCATTCTGCGGTTCGGGATATGGGACCGATCCATGATAATGATGTTTGGACCCTTACCCAGGGCAACCGGCGGCTCACCTTTTCTGACACCGGGAAAATCATTTGCGATGCAACCATCAAATACAATACAGGCATCCGGATTGATTGCTGCAGCAGCTGTTTCTGCTCCTCTCAGTCCTACTTCTTCTTGAGTGGTAAATGCAAACACCAGTGTGTTCGGATGATCCACATCTTTTAGCGATCTTAACAAATCAATGTAGAGGGCACAGCCTACCCGGTTATCCCAGGCCTTGGCCAAAAGCAGATCCGACTTGAACATTTCCTTGTAGGGTGCATCTGGGATCACCGCACAACCGGGCCGTATCCCAAAATCATGAATTACTTCTTCTGCACTTTCTGCACCGACATCAATAAACATTTCGTGTATTTCCTGCATTCTTTTCTGATCGTCAGCAGATAAGAGATGAGGCGGCTTGGCACCGATAAATCCGAGCACATCCCCTTTTTCCGATTTAATAATCACTCTCTGAGCCAACATGACATGCTGCCACCACATTCCGACAGGTACAAAATAGATAAAACCCTCTGGAGAAATATGACTGACCATGAATCCAACTTCATCCATATGTGCAGAAAGCATCACTACTGGACCATCGCCGTATCCCACTTTTCTCACCAGGAGTGAGCCCGTTTTGTCATAAGCAATGTCCACATCTTCGGGAAGATACCCTTTGATCACTTCACGGATTTCATCTTCAAATCCAGCAATCCCTGCAGCTTCAGTCAGGTCTTTAAACATCTTTCGTCGTTCTTCAGTTAACATGTTGCCCCTCCTCACCTGTTGGGATATGTCGTGCCACTTATTGCACGCCAATCTTTCGTTTGCTATGCATTCGCAATTTATCGGCAATCATGGCAATGAACTCAGAATTGGTCGGTTTACCCCGTTCTGTATTGACCGTATAGCCGAACATCGTGTTAATCAGCTCCATGTTTCCACGTGTCCAGGCAACTTCAATGGCATGGCGGATTGCCCGCTCAACGCGACTCGGTGTTGAATCAAACTGTTCTGCAATGGTCGGATACAGTTCTTTGGTAACTGCACTGAGCAGATCCATGTCGTTGACAACCAGTATGATTGCTTCTCTTAAGAATTGATACCCTTTAATATGGGCAGGAACCCCAATTTCATGGATGATGTTGGTTACTTCCACATCAAGACTATCCGACTGGCTTGCAGCATAGCCGGTCTGCTGCCTGAGATTTGGGTGGATCGTCGGGTGTCCATGCAACTGGCGAATCCGGTCAACGAGCGTATCGAGATCAAAGGGTTTAAGGACATAATAGTCTGCTCCCAGTTCAACTACCTTCTGGGTGATGTTTTCTTGCCCGAATGCAGTCAGCATAATTACTTTCGGTCGGTGTGCCAGCCGCATTGAGGCCATTCTTTCCAGTACGCCGATCCCATCCAGATGCGGCATAATGATATCCAGAATAATGACATCGGGATTCTTTAAGGGAATCATTTCTACGACTTCGGAGCCATTGAATGCAGTGCCTACCAGCATCATATCGGGTTGTTTCTCAATATACTCCTTCAGAAGCTGGCAAAATTCTCGGTTGTCGTCTGCGATTAGTACTTTGATTGGAGTGTTTACCATGGTATGTCTCACCTCACATGTATTCTGACTCGTAGCTGCAATTTTCCTATTCTGCGCACAGCAGCCGAATCCTTCAAAATATGTCTGTAAATGGTCAAATAACAGTCAATTTGGCATTGATCCACATCTAAAGAATAATATCCAATTTAACTGCTGAAAGCTTTTCTCTATCTTCATTGCTGATGGGGTGATCGCGTTCTGGGATCTCAGGATGTTCTACCACATCACACAACTCGGTAGAGAAATACCGTAATCCATTATCATTGATCATTGTCACTACAAGTTTCATAGCAGGGTATTTTCGGATCAATTTTTGCGCGGCCACGACATTGCAACCGGAGGAAATTCCACAGAATATCCCCTCTTTGCGGGCCAATTCTTTTGCCATCTGCACCGACTCATCTGAACTCGTCTGAATTACACCATCTAAAACACCGACATCCAGTACTTGGGGTATGAATCCGTCCCCAATCCCTTCAATCCTGTGTGATCCCCATTCTCCTCCAGAGAGGATCGGGCACTCAGCTGGCTCTACAGCATAGATCTTAATATTCGGATTCTTCTCTTTCAGATATTTGGCGACACCGGAAACAGTCCCTCCCGTCCCTTGGGATGCAACAAATGCATCGATCTTTCCATCTGTTTGCTCCCAAATCTCTGGCCCAGTAGTTTGGTAATGTGCAATTGCATTGTCATGATTATCGAACTGGGCGACCTCCCAATACTTTCCAGGCTGCGCTGCCTTTATCTCCCTCACTTTATCGATGACGATATCAACATCGCTCTCAGCACCTTTTGTGAGGACCAACTCTGCACCATATGCACGTATGGTTTTCTTTCGCTCATCACTCATTCCATCGGGCATGACAATCACCACCGGATATCCTTTCACAGCTCCAACCATTGCTGTGGCAATCCCTGTGTTCCCAGTTGTACCTTCAATAATTGACATTCCAGGCCGCAGATCACCTCTTGCCTCAGCTGCTTCAACCATCCTGTACAGAATTCGATCCTTCAGACTGCCTGACGGGTTGAAGAATTCGAGTTTACCAGCAATAATCCCCTCTCCGACACTCACCTTGTTGAGTGCTACAAGCGGTGTGTTGCCAGCAGTTTCGAAAATGGATTGATGCATTCTTCTATTCTTTGCCCAGTCGATCATTTTTCATCCTCCCTGTGATTGTTTTTAATCTAAGCCTATGTTTGCATTTGCAATCATTTCTTCTGCGTGTCGGATTACGGCTTCTGTGTGCAGATCACCTGAGAGCATTCTGGCGATTTCTGCAACACGCTGTCTTTCTGTTAGCTGTTCCACACGTGTTCCGGTACGATCATTGACGGTTTCTTTACTAATATAGAAATGACTGTCAGCCGCCGCTGCAATCTGAGGCAAATGGGTTACGCACAGAACCTGTCTCTCTGTGGAGATTTTTTTGAGTTTTTTTGCGACCGCCTGCCCTGCACGACCGCCAATACCGGTATCGATTTCATCAAATATCAGCGTTGGAATGGCGTCGGAGAAAGCCAACACGGCTTTAATGCCCAGCATGATGCGAGAGACCTCACCACCGGAGGCTATCTTGATCAGTGGTTTTACGGGTTCTCCAGGATTTGTTGACATGCGGAACTCAATCTGATCAACCCCATGAGCGTGAAATGCAAAAGACTCACCGCCAACGTGGAGGCCATTTTCGGAGACTTTTTTTTCGACAAATGCATGAAAGAGCATGTTTTTCATGCCCAAGTCAGCCAATTCCCGCTCTACAGCTTCAGAAAGCTGATGAGCACCCTGGCTTCTGATCGTAGAAATTATCTCTGCTTGTATGCCAAGATTATTCAGAATGGCCCCCTCATCCTCCTGAAGCTGCTTTAAAAAAGATTCACTATTAATCAGGCGTTCCAAATTTTCCGCCGTATCCTCCCGATATTGCAGTATGGCTTCAATGCTGCTGCCATATTTTCGCTTCAGCCGATGGACTTCATCGAGGCGCATTTCCACTGCCTGGATCCTTTCTGGATTAAATTCAAGTGTTTCTCTGTAGCTGCTTATCTCACGAATCAGATCATCTATGACATAAGTGAGCTGTTCACAGCTTTCATAGAATCTGTTGCAGGAATCATCGACTCCAGCTGCAACTGCAAGGGCCTCCTGAGCTTTACCGATCAGCTCCATTGCAGAGGGCGAATTCTCCATTTCATACAGGTATTGTTTGGCATTCTCAAGAGCAACAAACAATTTTTCGCTGTTAATGATAATCTGCCGCTCTTTTTCAAGTTCCTGTTCTTCTCCTTGCTGTAGCTCTGCTGCGTCAATTTCATTGATCTGATACTCGTACAAGTCAATCGCACGGGATCTTTCCCTTGCATCACCGCCAAGGTCTTGCTGTTTTTTTCGATTTTCCAGTAAATCCCGATAATGTTTCCTGTATTCAGCCAGCGGAAGCACGACGGGCTCGCCTATGAAAGTATCCAGAATTTCTGTATGCCGATCTGCCTTCATAATGGACTGGTGCTCATTCTGACCGTGAATATCAATCAGATGAGCACCTAGCTCTTTCAGCGCTGCCGTTGTAATCATTCGGCCGTTCACTCTTGAAATGCTTTTACCAGAGCGAGCTATTTCTCTGGTGATTAATAGATCTTCGCTATCTTCAATTACAAGGCCATATTCTTCCAATAAACGCTGGACCACTAGTTCATTCCCAGCCAAATTGAAAACGGCCTCCACCAGTGTTCCTTCAGAACCGGTTCGAATGTAATCCTGACTAGCACGTTCACCGATAATTAAGCCCACAGCATCGATAATGATGGATTTTCCTGCTCCCGTTTCCCCGGTAAGGATGTTCAAGCCAGGACCCAGCTGCAGTTCAAGGTGTTCGATTAGAGCGAAGTTATGAATGCTAAGATGTGTCAGCAACTGGAGACCTCCTTTCAGCGCTTGATTCCGTCAATCTTATCCATAATTTCATGTACTTTGTTTCGATCGCGCACAACAATCATGATGGTGTCATCCCCAGCAACAGTACCGACGAGTTCCGGCCAGGGCATATTATCAATAATATCTGCCACAGCATGAGCATTGCCAGTCAGCGTCTTCACAACAACAATGTTTTCACTGAAATCAATACTCACGAGACTATCGCGAAATAATCGTTTTGCCCTTTCCATAGAGCTGACCCAAGCATCCTCCGGCGGCAGCGAATAGTGATATCTCCCATCTTCTGTAGGAATCTTGATGAGGCTAAGTTCCTTTATATCCCTGGATACGGTTGCCTGAGTAACATCAACACCTTGCGTCCGCAATTCTTCAGCAAGGTCCTCTTGGGTTTCAATTTTCTTACTGCGAATAATGTCAATAATCATCATCTGACGACGCGCTTTCATTTGTACACCTCCGATTCATTCATCTTTGCAGATTCCTTTCTGAATCGTAATCAGTTTTGGAGGGTCTGCAGATTTCTTTAAAAATGTCCCAGTCATGACTGCATATTCCGTTTTGTTCAAGTCATTAGCAAATGCACTAACTTCTCTTTCTTCTCTTTTTCCTGCTGGATGGCCAGGATATACCACCACAGTAATCAGCCCCCCTGGCAGAAGAAGCTTTGTCGTATCTTCTAATGCTGCTATTATCTCATCGGCGTGGGTTGTTATCTGATGGTCTCCCCCTGGCAAATAGCCTAGATTAAACATGGCAGCTCTGATTGTTTCCGAAACATACTGTCTAATCTTCTGATGTGAGTCCAAAATGTACTGAACACGGTTTTCCATCCCACAATTTTTCAGCCTCTTTTGCGTTTCAGCAATTGCTGATTGTTGAATATCAAAAGCATATACTTTGCCACACTCCCCAACTAATGCCGCGAGGAATGCCGTATCATAGCCATTGCCTGCTGTGCCATCGACTGCATGATCTCCTTCCTGGATCACCTGTTCCACATACCATCTTGCTAGAGGTAAAGGTGAAAGCAAAGAGCTGTACAATGATTATCCTCCTTTCAATTTCTGGTGGAGGACATCATAGAAGTTACGTCCACTCAACCGGACCAACCGAGTGACAAAATCTGATTTTCGAACGGTAATTTCATCTCCTGGCTGCAAAGTGTAACCATATTGCCCATCGATGGTTAACATTGTCTCACTGTGGTCGCCTTCCACAAGAATGCGAATGACGCCCTCTTCTGGTAACACCAGTGATCGTGCATAGAGGGTATGAGGGCAAATGGGTGTTAAGATTATGACATCAACGTTTGGACTAACAATGGGACCACCGGCTGAAAGAGAGTAGGCGGTTGAACCGGTAGGTGTAGCGAGAATGATTCCGTCGGCCAGATAGGTATCCACATAGGTGTCATCCACATAAACACTTATCGTGATCATACGGGCCAAAACCCCTTTTGTGAGCACAGTATCATTGAGTGCATTAAACTCTTCGATGGTTCTCCCATCCCTCACCAGTTTTGTGGATAACATCATTCTTTCATCAATCTTGTACTGACCGTTGATCAGCTTCTCTAATCCATCGAAAATATCAGGGATCTCAATTTCTGTTAGAAACCCCAATTTACCTAGATTCACTCCTAGGAGGGGCACCGGTGAAGGGGCAAACATCCGGGCAGTACTGAGCAGTGTTCCATCCCCACCCAGCACAACCAGGCAGTCGATGAGGGAAGTCAGCTCCTTCTCAAAACGCCCCAGCTCGCTGTGCCGAGTTAATATGGCATGCTCATGAATCATTAGCGCACCAATATTTCGGTCTTTCAACCAGATGATCATATCATCGGTTATCTTTCGGGCGATCTCTTTTTTGAAGTTTGGTACTATTCCAATATTTTTCATGAGGACCTCCCTGCTGCACTCGCCTCTTATATAGTCTGTATAATTATTCTTTGCCAGTGTGTATAATCCTTTTTCATTCGCCTTTCAATAAAAAAAGCCCTTTCGGGCTTTGTCATTTCAAGATTTGTTCGGCTTCATCTACTACATGTTGAATCAGCGCAGAAACATTCCCATGCATGATGTTGATTTTTTGGGTATTCGCCAGATGGATAAGATACTCAATATTACCTTCGGGGCCAGTGACAGGAGAATATGTCAACCCCATTATTTGCAGTGAAAGTTCAGCAAAGAAGTGAGTTAGTCTTTCAAGGCATCGGATATGATCGGCTGGATCCCGAACGACACCTTTCTTTCCAACTGCTTCACGGCCAGCCTCAAACTGCGGCTTTATCAAACAAATGATTTGGCCATCATCTTTCATTAAGGACCTGACAACCGGCACTACTTTCGTAAGGGATATAAACGAGACATCAATCACTGCCAACTCAATCAGCTCGTTTAATCTTTCCGGTCCAACATAGCGAATATTCGTCCGTTCCCATACCACAACCCGTGGGTCATTGCGCAACTTCCAGTCCAACTGACCATACCCGACATCCACGGCATAGACCTTTGCTGCACCTTGCTGCAACAGGCAGTCTGTAAACCCCCCTGTTGATGCTCCGACATCCATGCAAATGAGGTCTTTGACGTTGATTTTGAAATATTCCAAGGCGCGAGCCAACTTTAAGCCTCCCCGGCTGACATATGGAATTGCATCACCTTTTGTATCAATCTGAATATCCACAGCATACTTCTCACCGGGTTTATCCGCTTTCTGCCCGTCAACCCAAACGAGACCTGCCATTACCGCTGCTTTGGCTTTCTCTCTGCTCGGGTAGTAATTGCGCTCTGTTAAAATTATATCAAGCCTCTCTTTCTGCTTCAATCAATCAACTCCTTAGCGTACCAGATGGATTGCAGCACTTCTCTCTGTTTTATACTCATTATCCACCATAGCCAAGGCTTTTCTATAGATGCCATCAGATGTTAAGCCATGTTCCTCAAGGAGCTGTGAGCGTGTGCCATGATGCAAGAATACATCAGGAACGGATAAAGAGTCAAACATGATGTTCCCAAGCCCGTTTTTCATAATCAACTCACTTACGGCACTGGCCAGGCCTCCAAAGAAAACGTTTTCCTCCGCAACAAGTACACGCTTCGTTTCTCGCACAGTATCCAGAATAAGCTTTTCATCAAGGGGCTTTATGAATCGCGTGTTTACAACGGCTGCCATGATCCCCTCTGTAGCGAGTCTTTGAGAAGCTTCGATCGCCCATTGCACAGCAGGGCCGGCCGCTACAATCGTAATGTCTTTTCCGGTGGCACACAATTCTCCCTTGCCTATCTCCAGAGTCTGGAAAGTTTGATCCAACGGTTTCCCAAATCCTTTGCCCCGGGGATAGCGAATCGCTGATGGTCCCGAGTGCTGCAAAGCCGTATGAACCATATGCTGCAATTCATTTTCATCTTTTGGAACAAAAATGGTCATATTGGGCATAGGCCGCAGATACGACAGATCAAAAAGACCTTGATGTGTTTCTCCATCTTCTCCGACAATTCCAGCACGATCAATGGCAAACACAACGGGTAGATTCTGTAAGCAGACATCCATCAGCAGCTGATCGTAGGCGCGCTGTAAAAAGGTAGAATATACTGCTACAACCGGTCTTAATCCGGCTGCTGCCAGACCGGCGGCAAATGTTACGGCATGGGCTTCGGCTATTCCCACATCGAAATATCTTTCCGGATACTTATCCCTGAGTTTGTCCATACCAGTACCATCCGGCATAGCGGCAGTTATTCCGACAACTTTACGGTTTTCTTCTGCCAGACGCTGTATCGTCTCACCAAAGACCTGGGTGTACGATAGGGGCATGCTTGTTGACTTCTGTTCACCGGTTACCACGTCAAAAGGACCGGTGCCATGAAAAATGTCCGGATTCTTTTCTGCTGGTCGATACCCTTTGCCCTTCTTTGTCAAAACATGAACGAGCACAGGCCCGTTGATCGTCTTTGCTCTGCTGATAACGTTTTGCAATGCACTTTCGTTATGGCCATCGATGGGGCCAAGATAGGTGAAACCCATTTCTTCAAACAGCATACCTGGAACAACCAGATGCTTCAAGCTGTCTTTGACTCGCTCAGCTGCATTTATAACCCGCTCGCCTACGGATGGAATCTTGCGCATTATATACTCGAAATCACTTTTCAGACGAAAATATGTGGGTGCAGTACGAATTTTGCTGAAGTATGTGGCCATGGCACCAACATTTTGCGATATAGACATATTATTGTCATTCAAAATAACAATCATTCGCTTTCCCGTATGCCCAACGTTGTTGAGTGCTTCATACGCCAATCCACCTGTCATTGAACCATCGCCGATTACTGCGACAACATGCCGGCTGCTTTTTTGTAAATCTCGTGCCGCAGCAAAACCAAGAGCTGCGGATATGGAAGTACTGCTATGTCCAGTTTCATACACATCATGGACGCTTTCGGAGCGTTTTGGGAAACCGCTCATTCCTTCTTTTGTTCGCAAAGTTGAAAACTGCCGGTATCTCCCGGTTAAGAGTTTGTGAACATACGCCTGATGTCCCACGTCCCAGATAATCTTATCCTCAGGACTTTCAAATGCCCGATGCAGAGCAATGGTCAGTTCAACCACGCCGAGATTGCTGGCGAGATGTCCACCATTTTTCGCAACGACTTGAATAATGTAGTCACGAATTTCTGCCGCTAGGTTGCGGAGCTCATCATCGTCCATTTTTTTTAGATCATCCGGTGTATGGATGTTCGCCAAAAGATGTGCCACGCATTCCACCAACCTTTAAAATATCTAATAATATTGACAATTATGTAAGCCATTCCCACGATTGTAGCATAGTCAATTTTCTTCGTCAAGGCAGCAAGCTCTGCATCGCAAGACCGACCAGGATCCCAAGTGCTGCACCAGCCATTACTTCGATGGGGGTATGTCCTAAGAGTTCACGCAGTCTTTTTTCAGCAATCTTGTGAGTTTTAAACATATCTTCTACAATAACATTCAGCACTTCAGCCTGCCTACCGGCAGCTTGGCGGACGCCTGAAGCGTCGTACATTACAACAATAGCAAAAGCAAGTGCCAGGCCAAAGATCGCAGAATCCCAGCCACTCTCGTAACCAACGGCTACAGAAAGGGCCATTACAAAAGACGAGTGCGAACTGGGCATGCCGCCTGTACTGACAAAATACTTGAAATCAATTCGTTTTTTGTCTACCAAAACGGTGACGAACTTTAGAGATTGGGCAATAAACCAGCCGACTAGCGCTGTTATAATTACACGGTTTTGGAGAATACCATTGAACACATTAAGCAAATTCGTCACCCCCAATGCTAATCAGTAAAATCTTGCAGAACATCCTTATCATTGTTATCTTCTCCAGCTTTACTCACTAACATTTCGATTTTTCTTTCTGCCTCATCTAACTTCTTCTGACAGTATACAACCATGCGGATACTTTCTTCGAATATTTCCAATGATCTCTCCAAAGTCAGATCACCGCTTTCTAATTCTCCAACCAGCAACTCAAGTTTATCATATGCCATTTCATATGTTAGCTGCTCATCATTCTTGCTTGTCATCTCTTAATTCCTCCTGCCTGATTTCTTTTACAATGCTGAGAAACTCCCCATCGGATAATCTTACATTTACATACTTATCGACTGATATTCCTTCGATGGATCGTATCGGTAATGAGGTTTCTGCATCAGTGCACAATGCATACCCTCGGCCGAGTATATTCAGAGGACTAAGCGTATGCAGCTTCTGAACTAGGTTGCGGAATTTTTCACTATCCAATCGTAAATACGTGGTCATTTGCTGCACAGAACTCCGCATTAATACATCCACATCCTGATACCGCTGCTGGACTGGAATTTTCGGCTTCACCATCACAGGTCGTGACAGGATGCGCGACAACCGTTCTTTTGATAGCTCATGTTTCCTGACGAGTAAATATTTCACTCTTGCTTCCAGCGTGTAAAGCTGTCGCTTGAGCTCTGATTTATCTGGTACAACAATTTCAGCAGCAGCTGAGGGGGTAGGAGCACGCAGATCCGCTACAAAATCCGCGATTGTAAAGTCAGTTTCATGCCCGACTGCGGATATTACTGGTACTTGCGATGCGGCAATACTGCGTGCGACAATTTCTGTGTTAAAAGCATTCAACTCCTCGAAAGAACCGCCGCCCCGTCCTAGAATGATAACATCCACATCATCCCTGGAGTTCAAATAATCCATTGCCGCCGCTATTTCGCAAGGCGCTTCCTCTCCCTGCACCCTTACCGGCACAAGAAGGATCGGCATGTTTTCAAAACGGCGTCTTATCACACTAATTATATCACGAACAGCGGCCCCAGTTGCTGATGTCACAATTCCTACTTTACGCGGCAAAAATGGCAGCGTTTTTTTTATCTCCACTCGAAAAAGCCCCTCTTCATCCAGCTTTTTCTTCAGCTGTTCGAATGCAATATGCAGATCACCGATCCCAGCAGCACGCAACTCATCCACATAAAACTGATACGCCCCATCACGCTCATATACACTTATACTGCCAAGCGCCAATACTTTGTCCCCGTTTTTTGGCAAAAAGTCCAAGGTGCAAGCACGACTACGAAACATCACGCAGCGAATAGCAGAAAATTCATCCTTCATCGAGAAATACGCGTGTCCGGATGAGTGCAGTTTAAAGTTAGAGATCTCTCCACGCACCCAAATATTCTGCAGTAAAGGATCATTTTCCAGCTGGCTCTTAATATGGCGTGTCAGCAGATGAATCTCCCAGGCCGGAAATTCTTTCATCATGCACCTCCGCACTTTAATCAAAAGCTGCCTTAGGAAGGGCAGCTGTCCTCTGTAGAAAAATTGTCACGGATAATTTTACCCAATATTCCATTAATGAATTTACCCGAATCATGAGTACTGAATTTATTGGCCAGCTCCACTGCTTCGTTAACTGATACACTGGGAGGAACATCTTCCAAGTAAAATATTTCACAGATTGCTATCCGCAATAGAGCACGATCGACAATCGCCATTCTCGAAAGTGACCACCCGATTGCATAACGTTTGATAATACTGTCAATTGCGGTGAGGTTTTCGACAGTACTACGCACTAGTTTTAGTAAAAATGGATCTGTTTCCGTTTGGTTTTCTTCGAGCTCGTATAACTGCTCCAGCGCCTGATCAGCATCCAAGCTGGCAGCATCCACCAAGTAAAGTGACTTAAGCGCGTATTCTCTGGCTTTTCTCCTGCTCATGCTCATTCTTCTCTCCTCATACAATCGGGGTATAGTCAATCTTGATCTGTCGGCAGGATTCGATCCAGAGTGTCAAAAATATCTTCGTTAGCTGCATCCAACCTGCCACCGGCTATGTAGCCGCCCACGGTAAAAAGCAACAGCACTAATGTTTTCAAAATCCCAAAGTGAATCAGAAAAAGGCCTAACGCAAATCCAACAATGCCGCCAAAAAGTTTCCCGCGATGATTCATTGCTATCTCCTGAGAGATCCTGTTCCACATTTTTCTCCCCCACTTTTTTAGTACTATTCTACTCGGGATTTGTTTTCTGTTGCAATATTATCGATTACAATTGTTACCTCCGATACTTCAATACCCACAACTTCCATTACATAATCCTTAATGGTTTGCTGAAGCTCCGTTGTCAAATCCGGAACGCTTACTTCAGGGGAGATCACAATTCGAATCTGAATCTGTACCCCTTTTCCTTCCGGAGCTCTCACTATGGCTTTTACATCTTTGATTCCCTTCTTTTGTCTAACGGTCTTTTTTACCAGATTCTCCACAGCTACCAATGATACTTTAACTTTCCCGTGGCCTGTCTCCTGTACTAAAGCTTGCTGATCAGAGGATCGGTTCAATGATAACAAGAGCAAGCGTATCCCAATCAGAAATAGAAAGGCAAAGAGGAGTCCAACGCTTAGACGACCAAACGGAGCTGCCAGTGAGTCAGAAACCAAATCCAGTGGGCGGCGCCATCCGATCGAAATCAGGATCATAAGGAATGATACGATTGTGAATAAAAGAGTATATACCAGCAAAAATGCTCTTTCTGCAAGCCTCATCAATACTCCCCCTTATGCATGCTTCCGCTCTATTTCTTTACTTCATCTTCCTTCACATCTTCCTGGAAGCTGACTCCCTGGATGTGAACATTCACTTCAACGACTTTCAGTCCCGTCATGCTTTCCACGCTCGTTTTGACCCGCTCTTGCACTTCTTGTGCAATGTCAGGAATCCGAACGCCATATCCAACGATAAGGTGAATGTCAATTCCAGTCTCTTTTTCACCGGTTTGAACTTTTATTCCTTTAGAAAGAGATTTTTTACCGAGAAGTTGTGCTATACCACCTGCAATGCCGCCACTGAGCCCTACAACTCCTTCTACTTCAGTTGCTGCAATACCGGCAATTACTCCAACAACTTCATCGGAAATCTTGACACTCCCGTCTGCACCAGATTGTTCCGATATTTCCAGTATGTCCTCTTCCATTATTCGACACCTCCAGAGAGTGAGAAACATGAAAAATCTCGAATCATGTGTACATTTCTGGCAAGGCCCCGCAACTCCTGCATGCAGGACACAAATGATTCGAGACAGTGCTTATTTCCTGTTTTCCTGACATTTTTTACACAGGCCGAAAAACTGCACCATATGATCCTGTATTTTAAACCCATATTCCTTCGAGATTAGTTCTTCTAATTGCGCCAAATGATCATCTGTGACTTCGAGGATATCATTGCAAGACAAACAAATGAGGTGGTGGTGTTGATGCCTTTCTTGCTGACTCATTTCGAAACGGCTCTTCCCATCACCAAAATTAATCTTCTGCACAATATTCAGGCTGGCAAGGAGATCCAATGTCCGATAGACTGTTGCCATACCAATATCCGGATATTTATCTTTCACCAGGGAGTAGATTTCATCCGCACTAAGATGTTCATCTGGATGTTCAGCCAATACTTGTAGAACCATTCTTCTTTGTGGTGTAAACTTGTACTCATTTGCATATAATTCTGCTCTTATTTTTTCCACGGTCTTATCTGGCATCCCATCGCCTCCATCCTCATCTAAGTGCAAGAGAATACACATTTATTATATAGAAACACCAAGGATGAGTCAACGAATCTGCTTAGCGGTTTATATTTCGACTAAACAGTAAAAAGGCAGGGCTCTTTGCGCCAAGAGCCCTGCTTTCTGTCTAGTCCTCAAGTGAAAACTTTTCTTCAGTCTCAGGATATTCCATCTCATCATCTGGCTCTTCGTCTGAACTTGTGTAGACAATAAAACCGCAGCTCGGACACATCAGTTCTACTGGTCCAGCTTCATCATCGAAATCATCTCTGAGATATACAAGCTGACCACATTCGGGACACTCAAGCTCAATTAAATCTTCATCGTCTTCATCGGTTTCGTACACTTCATCTTCCAGATCCACCAGGTCTTCATCCACAGCCTTTACATAGTCTTCAAGATCAGCCTGGTCTATATTCAGTTGCTCAATCTCCTCTGCAATATCATTCAGCACATCCAGAATGCCCAGCAAAACCTGACCTTCTTTTGATTCTTTGCTGATTCCCAAACCTTCCGCCAGTCCGTTCAGATATGCTACTTTCACCTTCATGTCAGCCATGTTCACTCCTCCTCTTTTTTATACTCTCATAACATATTGGCCGCTTCGTGTGTCAATTCGGAGAGTGTCCCCCGGATTAACGAAAAAAGGTACCTGGACAACATAGCCGGTTTCCAATGTTGCTGGCTTCGTTCCACCAGCGGCCGTGTCTCCCTTGACTCCTGGTGCTGTCTCCGTCACAACCAGATCGACTGTATTGGGGAGATCTACCCCGACAGGTGAAGCTTGATAAAAGTTTATCCCAATAATGGTGTTTTCTTTTAAATACATCACGCCATCGCCAATATCCTCTTTTCTGAGAATAACCTGTTCGTAATTTTCAGTGTCCATAAAAGTGAATTCATCACCAGAACTGTAGAGGTATTGCATTTCTCGTCTTTCAATATGGGCCCGACCAAATTTCTCACCCGATCGAAAGGTTCTTTCTGTTGTTGCCCCTGTCATAATATTTTTTAACTTAGCTCGGACAAAAGCAGCCCCTTTCCCAGGCTTCACATGCTGAAAATCGACAATAACAAAGATACTCCCCTCATATTCAATGGTCAGTCCTGTTCTAAAATCGCTGGTTGATATCATCCAATTTCCTCCTTCGCACAAGTCTATAAAATGACCATCTCTTTGTTTGCATGGGTGAGATTCTGATAGCCGTCCGGTTGTACAACCAACATATCCTCTATACGTACTCCACCCCAGTCGGGAATGTATATCCCTGGTTCAACAGTGACAACGTTCCCCTGCTGGAGAATGTCAGAGCTTGTCTGTGATAGTCGCGGAGCTTCATGGATGAATAGCCCAACTCCATGACCAAGACCATGGCCGAAGTATTCTCCGTAACCATTCTCTGTAATAAAATCGCGAGCAACACTATCTACAGCAGCACCCCTCATACCTGCAATTACAGATTCTATTGCAAGAATCTGGGCTTTTAGAACAATCTGATATATTTCTTCTTGCTGTTGGGTTGTTTTACCCATGAACACGGTTCTTGTCAGATCCGAACAGTAACCATCATACGTACCACCAAAATCCATTTTTACCATATCACCGACCTGGATTTTACGCTCAGTGGGTTGCGCATGGGGCAGAGAGGCGCGAGGACCTGAGGCTATAATCGGTGGAAAACTATTCTTTTGCGAGCCTTTCTGGCGCATAAAGTATTCCAATTCTACAGCTGCAGCTTTCTCTGTCATCCCGGGCACAAGGACCGAGCACATATGATCAAAAGCTGAATCTGCTATTGAAACAGCTGCGGCGATGCGATTAATTTCATCCTGATCCTTAACGGCGCGTAACCTTTCTGTTACATTATCCGTCGGAACCAGCTTACATTTTGACAAATTATCATTAAGCAATTCATAATTTGCATATGTTACAAAATCCTTTTCAAATCCGATAGCTTGACAATGGGAAACTTTAACAACTTCTTTTAGACTATCGATGATTTTATCCCCGTGCTTAATGATAGTATATCCTTGGGCTTCTTGCTCTGCTTGTTCGACATAGCGAAAGTCTGTTAAAAGATAAGCATCACTTGCTGTAATGAATAAAATACCGGCTGATCCGGAAAATCCTGAAAGATATCTACGATTTTCTGGCTTCATCACAATCATCGCGTCCACACATTGCTCGTAAAAAACTGATCGAAGATTTTCAATTCGATTTCGCAATCCATTCACCCCTATTTGCGATTCTGATTGCTCAAATAGTGTAATGCCATCAAATAACCATGATAAGCGAAGCCTGCAATGCTGCCTACGCAAACTGGCGCAACGACTGATTCGTGTCGGAACGACTCTCTTGAGAAGATGTTAGATAGATGAACTTCGATAAATGGGACCTGAACCGCAGCGATTGCATCTCGGATTGCGATGCTGTAGTGGGAATACGCTCCAGGGTTAATAATGCAAAAATTGTACTTTCCCTGACTTTCATGAATTTGATCGATTATCTTTCCTTCCGAGTTGCTCTGGACAATGGCCACCTTCAAATTGCAGTGTTCAGCATATGCCCGGATTTGGTCGTTTATTTCATCCAACGTACAGGAACCGTATTTCTCTACTTCCCTTGTGCCTAGTAGATTTAGATTTGGTCCATGTATCACAAGAACACTGAGCATGATTAGCCTCCTTGTATTCGGTCTAGGTTCATACTACCATATGAAGAGGTCTTTGAACAGTGCATGAAGTTTCCCCGACGGATATCAGTTTGATGAGCGACATTATCGTAAATGATGAGCGGCTTATCGCACTTTGATGAGCACCTGTTGCGTAATCACGTTCATGCATAGGTTTTCATAGCTTCACGCACATCCGCCATCGTTTCTTGAGCCGTTATTCTAGCGCGGCTTGCGCCATCCTCCAGTACTTCCTCAACATACCCTCTCATTCCCTCAATCTCTTTTCTTTTCTCATGGAATGGAGCCAAAGCTTCAGTTAATTTTTCTGTTAGGATTTTCTTACAAGCAACGCATCCGATCTTTCCTGCTATACAGGCCTCTCTGATTTCAGGGACACCTTCAGCATTAAAGAGCGCTTGAAATTTATCCACAATGCAAACTTCTGGATGACCCGGATCGTCCTTACGGATACGCTGTGGATCTGTTACCATCATCTTTACTTTTTCATCAATTTCTTTCTTTCCAGCCGACATCCTAATATCATTCCCGTAACTTTTACTCATTTTCCGACCATCCACACCGGGTAGCATCGTAACCTTGTTTAGCAATATTTGCGGCTCTGGGAAAACCTCCCCATAAAGACCATTGAATCGCCGGGTGATCTCGCGACTGATTTCAAGATGCGCAGCCTGATCTTCGCCTACTGGAACGGCTGTGGCCTTGTAAATGATTATATCTGCGGTTTGGAGCACTGGGTACCCTAAGAATCCATGTGTGGCTATGTTTTTACCCTCCAATTGCTGGAGTTGATCTTTGTATGTCGGACATCGCTCTAACCAGCTATTTGGTGTAATCATCGAAAGCAGAAGATAGAGTTCAGCGTGTTCTTTAATCTGTGACTGAACAAATAAAGGACTTTTGTTGGGATCCAGCCCTGCGCTCAGCCAGTCAATTACCATCTGGCGGGTATCTTCCCGAATCGAATCTGTATTCTCATACCCAGTTGTAAGAGCATGCCAATCTGCAACAAAATAATAACACTCATAGTCATCCTGAAGACGAACCCAATTGTCCAACGCCCCCATTAAATTTCCCAAATGCAGACGCCCTGTCGGGCGCATTCCACTTAGAATTCTCCCCTTTTTCATCCCGTTCCCTCCTGTCTGTTCTCTTGGAAGATCATTTAAATATCTCAATTTATCTATGCAATCTGGAAAACAGTAAAGCCTTCCATCCTGTACAGGGACGAAAGGCTCGCGGTACCACCCTATTTACCCGCAGCTGCGGGTCACTCATTTAGTCTTGCGACTAAAGCCGATAACGGGGCAAACCGGCACTATCCATTACTTCGACCGCAGCTATTGGGTCCATTCAGAGGTAGTATTCAGTCCGGTCTCCCACCATCACCGGTTCGCTGTCAGAAATCCTACCACCTACTTGTTCCAAATCATTGCATTTATCTGTATTGTATAGAGTATACTATTAGATCATGGCAATGTAAAGGAAATCATGACCTTGATCAACTAAGTCTTCATTGCTATTTTTCTTTGTGCATCGCCAATGCTGAATCAAGTGTGTTTTTTAATAACATTGCGATTGTCATGGGGCCAACACCGCCTGGGACTGGTGTTATTTTCCCAGCAGTATGTCTTACATTATCAAAATCCACATCTCCGATCACTTTTTTCCCTAATCGATTAATACCTACATCAATGACAGTTGCTCCAGGTTTCACCATATTTTCTGAAACAAACAGAGGCTTTCCTACAGCAGCGACCAAAATATCCGCCTGCCGGGTAATATCGCTCAGATTATTAGTCTTCGAGTGGCATACAGTGACAGTAGCATTTCTTTGCAGCAGCAACAGAGAAACGGGTTTACCCACTATGTTGCTTCTGCCGACAACCACTGCATGCTTTCCCTCCAAATCCTCCCCCGTTCGATCCAATAGAGCAAGAATTCCCTGCGGTGTACATGGAACAAATGTCTTATTACCCAAAAGCAAGTTCCCTGCGTTAATCGGATGCAGGCCATCCACGTCTTTGCATGGGGAAATTGTTTCCAATAATCTGTCCTCATACTGTTTTTCCATGACTGGCAATTGCATGAGGATACCGTGAATTAAAGCATTATCATTCAATGAATGGATGCAGTCCATTACTTGAGCAATATCCCCGCTGTCTGAAAAATCGTGAATTTCAGAGTACATACCAGTTTCCTCACAAGCTTTCGCCTTACTATTGACATACAACCTTGACGCAGAATTATTGTTCCACAGGATAACTGCGAGGCCAGGTACGATCGAATAGTCATTTTTAAATTTTTCAACAGATACTCGTATCTCTCCTCGTATCTGCCTAGCAATTTCTTTACCATTGATCAATTGCGCCTCCATAATAATCTCCCCTTAAAAAAGTCCTTTAATTTTCCCTGTTTCATCAATGTCCATACCACAGGCAGCAGGTATTTTAGGCAATCCAGGCATCGTCATGATTTCACCCGTTAATGCCACAACAAATCCAGCTCCGGCAGAAGGAGTCACATTTCTTACGGTCAGCGTAAAACCTTCCGGTCTCCCCAATAGTGTTTGATCGTCAGAAAGAGAATACTGGGTTTTTGCCATGCAGACGGGGACCTTATCCAGTCCGTTCTTCTCAATCTGCCGTATGCTTCGCAGTGCTTCTTTTGTGAATTCAACATCAGCAGCTCCATAGACTTCCTTTGCGATGATCCTGATTTTATTATGCAAAGAGTCATCAAGATCATACAAGAAGTGGAAACCATCGTCTTTATTATTATCCACAATTCGCAACACTTCTTCAGCAAGAGCAATGCCGCCTTCGCCGCCTTTTTCCCAGACTTCAGATAGGGCAAAGGGGATCTTTAGTTCTTCGCACTTTTTCACCATGAACGCAATCTCATCATCGGTGTCTGTCGGGAAGCGGTTGATTGCTACTATGGCTGGAACGCCAAATTTCTGAGTATTTTCAATATGTTTTTCCAGATTTTTGACTCCTCTTTCCAATGCCCCAAGATCTTCTTTGGCAAGTTGGTCCTTTTGGCTGCCCCCGTGGAGCTTGAGTGCGCGGATGGTTGCCACAATTACAGTCGCTTTTGGAGTTATGCCTGCGTAGCGGCATTTGATGTGGTAAAACTTTTCTGATCCTAAATCAGCACCGAACCCCGCTTCAGTTACTACATAATCAGCCATTCTCATTGCCATCTTAGTCGCCATGATGCTGTTGCAGCCGTGAGCGATATTGGCAAATGGTCCGCCATGAATAAATGCAGGTGTATTTTCTAGTGTTTGAACAAGATTTGGTTTGATGGCATCTTTGAGAAGCAGAGCCATGGCACCGTTGGCCTTCAGATCCGCCGCTGTAACGGGAGTCCCTGCCTGATTATAACCAACAACAATCTTGCCTAACCGTTCCTTCAGATCATTTAAATCCGTCGCCAGGCAGAGAATAGCCATTACTTCAGAAGCAACTGAGATCATAAATCCGTCTTCTCGCGGTACACCCTGGGCTTTGCCTCCAAGTCCGATTACGATATTACGCAAAGCACGTTCATTCATATCCATAACTCTCTTGTATGGTATGCTCCGCACATCAATATTCAGTTCATTTCCCTGATGCAGATGATTATCCAACATCGCTGCCAGAAGATTGTGAGCAGTTGTCACAGCATGAATATCCCCAGTAAAATGTAAATTGATATCCTCCATTGGTACCACCTGGGCATATCCACCGCCTGCAGCACCCCCCTTAACGCCCATACAAGGACCTAGCGATGGTTCACGCAAAGTAATTATGCTTTTCTTGCCTAGTTTGGCCAGCGCCTGTCCTAATCCTACCGTTGTTGTCGTCTTACCTTCTCCGGCGGCCGTTGGATTAATGGCTGTGACTAAAATTACATGCCCTTCCTGATGACTTTTCAATTTATCCCATACATCTAGTTTTACTTTCGCCTTATATTTACCGTAGAGCTCAATATCATCTTCATCCAGCCCCATGGTTCTGGCAATCTCAATTATGGGCTTCATACGCGCTTCCTGAGCAATATCAATGTCAGTTCTCATGTTCACACGCAGGATCCTCGATCCTGCTACTCCTTTCTGCTTGGCGCAAGTATTTTGCATTCGAAAAAGTTGAAGTAAGGCGGTACCCATCACCTCGCAATAAAAGTCTATGCGGTTTAAATAATTTGTTTCCTTCCATTTTTCGTTACTTTTCCTGCAATTCCTCCATCTTTTCGATTTTCTTGCCCCTATTGTTTTTTCTCTGCCAATCAGATAGGATATAGGTATCATTCAGCTGGGGGTTATCTTTTGAGCTATCATCGTACGCCAAAGCATCGCAGAGGCAATGTAAAACGCGAGCACCATCTGCTTCAGGGTATTGAAGATTGCCTTGAGGCAGTCGGCAAACACCCGGATGTTAAGTCAGTCATTCCCGGGCGTATAAAAAATGCTGTGCGTGGGTCCCGTGTAGAATTGCAATACAAATACCCGACTAGCTCTGGTTTGAAATTTCTTGCCAAATCATCCGGAGGCGTGCAAGAAATATTCATTGTAACGAACAATCCAAATGAGGTCATCACCTACATCAAGAACATTTTAGATAGCAAATCTTAATATCATCGTTCCCATCATTTCAGTAATAATTTTAAGTGCTGGAGAGAGCACACTCTCCAGCACTTTTTAATCTTTAGTCAGTACACTTGCATCTGCATGAACCACGATATCCTGATCTCCGAAAATTCCATGGACAAAATAGAAGTGATGCTTTGCTTCAATCACAACGCAGACCGTTGGATCATAAATGATTCTTCCAGTGTGATAATCATAAAGACCGATTCCAGCAGAAGCATTATACACATTAATTGAGATATCAAGATATTGATCCGATATGAAAGGATGAAGATTTCTTAAGATATTTTCTTCCGTCCATCTTAAGGCATCCTTCTTTGCCATTCTTTCATCGAGAATTATCATACCTTCTTGCAATGCTTCCAAGTTGAGGTTCTGAGCCCCCGCCAAAGCACCGAAATCAGCTGCTGCCTGGATTTTGCTTCTGGTAATAGCCAACAAACCAACATCAATGACAAGTGCCATGACAAGGAGCAGTACGGGTAAATAGATAATAAGCATTACCGATGCTACACCCCGGTGATTCCTCAGATAACCAATGCGTTCTCACCCCTCTTATTTTACATTTTCACTGCGTGTTACAAAGCTAACAAGGATTTCTAGGCCCCCGCCTGTAAACTTTTGAATCATGGGGGTAATAAAGTAATGATCATAACTAAGGTCGATTGTGATTGCACTGCCGTATCCTGCCTTTTTAGGATTAATGTCGATGCGAACCATCCGATGGTCTATCCCACCCAGCTCGAGCTGTACATTGATGCGGTCGTACACAGCCGCTGTAGCGCCGCCATCTACTGCAGCAATACGACTTCCCTCTCTCGCTGCCGAGACGAGAATGAACCGCTTGTTAAGCATCAAACCAAAATCCACGATGGTGAACAGTATCAGTGCAATAATGAAGAAAACCAAGACAAACTCGACCATCACAGCACCTTTCCGGTCATGCAAATCAGGCATCCTGAGGATTCTACCGCCCTGCATTCTGTAGATTACTAATTATCTCATTTAATCTGGTATTCAATTCCCCCCCTAATGTTGACAAGGTTCCTATTAGGATGATCACTACGAGGGCTAACAGAAGGGCATATTCTGCTGTCGCTGCTCCGATCTCATTGCTTAAATATTTGGCGAATAGTTTGTGTAGTTTATTCTTCAATTGATTTCCCTCCTTTTTTCTCACCATCCACTTTGCATAAATGAAAGCAGACTTGGAAAAAGCACAATGATGAATATTAGCGGCATAAAGAAAACCATTGTCGCAACTGTGAGCTTCATAGGAATACTGCCAATTTTGCTTTCTAGTCTTTGTCGCTCACTGTCTCGGATGCTAACTGATAGATTTCGCAGTACTCCGTGTACAGGTGTTCCCATGCGCAGTGCTTGTGTGATGCTGTTGACAAACATCTGCAGCTCTCTGGATCGGCAGCGCTTGTTCAGATTGTGCAGTGCTTCCTGCAGTCGGACCCCAAGGTTGATTTCCTGCAGACAAATCTGCAATTCCCGGCCAATTAAACCTCCTTTCTTCTCAGCAACAACTTCAATGGATTGCATTAAGCCCATTCCGCTATCTGCGCAGATTAAAAGCATATCGATAGTCTGCGGCAACTCTTGGGTAATCACTCCATCTATTCGCTTTGCTCGTTGCTCCAGTAAATAATCTGGAATCTGGAATACGACAATTGTAAGGATCATAAACAAGTACACCGGAATATCTTTACTTGTAAACAATGAAAGTCCAATCCATATGCTCACTACCAGGAAAGCAAGTATAATTCTTACACATATATATTCAACTGCTGTTACATGTCCATCGAGTCGTGCCCGTCGCAATCGGTCCTCTATACCTGCCCGGATAGACGGGCTCTTAAGCAATCTCTGAGCAATGCTGAGGCCTGATTCTTCAAGGTTTTTCATCATCTGTGCTGTTCCCTTGGAAAGTCCTTCTATTCGCTGAATCCGATCTATTTGTTGGTAGTCTGGTAGTTTTGCTTGTCTAATATGCACTGCTTTGGGGAAAAGGATAGCTGCGGATGCAAATGCAATGGTTGCTGATACAAGAACTGAGATGAGAGTATTCATATGCTCCTCCTTCTTCTTAGCTCAGTGTCCGAATATCTGTTAGTTTCTTTACTACGAAGACTCCTGTTCCCCAGAGTAACAATCCTGCTGTCAGAACTGCTTGCCCGATTGGTTCGTGCAAGAGCGGTTCGATCATGTCCACTTGAAAGGCGCATAAATAACCAAACAGCAGGACCGGCAGTACAATCAGTAAATTTGCCGTCATTCTTACTTCTGACGTTTTAGCTTCAAGATCACCTTCAACATGCCTTCTACGACGCATCATTTGAAGCATGCTATCGAGAATTTCTGTTACATCACCTCCGCTGCTATAATAGATATCGATCGTCTGTGCAAAAAACTGCATGTCTTTGCTTTCAGTGAGATCTCCCGTATTCTTTACTGCAGCATGCAAACTCATTCCTACATTGTATTCAGCCAACATCCGCTGAAAAGTTTTGTTAATCATATTCGTTTTGCTGTTTGCTACAACTTCGAAGGCTTGCACAAGATTCATTCCTGCCTGAAGGCTGGCAATCAGATTTTGTATCCCTTCTTCAAAAAAGCTTTCGAAGTCCTTAATGCGTTTCTGGTATACTTTATCAATTCCAATAAGGACCATTCCTGTCACAAACGCTGCAGATATTGGCATGAGCATTATACTCCGGGCAATAATACCAAGAATGGCAGCCGCTATCGCAACGATCAAGGCCATGATACGAAAAAATTGCTGGGGATTGAGATCTAAGAAGCGTAATTTCTTCTCCGGGTTGAAACGTCTGATCAAAATGGCCAGGTTAATGAGCGCAAATCTTCCTGATTCTTTAGTCATACCAATGCTTTGCAGAGCCATAAACCGTCGCTGATCATGAATTGAAAGCCAGCCTTTAGTCTCGAACGATAGAAGGAGAAATGACAGGACAGATATACCAATCAAGATAGACAAACAAAAATTCATTCTTCTTCTACTCCATTTCTTTTGGGCTTCTTAAACTCGTCCAATGAAAATCCTGCCAGGCGAATCTTCTGAGCCAGTTCTGCAGACGGTGAAAAATCAGGACTAACTACATAATCACCTTGAATTTGACCATACTGATCAACTCCTTCTACTTCAAACTGATAGATGTATCGTACATCCAGATGATTTCCTTCTGAAATTATCTTGCTAACGGTTGCTATGGATGTAACCTTCCGTGTGCCATCGGAAAACCGTACCTGTTGAATAATCAAATCAATGGCTGACATAATCTGTTCCCGGATCACATTGTACGGCAAAGACTCGCCTGCAGTCAGCACCATATTCTCCAATCGACTCAGGGCATCTTTCACATTATTCGCATGAATCGTTGTCAGAGAGCCCGCGTGGCCTGTATTCATCGCCTGCAGCATATCAAACGCTTCTGAGCCCCGGCACTCACCAATGATGATCCGGTCCGGCCTCATTCGTAACGCATTACGCAACAGCTGACGAATGGTAATTTCACCTTTACCCTCAATATTTGGAGGACGACATTCTAATGATATGACATGATTTTGGTTTAGTTTGAGTTCTGCTGAATCTTCAATGGTGATTATTCGCTCTTCATCGTCGTCAATGCAGCCTGATAATGCATTAAGAAGTGTCGTTTTGCCAGATCCTGTGCCTCCGGATATTAGAATATTCATCTTTGCCCTGACACATTTATTTAGGAAAGATGCCATTTCCAGCGTCATTGATCCAAGATCCACAAGTCCTTCGATCTGCAGATTCTTGCGCATAAATTTGCGGATAGTGAGGATCGGTCCATTCAACGACAATGGTGGGATGATCGCATGGACACGGGAACCATCCGGCAAACGAGCATCCACATATGGAGATGCTTGATCAATCCGTCTGCCAGTTGGGGAGACGACTCTTTCGATAATCGCCAATAGATGGCGATCATCTTGGAATGCAATGTTAGTAAGCTCGAGCATTCCTGCCCTTTCTATATAGACTTGCCCGGCTCCATTGACCATGATTTCTGTGACATTCTCATCACGAATGAGTGGTTCTATCGGGCCGAATCCAACTATTTCATTGGCTAGGTATTCTGCTAGTGTATCTCGGTCCATGCTCTTGACTGTCAAATTTTCTTTTACCAGGATCTGCGATATGATCGATAACAAACGATTTCGTTTTTCCACTTCTTCCCGGGCATCAGCTAGAATCGAAGGAAAATCAGACAGAATTCTTGATTGAATGATCTCGAGTATTCCCTGCAGTTGTTTCTCACTTTCTTTTCCTATGGCTATCTCAATATTTCTATCTGCAGACTCGGTGCACGAATACATCTCACTTCTTTTTAAATTCGTTTCCTTTGCTTCCAATCTTGATTTAAGCCCTTCGCCCATAACGACCCTTCCTTTCAAACAGAATGCTTCTTAGACTATCAAACATTGTCTTCCGCAACGACGCTTCAGTGTAGGAATTGAATGGTCGTTCAACCATCTGCAATGTCTCAAATACTTTTTTCAGATCCTGTCTGAAGGGGTCCATCCTGTTATTTAAAACAACGGGGCTTCCGTGCAGTATGCTCTGGTTCACTAGGCTTCCTTCTTCTGGAATCACACCTTTGATTTTCATCTGCAAAAACTCTTCTATTCTGGCGGGAGATACAGCGCTATCTGGTGTCAATCGGTTAACGATGATCTGAACCTTACTGTCCACATCGATGGATAACCTGCGTAACAGATGGATCATCGTCCTTGTTTGCTGCAAAGAGGATAGATCGCATGTTGTCACCATAAGAATTATGTCACTGATTTCCAGTAAATCGAAAGTAATCATGTTAAATGAGCTGGAAGCTGTATCGATAATGATGCGATTAAAACTGTTCTTCATTAATCCAATCAGCTGCATTATATGCTTACTCTCAACAAACTCGCACAATTCGGGCGTTCCTGGACCTAGCAAAACATGCATGGAGCCTTTCTCATATTTTGGTAAGAATTTTGAGACATTTCCGCCAGAGATTTCATGAAGATTAGCCAGTAGATCGGTAATCGTTGGCGCATTCAACATGTCCAAATGGAGTGCCATATCACCTGATCCAAGATTCCCATCAATCAATGCAACTCTGCATCCGTTTTTATTTGCTAATTCGCATGCAAGATTGACAGCAAGGAAAGTTTTGCCTACACCGCCTTTTGAATTTGCGATGGTGATCACTTTCGTGGATTCTTTCGAACCTTGTTGCAAATTGATTATCTCCTCGTCCGTGGTTTCTTGACGAAACGAAAGGATGCTGGTTCTTTCTTCTCTTGGGGAATCCCTATCACACTGCGGGATCGGTTGCACTTTACATTCCCTTGGTTCTGCTGCATCATGCTTACATCGATATCGAATATGATTAAGAATCTCAACAAAATTCCATGGTTTTTCGAATACTCGTCCGTTGAATTCATGATCTGGTTTGGTTATACAACCTTCAGGAGATGGGCGCCCGCTAGCATAGGCATTATTCAAAACGATTAGTTCTACGGAAGATTCAGAGGTTGCATCTACACATATCTGAATACCCGGATCATTCAAAGTGTTCGCCTCGATGATCAGCAGATCAGACTCTTTGAGCACGAAGCTTGAATTAAGAGAAGAGGCGGATTCGAAGTGTCCAATTACAGATATCTGTTCGTGAGCTGCGAAGTGACTGCATAGTTCCGGGTCTTTTGCTACAATAATGGTTTTGATTTTTCCTTGAGCTGCTGTTTGCATACGAAACCTCCTCTATTTTGCATGCTAATCACGAAAAACATTTTCATAAAAAACGCCCTCGGTTTTTTCTATTTGTCCATCATATGGGTGCCTTGCTAAATAAAGCTCGCCATTTTCCAGACAATAAGCAATTTTTTCTGCATCACAGAGGGAAAGTGCCGCAATAATGCCACCTGCTAGGGCCCGATCATCACCATGAACGGATTGCCCACTATCGCTCCTTACTTCCAAAACCTGTACCCGCTGTAAGATAGTTTTAGATACACTGAAACCACGCTGGACATCGAAAGCAACATAGATAACATCCACAAGATCATCAGCGGCGATCGCACCACCGAGATTCTGCTTTAGCGTTAATGGGATAAAGATCGCACGCTCTTTTGAGTTTAACATCCCGGCGAAATTTTTGAATTGTTCGTTGTTGCTTGTCCGTCCTGAAAGAATCTGTTCTCCTGCTACAAAATCGGTTACAGCAAAGTGCCCTACAATCTCCTGAGTACTTCTGTATGCATCAGGATGAATACTGTCAGGGTGCATCATTCGCATTTCAAGCATTGTACTGTCGATGCGGGTATATCGCTTTAGGGCCACTTTCGAGACAACAACCTGTTCGCGTCGACTCTGGGTTGCTAGATATTGATAGCAAAGGATCCCGCTGATCAGGGCCAGTAAAATCGCCAAGTAGATAAATCGGTTTTCTTTCATATCAGTCACTCCATTCACTAGAATTGAGGGTAAAACTGCATATCTTCATCCTATTTCCAACGCGTTTCATCACAAACTCGTAACTAATGATGGCCATTCCTGCATAGTTTCCTGAGGTTCTGACTTCTGTAACCAGCTCAACGTATGTTCGGTAGAGATCGTGCCTTTCTGTTTTGAATATTTTAATCTCATGATCAAGAATCGTATAGTCAATTTCTTCATTTTCGTGTTCCAAATATTGAAGTGCACACCAAAAACCTCCTGCAGCAAATGCTTGCATTCTTTCACGATCTTTTTGTTCAATAGCTGTTATGAAACTATCCACGGTTTCTTGTATTAACCGATCAGTTGATTGCGCTGATGATCGCCAGAAAAAAACCATTCCTGTAAGAAACAATATGCCAATCAGCAGCTTCGCACATTGATAGTCCTTTCCCATGCCATCCCTCCGTCTGCAGACTGTAATGGCATTCTACATTGGCTTCCGACCGAAGTCAAAGCGCAACTTGTGACATATCATTTTTGTTCCAACATTTCTCTCGCACGGTGATACATATGTCGAATTTTCTCTGCAAAGTCTAATCCCTGTCATTTCACTAGAAATCTACAAATTAGAAGAAGAACGGACTGTCCTGACTCGACGCCGTTCTTCATCTTCTTATGTTGATATGTGTCGTAAAAATTCACCTGATTATTTCCTCATTTTTTTACAGCAAGGGTTTTTTTAATGTGTTGGTGAATGTTGAGATCAGGAGGTGATTGCGATATTCCCATCCAGATAATGTTTCTTAGAGTTCCGCTTCTCCCCCCAATAATCACACTCTTTCATTACAGCAAACAATCTGAAAAACGCGGAGGATAATCCATGAAAAAACGATTATGCAAAATCATCGTGCTGATTTGTTGTTTATGCGCTTTCTCTGGAAACACAAATGCTAGTGTACAGCCCAAAGATCCTTGGTATATCGACATACCTGTTCATTATTGGGCCCATAAGAATATCCGCACACTTTGGGAAGAAGATGTCTTAGATGGCTATGTGTACGTAGACGATTACTTTTCGGACAGTCGGTTTGCAAGATTCGTTCCAAACGATATATGTACTCGTGCACAATTTATGATGATGCTCGTAAAAACGCTCCAGTTGCAGCCACTTAACTCCTCGCTGCCTACCTTTATTGACGTCCCTATCAATTTTACACTCTATTACAACAAACCAGCTTTTAATGTTATAGAAGCTGCCCATTATCACGGTCTTACAAAGAGTTTTAAAGGTCCGTATTTCAAACCGGATCTCGCTCTCAGTCGAGAGGAAGCCGCTGCATTGTTGATTCACGCTTTGAATCTAACTCACTATGCTGAATCTTTACCCCCTTCTGAAGTCGATTCGGTTCTAAGTTTCTTTAGTGATAATGAGACTACCAGTCCACTACTTCGTAACTATATTGCCGCTGCTGTCAAGCTGCAAATCCTGTATGGATATGGAACAGATATCCGTGAATTGAGACCGCTTCGTCCACTCACTCGCGATGAAGCTGCTGTTATCTTGTATCGTTCCTGTCTTGTCAGAGCTCAGGCAGATCCGGAGCGATTCAACCCTCATGGCGATGGTGAGCATCAAACAACAAATATTCAGATGACTGCTTTAAAAAATAGAAATATGGTATCTGGGTCATTGAGTATCCGTTCTGAGGATGGCCTCACCCTTTATCGAGAATTTACGTTTACTGATAAAGATAACGCGATGTGGCCGATAATTCTATGGGATGGAAAGGATCAGTCCGGTCAAATTCTGCCACCGGGCACCTATTATTATCAGTGCGAAATTGTTGATCGGAAGAATCAGGTTTTTTCATCAACAGCGAAGCCGATTACCATCGAACAGAAAATATTGGATGCTTCACTTCATCCCTCCATCCTCCGTCCTGGGGAAAGCTTAGAAGTATCAGCGCAAACATATGCAGATGCAATTTCTGTGGTTGCCCATTTTTCAAATCAAACTATTTCACTTTGGCGAAATCCGTATGTTGAAAGTACTTATAGTCAGTGG
>CAZDAI010000005.1:0-13159 GCA_964503545.1 uncultured Candidatus Sumerlaeota bacterium
CTTCTTTTTGCTTGTTCTTGCCTTTTCGCACTGTTCAGTTGTCAAGGACCAGAAAAAAGAATCCTGCATGTCGCAGGATCCAAAAGGAAACCAATTTGACGACACTTGCATGAATAAACAGTTGGAATTGCTGAATTTCCTGCTGCAAAGAGTTTCTTCATGAATGACACATGCTATAATATACCACCTGTGCAGTCACTAAGCAAGATGTTTCAGTGTTGATTTTAGGCAATCTAGCGTGTTTATAGTTATTTTTCGCCATAATGTTGTGTATTACGACTTCTGGCGAGATATATCAGTTATTCACCGTTGTCTTCCTGTTTCGTCATTATTGTTGCAGCGCTGACCAGGTTGTCTCCAGCATTTAGCCTCATCACCAATACGCCTTGTGTGTTTCTTCCCGTCGTGGGAATATCCTGAATGCCGATACGCAAAACATGTCCTTCAGAGGACATCAACATGAGCTCGCTTCCTTTGCGAACCACCTTAACCGCCGCAACTTTTCCGTTACGGTCCGTAAGCTTCATGGTCTTGATTCCTTTACCACCACGGGACTGATTTTTGTATTCCTGAAGCTTTGTTTTTTTACCATAACCGCGATCCGTCAACACAAGAAGCTCTGAATCTTCATTAACTGTATCCATACCGATAACCAAATCTCCTTTGTTCAGGTTTATCCCTTTCACGCCTGCAGCACCCCTGCCCATACAACGGACATTGTCCTCGGAGAAGCGGATCGCCAGTCCATATTTCGTTACCATGATGATATCATCTGTACCAGAGGTCAGACGAACGCCAATCAGTTCATCTCCTTCATGGAGATCGATGGCAATCAAACCACCTTTTCGTGCAGTATCATATTCGGAAAGCAATGTTTTCTTGATAATCCCTCGCCGCGTAACAAAGAGCAGATTCTGGTCTTTAACAAACTCTCTAACCGGGATTACCGTGTTGATTTTTTCACCTGGCTCCAGAGGCAGCAAATTAACGATAGCGGTGCCTTTTGCCTGTCTGCTGGCCTCAGGAAGTTCGTGTACCTTTAACCGGTATACTCGGCCCCTGTCGCTAAAGAACATCATGTAGTGGTGAGTCGTAGTGATGAAAAGGTTCTCAACAAAATCCTCTTCTTTCGTATGCATGCCCGTGATTCCTCGCCCACCTCTGCGTTGATTCTTATAAGTATCCATGGGCAATCGTTTAATATACCCAAAATGTGTCAATGTGATAACCATATCTTCTTCTGCGATCAAATCTTCTGTCTCAAGATCGTCTGCAGAATGCGTGATATTTGTCCGCCGACTGTCGGAAAATTTTTCTTTGATCTCTGTCATTTCCCGCCGGATAATATCCAAAAGAAGGCGTTCGCTGGCAAGCACCGCCCGCAGATATTCGATCGTGACAAGCAATTCGTCGTATTCATCATCAATTTTTTGCCGCTCAAGACCCGTCAATCTCTGCAGTCGCATGTCCAAAATAGCTTGGGCCTGCTTCTCAGAGAGGTTAAATCGATCCATCAGACCTTCTCGAGCGATCTCCACATTGGCAGCGGCCCGTATCAAGGCAATTACTTCATCCAGGTTATCCAGCGCAATTTTGAGTCCTTCTAAAATGTGTGCGCGTGCTTCTGCTTTGCCAAGTTCAAATTGAGTTCGTCGTGTAATTACATCTTTTTGATGCTGCAAGTAATGATACAGCATATCTTTCAGATTTAGAACCAGGGGTTTGCCATCAACCAGAGCCAGCATAATGATTCCAAAGGTTTGTTGCAGTTGAGTATTCTTGAATAGATTATTCACCACTACATTGGGATTAGCATCTTTACGCAGCTCAATAACTATTCTCAAGCCATTCCGGTCGCTCTCATCTCGTAAATCAGTAATCCCATCAATTTTCTTTTCGTGGACAAGCTGGGCGATTTTTTCAATCAATCTCGCCTTATTCACTTGGTAAGGAATTTCTGTAACCAAAATTCTGGTTTTCCCGCTGTTCATTTTTTCAATCTGATGCACGGCCCTCATCTTTACAATACCTCTACCCGTTGCATACGCTTCTCTAATTCCTTCTCGCCCAAGGATCAAGCCTCCAGTGGGGAAATCCGGGCCTTTTATATATGAGTTCAGTTCTTTAACTGTAATTTCTGGGTTTTCGATCAATGCAATTACGCCATCAATAACTTCTGCAAGATTATGGGGTGGAATATTTGTAGCCATGCCCACCGCTATCCCTGCCGAACCATTGACCAAAAGATTGGGAAAGCGCGCCGGCAAAACCTGAGGTTCTTCAACCGTTTCATCAAAGTTCGGTGTAAAATCTACCGTTTCTTTATTAATATCTGACAAGAGTTCGGTGGATAGCTTGGAGAGCCTTACTTCTGTATACCGCATTGCTGCAGCCGGATCCCCATCCACTGAACCAAAATTGCCGTGTCCATCTACGAGAAGATATCGGGTTGAGAAATCTTGTGCCATTCTGACCATCGCATCGTAAACCGCGGTGTCACCATGTGGATGATACCGTCCCAAAACTTCCCCGACGATCCTGGCTGACTTCTTGTATGGCTTATCCGGGGTATTACCCAGTTCGGACATTGCATAAAGGATTCGTCTGTGCACCGGCTTCAACCCATCTCTGACATCTGGCAGCGCACGACTGACAATGACGCTCATAGCATAATCCAGATATGACTTCTTAATCTCGCTTTCAATACTTACCGGCATTATTTTCCCGTGTGTGTATTCCATCGTTCGTATCCACCTTTCCCTACACAGTTGCTTTCCCCATTTAAACTTCCATGATCATTGTCAATACCGTTGGGCGCCGCCCGGTCTCAGTATATATCACATTATCCAGATCCTTTCTCACTCTTTCCTTGATGCCCGACCAGCTGCGGACATTGTTTTCGCCGCACTGTTTTAACGTTTCTTCTACCGTAGCTTGCATCCTTGCCATAAGCTCCTCTGAATCACGCACATAGACAAATCCTCTGGATAGAATGTCCGGACCAGCTACTATCTTGCCCGTTTCTTTTTCCATGGTCAAGACTACGATTACCACTCCATTTTCGGATAGGTTTTTCCTGTCTCTTAGAACAATGTTCCCAACATCGCCGACACCTAGTCCATCGATCAGCACGCTACCGGAAACAACTTTCTCAACGCGGCTGAGCTTTCCATCTGAGAAAGAAATCCGCTCTCCCAACCCAGCCAAAAGAACATGATCCGGGGAGATGCCCAGCTCGCAGGCAATTTCTTTGAACTGAACCATATGACGATATTCGCCGTGGAATGGCAGTGCGTATTTTGGTTTTACCATACTCAAAATCAATTTAATATCTTCTCGCGCCGCATGACCCGATACATGTACAGGTGCTACATCGCGGTAAATTACCTTCGCCCCTGCCCGGAAGAGGTTGTTTATTGTCTTGTAAACCTGCTTTGCATTTCCGGGTATAGGTGTAGCAGAAATAATGACTGTATCGCCCGGGATCAGTTGAATCTGCCGATGGGAACCTTCCGATATCCGAGTCAATGCAGCAAGTGGTTCACCTTGGCTGCCAGTGGTAATGATCACAATTTCATTATCCTGAAAGCGATTGATTTCTGAAATATCCACAAACATGTTATCCGGACAGTCAAGGTAACCCAAATCCAACGCTGCCTCAACAACCTTGACCATGCTTCTGCCGACAACACCTACTTTTCTTCTGTACATTTTGGCGGCATTTAACACTTGTTGAATTCTGTGAACGTTCGATGCAAATGTGGCCACGATAATTCGGCCTTGGGCTCGTCCAAATTCCCGTGAAAAGGTTTGCCCTACAAGTTTTTCTGATGGTGTATACCCCTCATTTGTGGCACCGGTACTGTCACAGATCATTGCTAAGACGCCATCCTGCATCAAGCTGGTCAGTTTATGAAGTTCAAATGTCCGCCCGTCAATCGGGGTATGATCGAGTTTAAAATCGCCACTGTGCACAATAATCCCTTCGGGTGTCCGAATGATTAATCCTACCCCGTCGGGAATACTGTGCGTAACCCGGAAAAAGCTTACATCAAAAACTCCTGCTCTTACCTGAGAGTCCGGCACGATTTCTTTGAACTGTGGAGTGACCTCCACCTTCTTATCTTCCAGTCGTTTTCGGATCAAACCAATGGTTAGGCGGGTTCCATAGACAGGAACATCGAAATCTCTCAGAACATACGGAAGTGCTCCAATATGGTCCTCATGTCCATGCGTTATGAATATTCCTCTAACCTTATCGCAGTTTTCAAGCAAATACCGTGTATCTGGAATTACCAGGTCCACTCCCGGCAAGTCTTCTCCCGGAAACGCTACCCCCGCATCAACGATTATGATATCTTTACCGTATTCCAGTGCCAGCATATTTTTTCCTATTTCACCGAATCCACCTAACGGAATCAAGGATAGCTCCGGCCTCTTTTTTGCCACATTAATCACCCCAGTTATGTTCCTGCCTTAATATCATTTACATTCTATCAAATAGAGATCTTAAAGACAAATACATGAAATATGGGAAGGGAGATCCCTTCCCATCATATTCTGCTCCATTTTTTAACCGACGGTGTCCAGATTACGCACTTCTTTTGCGTGCATCTGAATGAATTCCCGGCGCGGCTCTACTTTATCCCCCATCAATATGGTGAATATTTCATCCGCTGCTATAGCATCCTCAAGCGAGACCTGTAAGAAGGTCCGTTTTTCTGGATCCATCGTTGTTTCCCACAGCTGATCGGCATTCATTTCGCCGAGTCCTTTATATCTTTGAATCACAATACCGCTACGTCCCAGTCTGTTCAGTATTTCGGCTAGTTCATCATCATTATATGCGTAATGCTCTTCCCTGCCCTTTCGAATCAGATACAAAGGTGGTTGAGCAATGTATACATAACCAGCCTCAATGAGCTGGGGCATATACCTGTAGAAAAATGTAAGCAACAAAGTGCGGATGTGTGATCCATCCACATCTGCATCTGTCATGATGATGATTTTATGATACCTGGCTTTTGTGATATCAAAATCATCTGAAATACCTGTGCCCAGGGCTGTAATGATGGTCCTGATCTCTTCATTGTTTAAAATCTTATCCAATCGTGCCTTTTCAACGTTGATGATTTTTCCACGTAAAGGAAGTATTGCCTGAAAGCGCCGGTCTCTCCCTTGTTTTGCAGAGCCACCCGCTGAATCCCCTTCGACAATATAGATTTCTGCCATTGAAGGATCTTTGACAGAACAATCTGTAAGTTTTCCCGGCAGAGCCGTAATGTCGAGAGCATTCTTTCTTCTGGTCAGTTCCCGGGCTTTTCGTGCTGCTTCTCTGGCGCGGGCAGCATAAACAGATTTTTCTACTATCTTCTTTGCTAGAGATGGATGTTCCTCCAGAAAAGTTCCCACACCGTCTACGGTTATGGAATCGACTATGCCGCGCACCTCACTGTTGCCAAGCTTGGTCTTTGTCTGCCCTTCAAATTGCGGGTCCAATAGTTTTACGCTTAAAATCGCCGTCAAACCTTCCCGAATATCTTCACCGCTTAAGTTCGCTTCACTTTCCTTGAGCAATCCCGATTTTCGAGCGTAATCGTTTATAACGCGCGTCAAAGCACTTTTGAAGCCGGCTTCATGAGTGCCCCCTTCATAAGTATGAATATTGTTGGCAAATGAATATAGATTTTCATTGTACCCGCTGTTATACTGGATGGCGATCTCTACAACACAATCATCTTTGGTCTTTTCAAAGAATATTGGGCTGTCAAAAACAACATCTTTATTCTTGTTCAAATGCTTGACAAAAGAAACTATTCCACCTTCATACTTAAACACAGAATGTTCATTCGTTCTTTCATCACACAAAGAAATTCGGATTCCTTTGTTTAAGAAGGCTAATTCTCTTAGTCGCAACGCGAGTGTCTCATACGAAAACTCAATGGATTCAAATATTTCAATATCGGGTTTAAAATGAATTGTTGTCCCTGTGTCTTTTGTTTTACCAATCTTACTGAGATCAGAGACAGGTCGGCCTCTTCGATATTCCTGCCGATAGAGTCCGCCATCCCTTTGAACTTCGACACTCAGCCACTCAGACAATGCGTTTACTACAGATATACCAACCCCGTGCAAACCGCCGGAAACTTTGTATCCTTCACCGCCAAATTTACCGCCGGCATGGAGTATTGTCATTACCACTTCAACGGTAGAGCGCCCCATTTTTGGATGCTCCTTCACGGGAATTCCCCGTCCATTATCGGTGATGATAACACTATTGTCCGCGCCAATGGTTACATTGATTGTGTCACAATAACCGGCTAGAGATTCATCTATGCTGTTATCAACTACTTCGTACACTAGATGATGAAGCCCTTTGGCAGAGGTGCTGCCGATATACATGCTCGGTCTTTTGCGAACTGCTTCTAATCCTTCGAGCACCTGAATCTGGCTCTCATCGTAGTTACCATTATGATTCGCTCCATTCCCTGTCCTGTTCTTTTCCATCCTGAACCTCCATACCATCTCATAGTCTAGCCCGATTAAAGATTCCTATCCAAATTATAGCAAGAACATTTGTTCGGGTCAATAAACACTGTACTTCTCAATTTCTTTCATAACTTCCCCTCTGCGCTGTAGCGTACTGGAAGAGATTGGCGAGTACACAATTTTGTCCACCGTTATCACATAAGACTTTGGTGAATTATCGGTTAGATCGATAATCGGTTTTTCGCCTTTGATCTTTTCAATAAAATTTCTTGTAGCAACAGATGTGTTAAGAAGAGCCGCATCGATAATCATGATTACTTCTTCCATGGGAACCACATAATCTGCGCCGATATGCAAAAACATAATCCCACCTCCACCGGTGAATTGTCGACCGATCAAGCACTGAAAGCTCTGTTAAATAAGTCTCTACCTAGAATATCCGATAGTACATCATGGCTCAGACAATCGGGCGTTAGCTCAGCAATCAGCATCGCATAAGCTAGAGCTGTATGCTGAAAATCTCTTTTTTCAACTTCTGAAATCTTGGTATTTGATTTAGCAATATATCCATCCAGAATGTTTCGCAATGTGATTTTGTATTCCTCTCGCATCTGGGAGAATTCTTTTCTGCTAAGATCTGGGATCAACGGGGAGGCCTGATCGTAGCCAAGCCACGGTGTCTCACTCAGCCAGCGTATTACTCTTTCTCGGCGACCTGTCTCACGTCCTTTCTCACAGAACCAGCAGAAATCCTGATATGGAGGACAAATTGATCCGCAAACCTTGCACTTTCCCCAACCCTCTTCTTTCTTTGCTTTTCGTGTCATATAATCTTTTTCCATGAATTTGTGAAATGCATTCTGTACATCTTCATTACCAATGACTGCAGCTACCTTCGAGATTTCAGACTTCTCATTCTCATCCAGTTCAACTTTTGAAAAGGTAAAGTTTCTCTCTTCTTCCACTGTGCTTTCTTCTGCTTCACTGACGATATCCCCTACCTGAAAGAAAATATCTTTTACAAGCGGTTCGCCAAGCGCATCATTAATTTTCCGAATATATTCGCGCCGGAAAAAACTGAGCTGATGTGCCCAGGCAGAACTGGTCACTTTCACGTATAATTGTCCGCGAATTAGCCTTGTAGCTTTAGTCTGCCCTGCCAAACGCTCCCCTGCGGCAGTTGACCACAAAGCCAATACTTGCATTTCTTTCAATTGATGATGGACTTTGAGCTTTTTGATCTTAGAATTCAGGGCATCTTTCAATGTCGAGAGCATCCTAGACACCCCTTTCGACTGTCCCAGCTGTAACTTTATAGATTGACATTGCTTCTCGGTTGATACCGTTGAAAGGATTTAAGTTCGTTGATGTGATGATCGTCTGATACGTTCCGCTGATCATTTCGAGTAAGAGCATTCTTCTCTCATCATCCAGTTCCGACATTACATCATCGAGCAGCAAGATTGGTTTTTCGCCTGTTTCCTGCTGGAGCAATAGCACCTCACCTAATTTCAGAGACAATGCCGCTGTTCTTTGCTGTCCCTGTGATCCATATTGATTCAAGTCATACCCATTGCTGATTATCTTTATATCATCTCGATGAGGGCCCACCATGGTGTATCCTCGTATAGTTTCAATCTTTCTATGTCTTTTTAATTCGCTAAAAAATATTTCTTTGATTTCATCCAAAGATAATGAACTGATTTCTCCTAATGTAGAGTGATAGTGTAATCTTGCAGTCTCTGTTTCTTTTGAAATCGTATAGTGTATTGGCACAATCACGGTTTCAAGCTCACGAATAAATCCCTCTCTGCGGCGAAGCACTTCACTCCCAATCTCGACGAGCTGCTCATCCCAGATACACATATTATCATGATAATTATTCTGTTTTGTGCCATTCTTGAGTAATCCATTTCTTTGCGAGAGAATTTTATGATACATCTGAAGATAGTGTAGATATTGCCTGCTCGCCTGAGAAGCAGCAAAATCGATGTACTTTCGCCGATCCTGCGGTGTTCCCTGCACAATCTTCAGTGTTTCGGGGGAAAACATCACTGCACACAATTGACCGATCAGCTCAGATAATTTACGTATTTCTTTTTTATTGATACGAATTCTCTTCTGACCCGCTTCAGCATAAAGAACATCGTGCTCGGTCCGGCGGTTTCCTCTGTCAACTACACCATGCACAGCAAAACTAGAAGCACCCCAACGAATCAACTCGCTATCACGACTGCCTAGATGTGAACGTCCTGTAGCAAGATAGTAAATTGCCTCGAGGATATTGGTCTTTCCTTCTCCGTTATTTCCATAAAGTACATTGATTTCTGGAGTAAATTGGATTTCCGTTTCAGAATGATTTCGAAAATTCCGCACGGAAAGCGTCTTCAAGAACAAATTGCACCCACCTTTATTCCTGTTCCTCCATTACAATCCGGAAACAGGATTGGTCTAAACAGACAATATCTCCAGAGGAAAGCTTTCTTGAGCGCTTGGTTTCGATTGCTCCATTTACCCTAACCTGACCATCTTGGATCAGCAGCTTTGCATGCCCGCCAGTCTCAGCAATGCCAATCCATTTTAGAAAACGGTCGAGCGCTATCTCTTCTGTGAAAACAGGTACATCTACGAGTTTGATTTCCATCCTATTGCGGCAACCTGACAGGCAGCACAATGTAGCGGTAATCATCACCATGTGCTGGCTTAATTGTGGCGGGCTTCAACTCTTCTGTCAGTGAAAAAATGATCATATCATCAGAAATTACTTTAAGGACATCGGTCAGGTATTTCACATTGAAAGCAATTTTGAGTTCACTTTCCTGATACGGAATCATCAATTCATCGTATGTATCACCAATTTCCGGTGAGCGTGCAGTAATTACCATTTTTTCGTCTTTTGTAATGTGAATACGTACAATGTTTGGACCATCTTTCGTAATCAACCCGACACGTTCTAAACAGTGTAAAAATTCCTCGCGATCCAATTCCAGAGACAGAGGATGCGTTTTCGGGATGATCTGCTGATAATTGGGAAACTGGCCATCAATCAAGCGGCTGACCAGCACAGTATCCCCAAACTCTACGATGATCTGATTATTGACTATCTGCATGGAGACATCTTCGAACCCTTTGCCAGAGAGAAGACGGTGAATCTCCCCTACAGCTTTTCCTGGCACAATGACAGATGGAATACTTTCATGCCAAGGTATATCGCTATGCTTCATGGCCAAACGATAACCATCTGTTGCAACTGCTACAAGTTTATCTGATTTTGATTCAATAAGAATCCCTGTAAACACCGGTCTGCTCTCATCGTGAGATACTGCAAACAAAGTTTCATATAGCGCATTTTTCAGTGATTCAACCGGGACAGAAAAACGGTGATCGCTTTCAATTGGAGGCATAGCCGGGAATTCTTCTGCGCTTTGACCGTGCAGGTTAAACTCAGCTTTCCCCGCTTTTATTTTCATGTAATAATTTTCAGGATTCATTTCTGCCGAAACTATAGTTCCCGGCAGATTGCGGATTATATCTACAAAATATTTGGCTGGGAGTACCACTTCTCCCTCCGCCTCGATTTCTGCGGCAATTCGGCATTCAATGGCCATTTCCAGATCAGTTGCTTGGAGGATGAGTTCTTGGTTGCTGGTTTGAATCTTGATCCCTAAAAGAATGGGCAGGGTATTTCTTGTTGAGACTGCCTTTTGTACCTGATTTAACCCATAAGAAAGATTCTGTTGAGAGCATGTGAATTTCAAAAACCATTCCCCCTTATCTTCTTATATTAAATACGTCTTTTTAAGTAGCTATAGTAATAGAGGCTGTTGAAAAGTGGATAACCGGTACAAACCCTTATACTGTAACGGTTTATGCATATAATAGACTGTGAATAAAATGTTTTGCAGCAACGGTTTTATGCACATAATTCACAGGCAGAAGTTTTATCCATACTCTACCCACAAGCTATACAGAGGATATGCACAGGTTATTCTTCTTTTATCCTGCGCATAATTTCTTTGACGGTTGCATCGAGATTTGGATCTGTTTTTATCTCCTGAGCAATTTTCATGCAAGCATGAATGACCGTTGTGTGATCTCTGCCACCAAAGTCTTCGCCAATTTTCGGCAATGACGCATCTGTCATCTCACGGCATAAAAACATGGCAATCTGGCGGGGAAACGAGATGGACCTGTTTCTTTTTTTTGCCTTGAAATCATCAGCATTGAGTTCAAAATACTTCGCGACAGTTCGCTGAATCAGCGGAACTGTCACCGGTCGCTCCCGATTGGGCATCATATCTTTTAAAGCTTCTTCAGCTAGTCGGACACTCATCTGATCATCAGTCAAAGATGCGTAGGCAACAACACGTATGAGCGCACCTTCTAGTTCGCGAATGTTTGTGCTGATTCTTGTCGCGATGTTCACAAGAATCTCATTCGGCACTTCCAGGTTCTCCTGTTTGGCCTTTTTGCGAAGAATTGCGATTCTTGTTTCCAGATCGGGCTGCTGAATATCGGTAATCAAGCCCCATTCGAAACGTGAACGCAGACGATCTTCCAAGGTTGGAATCTCTTTCGGAGGCCTGTCACTTGAAACAACAATTTGCTTACTAGCTTCGTGCAGCGTATTGAATGTGTGAAAAAACTCTTCCTGAGTCCTCTCTTTTCCTGCCAGAAACTGAATATCATCCACAAGCAAAACATCCACATTCCGGTATTTGTTTCTAAATTGAATCGTTCGATCATCACGAATGGAATTGATCAGTTCATTTGTAAATGTCTCCGAAGAAACATACACAACTTTGAGGCTTTTATTCTGCTCCAGAACGTAATGGCCAATGGCATGCATCAGATGAGTTTTTCCTAATCCCACGCCGCCATAGATAAAAAGTGGATTGTAAGCTCTAGCAGGAGCTTCAGCAACTGCTAGACAGGCTGCATGTGCAAAACGATTGCTGTTGCCGATTACGAAAGTATCAAATACATACTTGGGATTGAGATTTGGCGGACGAAACATAGTGGTTTCGTTTGTACGGACCGGATTTTCTTGAATGAGTTTATCTCTTTTTGTCTGAACGGAAGACTCATTCCCTTGGGGTATAATGAATTTGAGCTGAATTTCTTGTCCCGCAACTTTGTTGACGGTTTCCTGCAGTAATGATGCGTAACGGCTTTCTACCCAATTTTTGGCGAATTCATTTGGCACGCCCACCACTAACGTATTATTGTAATATGCCAGGGGTTTGGTTGCTTTCAGCCAAGTTTCAAAACTAGGTTTGCTTAGTTGTGCTTCGATCATTGCGAGGGTATTGCTCCAAATGTCCGATATCTGAGCTTCCATCAAAAAACCTCCTATGCAGGAATGACGATCCTGCAATTTTCTTCCCCATGTTATCCACAGAAAACACAACCAGATACTGGAGCAGTGAATAAAGTGTGGATAACTTATGAAAAGATTAACACAGAGCCCATCTGGTTGAAAAAAACACGACTATTTAAAACCAGAGCTGTGGAAAACCTGTGAGCTAGGAAAGCAATAATTGGGAAAAGCGTTGGCATTAAACAATTGGGAGAAGCTAATTAATCCACAGGTTTATCCACAAGATGTGGATAAACCTGATGTATTTGCCAGTAGGATGCGGTTATGTTTTCCCAGATTATAGACTTATCATAGCAAAACGAGACCGATTTATCAACAGAAGAGCAGAGTTATTCACAGAAATATCCACAGTTGAAGAACGTCGCTATTTATGTTAGAATATATCTGCTTTCTTGGCTTCCATTAGTTTTGAATGTGTTGACACAGCTGATCCATTTAGGATATAATCACTATGTTGTAGGTAAATCTTCCTAATGAAAATAAGCAAGTTTTGTTTTGATACAAGGGGGTGTGATCGAAAGTGAAGCGGACCTATCAGCCTAAGAAGTTAAAACGCAAGAAGGTACATGGGTTTATGAAGCGTATGAAAACCCGCGCAGGTCGGGATGTTCTAAGAAGAAGAAGACAAAAAGGCAGAAGAAGGCTTTCAGCTTAAGGCCACCTGAGTGGCCTTTTTGCACATTTTGCGGAGGCTTTCACTGGAAAGGCCAGGTATTTGTATGGCGAAAATCTGTACAATTCGTAAACAATCTGATTTCAAACAGATGTTTGCTAGTGGAAAATCCTACGCGGGACGATATTTCGTCTTGTATGTTAGAGCAAATGAATGTGAAGGAGCGCGGTTCGGTTTTACCGCCGGTAAAAAAATCGGTAACGCAGTGGTCAGAAACCGCTCAAAGCGGCTTATGAAAGAAGTAGTCAGAAATAATCTCGACAATATCAAAGGCGGTTTCGACTATATTCTAGTGGCACGATCCGCAGGAGTCGATAAAGGTTATACTGAGTTTGAAGAAGACTTTACTATGATACTTCATAAGCAAAATCTTTTACGGGATACAGGAAAGGAAGATTACGAATGAGTCGCTTGCTAATCGGCGGGATTCGTCTCTACCAGAAGATTATCTCTCCTCTACTACCGAATACTTGTCGGTTCTATCCGACCTGTTCCGAATACATGATCACCTCAATACAGAAATACGGAGCCATCGTTGGGTTATATAGGGGGATTCGCAGAGTTCTGCGTTGCCATCCGCTGAATGCAGGCGGTTATGATCCAGCATAGAACCGAAT
>CAZDAI010000005.1:13169-37725 GCA_964503545.1 uncultured Candidatus Sumerlaeota bacterium
GGAAACAGAAAGGGAGGCCTGTGAATGTCTTGGCTTATAAACATCATTAAGCAGGGAATGGACTATTTTTTCCAGGTAACCGGTAACTATGGAATAGCGATTATTTTGCTTACTTTAATCATTAAAGTAATCACTCTCCCGCTCACTTTTTCTCAGACGAAGCAAATGAAAAAGATGCAAGAGCTTCAGCCTCAGATTAAGCAGATTCAAGATAAGCACAAGAATAACCCAGAGAAGGCAAATAAGGAAACGCTGGCTCTCTGGAAGGAGAACAAAGTGAACCCGGCTTCCGGTTGTCTTCCCCTGCTCTTACAGTTACCATTTTTCATTGCGTTTTTTAATGTAATTAATAACTACGTGTATGTGAATGCAACCCCATTTTTGTGGATTCAGGATATTACTGTGCCGGATCCATACTTCATTATGCCAATTCTTGCTGCTGCTACGACATATCTGCAGATGAAGTTCACCACTTCATCGGGGGATGCAACACAGAAGAATATGGCAGTTATGATGCCGCTCATGATTGGCTTTATGAGCTTACGGTTTGCTGCCGGGCTTACCATCTACTGGGTTTCCAATAATGTGTTCACAATCCTGCAGCAGTTACTAACGCCGAAACCTGCACCGAAAGGAGAATAAGTATGCGGCATATAGAGAAGACTGGAAAAACTGTTGATGAAGCCGTTGAGCTAGCTCTTAAGGAGTTGCAGACTTCAATAGACAATGTGAAGATTGAAGTGATTGATGAGCCATCAAAAGGGCTGTTGGGGTTACTTGGATCAAAACAAGCGCGGGTTAGAGTTACACTTCTAGAGGAAGAACAGCAGACCCCTGAGCATTCAGTGGAAGAAATGTCCGATGATGAGATGCAAGTAGTCATCAGAGAGTTTTTGACGAGCATTCTCATTGAGATGGGGATCAAACCTGAAATCGAAATTCTTGTTGAGGAAGATACATTTTTCACTAATGTCGAGGGTGAGGGATTGGGGCTACTGATTGGAAAACGCGGTCAGACGCTCGAGGCAGTTCAGTATCTCACAAATATCGTTGCAAATAGACACAGCGGGAAAAGAACCAGAGTAATCATAGATGCTGAGGGCTATCGGAAAAGACGCGAGGAAGTACTTCAACAACTGGCCAATCGGCTGGCACACAGGGTTGAAAGAAACGGCGAGAGCGTGATGCTGGAACCGATGACAGCCCATGAAAGAAAAATCATTCATACGGCTTTGCAGAACAATCCGAGAGTGCTCACACGCAGTGAAGGGGAAGAGCCTAACAGAAAAGTCATTATCCAAGCAAAAGAATAGAACTTGCCCAGTAGAGCATTCTACTGGGTTTTTAATAGGCGGTGAGAGTATGTCAGAGCATGATACCATAGCAGCTATTTCGACTGCCGTAGGTGCCAACAGTATTGGTATTATCCGGGTCAGTGGTCCAGAAGCTGTTCAAATTGCAGAAAAAATTTTCAAACCCACGAACATGAAGCAGAAATGGGTTGGTTTTCGTATGCATTACGGGCACATTGTTCACCCGGAGGGACATGCAGTGCTTGATGAAGTACTCCTGACTGTTATGCTTGCACCGAAATCATACACACGCGAAGACATGATCGAAATTTCATGTCACGGCGGTTACGTTTCCACTGGCAGGGTCTTAGAACTTGTTCTCGATATGGGCGCAAGATTGGCAGAGCCTGGGGAATTTACGAAGAGAGCTTTTCTTAATGGAAGGATTGACCTTTCGCAAGCAGAAGCAGTTGTAGATATCATCAAAGCGAAAACAGAGATTAGTCTTGAATTGGCTGTACGCCAACTCGATGGGGGATTGTCCAAAAGGCTACAGGAGATAATGGCAGGCCTTGTGGAACTCACAGCCTACTTAGAAGCCGCAATCGATTATCCAGAAGATGATATCCAGGAGCTTGAGCGGTCGGAGGTAGGCACTCGCGTCATGAATGCTATAGAGCTGGTAACAGGTTTGCTGGCTACAGCTAACAGTGGAAAGATTCTTAGGGAAGGGCTGAAAACTGTTATCCTTGGAAAACCGAACGTTGGTAAATCATCGCTGCTGAATGCGATGCTGAAGGAGAATCGCGCCATAGTAACTTCAATCCCAGGAACAACAAGGGATATTATTGAGGAGACAATCAATCTGAATGGTATTCCGCTTCAGATTGTTGATACAGCAGGAATTCGTGACACTGAGGATCTCGTGGAACAGCTGGGCGTCGAAAAAGCTGTAGATACGGCGAAGAAAGCGGACCTCATTTTATTCGTACTTGATGACACCGAAGGCATATCGGAGTCCGACAGACAAATCATGGATATTCTGGCAGGTCGTAAAACAATTGTTTTAATAAATAAAACAGATATGGCTGCAAGCAGAATCAGCCCGGAAGATGCTGCTTCGCTGGTGGGAGAAAGCAAAATTATTCGGATTTCTGTTAAAGAAGGAACCGGAATGAAAGATCTGGAGGATGAAATCAGAGGAATGGTATTCTCCGGCCATCTGCGTTCAGATGATTCTTTGATGGTCACCAATGCGCGGCATATCCAACTCTTAAAGAAGGCAAAGGAATGTTTATCTGAAGCGCACAAAGCACTTTCTGCAGGTATACCTGTGGATATAATCAGTATTGATGTCCGTAATGCACTGCATAATATTGGGGAGATAGTCGGCGCCCACGTAACAGAAGATCTCATGGATCAAATATTTTCTCAGTTTTGTGTTGGGAAATAAGAAGGCGGTGATGCAGATGGTTTACGTAGCAGGTGAATATGATGTTATTGTTATTGGTGCGGGGCATGCAGGATGCGAAGCTGCTCTGGCTGCTGCACGTATGGGCAAAAAAACACTAATCGCAACAATTAATCTGGACAATATTGCTCTCATGCCATGCAATCCTTCTGTGGGAGGACCTGCAAAAGGGCACCTAGTTAGGGAGATCGATGCTTTAGGCGGTGAAATGGGCAAGAACATCGATAAGTCTTCGCTGCAAGTACGGATGCTAAATACTGGGAAAGGGCCTGCGGTAAGAGCTCTACGTGCGCAAGCGGATAAGAAGGTTTATCAGAATGAAATGCGCAGAACCCTAGAACTGCAGAATAATCTAGATATAAAGCAAATGACCGTGGATGAAATTATGGTAGAGCATAACACTGTCAAAGGAATCATCACCAAGTCCGGGCTGGTTTATCACGCAAAAGCGATCATCTTAACGACGGGTACATATATGGAAGGCCGAATCGTTATTGGATCTGTATCATATGGCGGAGGACCCAACAATCAACTGCCTGCTGTTGGTTTATCAGATAACCTGCGAGAAATAGGTATTAAACTGGGTCGCTTCAAGACAGGTACACCTCCCCGCATTGATGGGAAATCTATTGATAGGAGCAAGATGATTGTTCAACCTGGAACACAGGAGAACCTCCGGTTTTCATTTACTGAGCAAAACAACTCATTACCGCAGATGGATTGTTGGTTGACCTATACCAATGAAAAGACGCACAAGATCATACACGATAATCTTGATAGAGCACCCCTTTATACAGGCGAAATCAAGGGAATTGGTCCACGATATTGCCCATCAATAGAAGTTAAAATCGTCCGTTTTGCAGAGAAATTAAGCCATCAGATTTTCATCGAGCCTGAGGGATTTTCAACAGATGAAATGTATGTTTCTGGTTTATCCACGAGTCTACCGGAAGATGTACAGCTAAAAATGATGCGGACGATACCCGGGTTAGAGAATGCCGAGATGATCCGTCCTGGCTATGCAATCGAATACGACTATGTGGATCCAACCCAGCTGAAGCTTACGCTGGAAACAAAGCTAATATCAGGACTGTACTGTGCTGGACAAATTAATGGTACCTCAGGCTATGAGGAGGCTGCTGCCCAAGGGCTTATTGCAGGAGTAAATGCAGTTCTAGCCATTAATCAAACAGAGCCGATGATACTGAATCGTGCAGAAGCATATATTGGAGTATTGATCGATGATATTGTCACTAAGGGAACCGATGAACCATATCGGGTAATGACATCCCGGGCTGAATACCGTTTACTGCTCCGGCATGATAATGCAGACTTACGGCTTACTGATAAAGGGCATGCAATTGGCTTGATTGATGATGTTCGGTATGAGCGGTTCACCAGAAAGAAAAAAGATGTTGCTGGTGGAATTGAGCGTTTGAATAAACTATTTGCATCACCACAATCAGAGGTCCAAGAATTGCTTGGGAAGGCAAATTCTTCGCTATTGCGGGAATCTACCCCACTCGTCAATTTACTGAAACGTCCTGAGATTTCATTTTCAGATATTAATCGCATAATGAAGGCAATGGGAGAAAGTTTTGGATACAGTGATGAGGTTGGCGAGCAGATTGAGATCGAAGTTAAATATGCCGGCTATATCCAGAAGCAGATTGAGCAGGCAGAAAAATTCAAAAAAATGGAAGATAGAAAGATTCCTGAGACATGGGAATACGAAGGATTAAAGGGGTTATCCTTGGAAGCAATCCAGAAATTGACAAAAATACGGCCTGTTTCGATCGGACAGGCTTCAAGAATTCCCGGGGTCTCACCAGCTGACATCTCAGTTTTGCTTGTTCTGCTGGAACAAAAAGGGCGGAACAGGAAAGGAGAGAAGAAGGATGGATGACGAACCACAGATGAGGCTGCTCGATGCGGGAGCTCGGGAATTAGGGATAAATCTAAGCGAAATGCAATTGCAACAAATGAATAGGTTTATGAAAGAGCTATTGGATTGGAATCAGCGCATTAATTTAACTAGTATTACTGATGAAGGAGAATTTATCACAAAACACTTACTGGACTCACTTACCATAATGGGCGACATTCCACAAGAAGCCGCTTCACTGTTGGACATTGGAACGGGCGGGGGTTTCCCTGGTATACCTATACAGATCGTCAGAGAAGATCTTCGCGTTTTTTTGCTTGATTCCATAAAGAAGAAGACAGAATTTTTGCTGCATGTAAAGAGGGTCCTGAAACTTCCTTTTGAAGTGTACAATATGCGGGCAGAAGACGGTGCTAGAGATAAAAAAATGAGAGAGAGATATGATGTGGTTGTTTCAAGAGCAGTAGCGAACCTCCCCGTCTTAAGTGAGTACTGTCTTCCCTATGTGCGTTGTGGCGGGATATTCATTGCCATGAAAAGCGAGGATATCGAAGCGGAGCTCAACAAATCAGCAGGTGCAATTAGAACATTGGGAGGACAGATCACACATATTCGCAATATCAATATCCCTACGACGGATATATATCGAAAAATAATCGTTATCGAAAAAGTCGTGCAGACACCAGACATTTACCCTCGACGTGCTGGTATCCCAGAGAAACGACCTATTTAGATTGCAATCATTAAGTAAGGGTGTGGTGAATTGGAGATTCGTTTTGGAGGCAAAATGAATAATACAGCAGGGAGTATTGAGGATTTGATGATCAGTGAAATTATCCCGAATCCATATCAGAACAGAACATACGTCGAGGAGGATTCTGTGAGAAGCCTTGCCGAATCGATAAAGGTTCACGGACTTTTGCAACCGATTCTGGTCAGAAGAAAAGAAGGACAATACATCCTGGTTTCTGGGGAACGAAGAATGCGGGCGGCAAAAATGGCAGGGCTAGATCGAATTCCTGCTGTTGTAAAAGTAATGAGTGATGTTGAGGCTGCAGCCGCTACTTTGGTAGAGAATTTGCAGCGAGAAGATGTTTCTTTCATGGATGAGGCTGTTGGTTTCCAGAAACTAAATCATGAGTTTGGAATAACGCAGGTTGAAATTGCTCACTTAATCGGTAAAAGCCAGGCCTACGTAGCGAACAAGATTCGTCTGCTGGGGCTACCAGAATCAATCAGAGAAATTATTTCCCAGGAAATAATGATTACCGAAAGGCACTGCCGAGCATTGTTGCGTTTGCCGAATGAAGAAGCTCAATTGATGATCATTAAAGAAATAATAAGCAAGAGCTTGAATACTGAACAAACAGATAAACGTGTGGAAAAATATGTAAATAACACTGCGAACACTTCTAAGCAGAGAAAGAAAATGGTAATTCGTGATATCCGGATCTTTCTTAATTCTATCAATGCTGCCGTTGATGCTTTACTACAGTCGGGCATTGAAACTGAATGGGAGCAAACTGAAGCAGATGGGTATTATGAGTACCGCATTAGAATAAGAAAATAGGCCTGAGAGAATTCAATGGTGAATGAATTCTCTTTTTTGACTTAAATGCAGGAATGAATCTGGAATACGGCGAAAATAGACGCAAAGAAACGGGATGAAGGTGATTGTATGGGCAAAGTGATCGCAATTGCTAACCAAAAGGGCGGGGTAGGGAAAACGACTACGGCTGTTAATCTATCGGCGTGCCTGGCAGAAGAAGGACGCCGGGTTTTGCTTATTGATGCAGATCCTCAGGGTAATACTACAAGTGGACTGGGTGTGGATCGCAGGTTAATGCGACGTTGTATTTATGACGTCCTGATCAATGATGCGCCATTGCAAAGTGTTGTTGTTTCTACAGAAATACCCAACCTTTTTATTGTACCTTCAACAATCCAGCTTGCAGGTGCGGAAATTGAGCTCGTTTCTGTTGTTTCAAGAGAGCACAAGCTGAAAGAAGCCCTGGCGGATATTCGTGATAAGTATGATTACATTTTCATTGATTGCCCTCCATCGTTGGGATTGCTAACAGTTAATGCTTTAACAGCTGCTGATTCTGTGTTAATTCCTATTCAATGTGAATACTATGCGCTGGAAGGGTTAAGCCAGTTGATAAATACGATAAAGATTGTGCAGAAACATTTGAACCCTCGATTAACAATCGAAGGAGTTTTGCTGACAATGTTTGATGCGAGGACGAACCTATCGATTCAAGTAGTCGAAGAAGTGAGAAAATATTTTAAAGATAAAGTGTATCGTACCATTGTGCCTAGAAACGTACGGCTTAGTGAAGCCCCAAGTCATGGTAAACCCATTATGATTTACGATCCACGGTCTAGAGGAGCAGAAGTATATAAGGATTTGGCAAAGGAAGTGATCAAGCATGAGTAAGAAAGGTCTTGGCAGAGGCTTGGAAGCGCTTTTGCCGGAAATCGAGGTAAGTGACGAGGACAAAGTAACCGAGATTCCTCTGGAGGAAATCTCAACAAATCCTTTTCAGCCGCGAAAGCGATTCGATGATGAGAAAATCGCTGAACTGGCCGCTTCTATTCGTGAGTACGGTGTTTTACAACCCATTATTGTCAGGAAACATAAGAAGGGGTTCCAGTTGGTTGCAGGGGAGCGACGCTATCGGGCTGCGATGATCGCGCATTTGCAGGCAATTCCTGCTGTTATTCGCGATATCGACGACAGCCGGCTGATGGAGATTGCTCTCATTGAGAACCTGCAAAGAGAGGATCTAAACCCGGTGGAAGAGGCCACAGCATATGGGCAATTAATGAAAAATCTGAGCATTACCCAGGAACAACTAGCAGACCGCTTGGGTAAGAGCCGATCACAAATTGCGAACTATGTCAGGCTGCTTAATCTGGATGACGCTGTGATTGAATTTCTTTCGGAAGGCATGATCACTGTTGGGCATGCGAAGGTCCTATTGGGTGTAAGCGATCCTAAAATGCAGATCCAAACGGCAGAGAAAATCATCGCTGAGCAATTGTCTGTCAGGCAGGCTGAAGAGATTGTTTTAGGTACAAGCTCAAAACAGGGAAAGGAAAAGGGTAGAAAAACGCGGGATATTCCAAATGAACTGATGGCAGTCGAGGACCTTCTAAAAGTTAGGATCGGGGCTCTTGTTAAGTTAACATACAATTCAGGGAAGGGAAAAATTGAGATTCCTTTCTCTGACCAAGCAGAGCTGCAAAGAATTTTAGATTACCTCATGCAGGATGACGAAAAAGACACAAATTCAACGAAGAATGGCGCGGCTGGAAAGTTTGTTGTTTAACACATGTTCCACATGGAACAGACTGGATTTGTTCCATGTGGAACATATCGCTAGAACATATGTTCGGATGCAGGTGCTTGGCATCTAAGGATCATGAAATTGGAGGAAGCAGTATGGAGCCACTCAACAATTTAATTTCAGTACTGGCATCAGTGGAGCCAAAGTATTACTTACTTATCAGTGTTGGTTTTGGCATAGTCTTTTTGATATTTACCATCATTTTGAGCAATCAGGTTCGTCAACTGCAAAAGAAGTATAATCTGCTCTTAAAAGGCAGTGACAAAAAGAACATTGGGGAACTTTTTGATCAATACTTCGAAAACATCGATCAGCTTCAGACTGTAAAGGAAGATTTGCAGGGAGAGATTGAGGAAGTCAAAGCTTTGGCGGCTGCAGGCCTCCATCATATCGGGATTGTCAGGTATAGTGCCTATGATGATGTTGGTGGAGATTTGAGCTTCTCAGTAGCACTACTTGATGGTGATTACAGCGGGTTTCTAATCACAAGTATATTTGGGCGAGATGAATCTCGAACTTATGCTAAACCAATTACGCGTGGCGAGTCGAACTATAAATTGACACATGAGGAGCAAGAGTCGATCAGAAGGGCAACACTGCCGCGGACATTTACCAGGCGTAATCATAAGAAAGCAAATTATAACTAGACTAAATTTTGAACCAACCCTTCCAAAGCAACCCTTAGAAACCAACGAAAGGATCCGCATGGGAGGGTTTTGTATGTCCCACAATCGGTCCCTGTATATTCACGGTCATAATTCGAGACGTAAAAAGAGAGTAGATTAAAGATATCTGAAGTGTGTTCGTTGGATGAGACGAATTAACACTAGTATTACAGGCCGATTCATTCTCACCGTAGAACCGGCCGACGTTGATTAGTTATCAAAGTCTGAAATGGCTTGTGAGACAACCTGAAGTAGAATTCAAATTTATACGAAAAGTATATTAATCTCCTCAATCAGAAAAAAATACTGCGGTGACTAACACAGGCATTAAACAAAACAAGAGCAGATCACCTGCCATCAATGATTTGCCAAGTTTGCTATTTCTGAACCGGTTTGTTCTGTGTGCTTTAGCTTGCAGGAATTCTAATAATAATGTAGAATGTAAAAGCTGTTATTTTTGTCTAAGCAAAATATAGGCGAGATCGGAGGGCTCTTGTTTGCTCCAGAAACTGATCAAGCGATTTAAGCTAAAACAGAAATTCACATTCATTATTGTTCCACATGCTAATTCAGCAGTAATAAAGGTTAATTTCTCAAAAGCACTGATCCTAGGATTGGCAGCAATTTTGGTAGCTACTGCTGTAACCTCCGGGGTGCTTTTAGTTCGATACAACCAAATGAATGAAAACATGGCTGAACTGGCAAAGTTAAGAGAGATTAATGAAGAACAGAAAGAGCAACTCGATGTCTTAGCAACTGAAACTGAAGAAATTTACACTGAAATTGAAAAACTAAGAGAGCTGGATCAGCAGGTTCGCGAAATATTGAAAATTGAACCCCGGGAAGAGACCTCCCTAGGTGTTTCCGAAAGTGTTGCTACACAGGGGCTGACAAGGACCATTGCAGCCGGTGGGCCTGTGACTCGTGGAACATCTCGAGAATACGCAGAAGTGGTATTGGGAGATATTACTTTTCTGAAAACTGAGCTTTCACAATGGGAAAATAACCTTGAAGAGCTAACGGTTAAGGCGGAAAAGCATGTTGCATTTGTTGCCGCGAAGCCAGCAGGCTGGCCGGCCTCTGGGCGTATCACATCTGGTTTTGGAAACAGAAGATCTCCGACGGGCCGTGGTACAGAATTCCATCTTGGGATTGATATCGCAAACTCTCGTGGCACACCAATCCGTGCAACTGGTAGCGGTCGAGTCGTTTCAGCAGGGTGGCAGGGTGGCTACGGATACACTGTCGTTATCGATCATGGATATGGGTACCAAACACTCTATGCCCATGCGACATCCATCAGTGCAAAAGTGGGAGACCGAGTTACAAGAGGCACTGTTATCGCTTATATGGGAAGTAGTGGGCGCGCCACCGGGCCCCACGTGCACTACGAAGTTTTGTATCGAGGGGAAAATCAGGATCCAGCAGCATACCTAAGAAGGTAATTTGCACTTCAAGGAGGAGCTTTTGTGTTTGGAAAAAAGGATATGAACTCGACCGAAAAAATCGAAACGATTATTGGTAAAGACACTCTCATCAACGGCTCGATTAAGGGGACAGGAATTATTCGGGTTGATGGTCGCATCAAAGGTGAAGATGTCAGCCACGGTGAAGTGATTATCGGTGACACCGGCGAAGTGATGGCTGACATAGTAGCCCGGCAGGTTACTGTTGCAGGATTGGTTAAAGGCAATATCACCGCTGAAGGCAAAGTTGAAATCGTTGAAACTGGGAAAGTGGTGGGGAATATCCGCTCAGCGAACTTGGTAATCAGCGAAGGCGCTGTTTTCCACGGGAATTGCGATATGCAGTATAGTGAAAAAGCAACGGAAAAAACCGGAGAATAGACATGTCTTACGATACACTATAATAATGAAATATACAGTCCCATAACAATTTCGGGGCTGTTTTTTCATCAGAGATGGGGAAAAGTATGCGAGTCGTCTTTATCGTCAATCCTACAGCTGATCGAGGCAAGGCAAAGGGTGTTTGGAAAACTTTGTTGGGATGCAAGAGCGAACTGTTTTCGAATTATGAAGTGATTCACACTGAATATCAGGGTCATGCACGGGTCATTGCTTCAGAAATATCAGAAGAAACCTGCGATGTTATTGTAAGTGTAGGCGGAGATGGGACAATTCACGAAATTGTCAACGGTATTGTTGGTAAGGACATCTCGCTGGGGATTATTCCTGCAGGCTCTGGAAATGACCTGGCCAGGACGCTGGGCATATCAAAAGATCCAAAAGAAGCATTGTTGGCGATTACAAATAAGAGCGCGTCAAGGATTGATCTAGGTGTAGCAGGTGATCGCTACTTTATTAATATTGGGGGAGCCGGCTTTGATGCTGAAGTAGTTGCGGACATGAACAACAATATGCGATTTCTTCGTGGAACTGTAGCCTATGTTGCTTCGGTAATAAAGAAATTGCTTACGTTTGTTCCAGTTGAATTAGAGATTACCATTGATGGACGAATACTGAATAAAAAGGTTTACATTTGTGCCGTGGCAAATGGAAAATACTATGGCGGCGGGATGATGCTTGCCCCTGATGCACTGATAAATGACGGCTATTTCGATATCTGTGTTCTTGAAGATCTAAGTAAACTGGATTTCTTAGTAACTTTTCCGAGCGTCTTTAAAGGAAAACACATCGATCACCCGAAAGTAAAGATCTATAAGGGCAAGGAAGTATTGATCAAAGGGCCAGAACATCTGTCCATCCACGCCGATGGTGAGATCTTCGGCAGATTGCCTGCCCGATTTTTCATTCTTCCCAATGCACTGCGAATAATGGGCACTCAAAAATAAGCGTGAAGGAGGGGGTTCAGATGCTTTTTGCAGACAGGGTGGAAGCAGGAATAGCACTGGCGAAGCACCTCCGGGACTATCAATATGAAAACAAGTTGATTTTGGGGATCCCCAGAGGTGGTACAATTGTAGCCAAGGCGCTGAGAGATGAAATCGGAGGAGATCTGGGTATTATAATAACCAAGAAGATCGGATTTCCTGGCAACCCAGAATATGGCATCGGAGCAGTCGCCGAGGACGGGACGTTAGTCCTGAGCGACACAGGCAAGAGAAGTAAACAAGTAACAGAAGAATACTTGGAACAGGAAACAGAGCGGCAGATGGCCGAGATTGAACGCCGAATGAAAAGCTACCGATACGCAATCCCAGATTCTCTTAAAAACACTATCGTGATTGTGGTGGATGACGGTATTGCAACTGGAATGACGATGTTGGCCGCACTGCGTTTTTTGCGAAAAAAAGAGCCGCTAAAGATGATTCTTGCAGTGCCTGTGGCACCAGCAGATACGCTTGAATTGTTTAAAGGTGAAGCGGATGAGGTCGTAAGTCTCTCCTCGCCATTGATGTTCTTTGCTGTTGGGCAATTTTACAAAAATTTTGCGCAGGTGACAGATGAAGAAGTAATCGCAGCATTGCACGAAAATACAAACTGAGCAATAAATGAAAAGATAAGCGTGCTCATAAGGAAGGCTCCGATAGAGTTTTCTTTATAAATCAGTCACAAGGGGGACTTATCTTGGGATTTCTTAGTAACATTTTTGACCCAGCAATTATGGGTCAATGGGGATCTGTGTTTGTTCGTGTGCTTATTGTCATTGTTGGGGCTCAGGTAGTACTTCGCTTCTCATCATTTATGATCGATAAGCTATTTATACCTGCGGCTAACAACCACAGAATTCGCATCGAGGAGAAGAAAGCAAAAACACTTAGCGCGCTTGTAAGCAGTGTTGTCCGTTATGCTGTGTTCTTTATTACTGGTTTGATTATTTTGGACATCTTTGGAATCCAAACTGCCCCCATTCTCGCAAGCGCCGGGATCTTGGGGTTGGCGGTTGGGTTTGGCGCACAGAATTTAGTAAAAGATGTGATAACAGGTTTTTTCCTGATACTCGAAGAGCAGTTTGCCATAGGAGATTATATTGAAGCGGCTGGGGTTGATGGCACTGTAGAGGAAATTGGGTTTCGAACCACAAAAATCCGCGATTTCGGGGGACAGTTGCACATTATTCCGAATGGCCTTATTACCAAAGTCACCAACTATGTGACTGGCAATATGCGTGTCCTGGTAGAAGTTCAGGTTGCATACAAAGAGAATCTGGAAAAGGTTCTTTCAGTTTTAGGAGATATGTGCACTCAGGCAGCTGAGGATATTGAAGTGATTACGGATGGGCCGCGAGTCCTTGGAGTAACTGATCTTGCAGATTCTGGAGTAAAGATTCTTTTGTGGGCAAAAACAAAGCCCATGGAACAATGGGCAGTAACGCGTGAGATTCGACGTCGAGCCAAAGTAGCACTGGATGAGGCGGGGATCGAAATCCCGTTCCCGCACATGGTTATTATGGGTGATGGAAAATCAATTCCCATTGATATCGACAAGAGTAAAATGGAGTGAACGCTATGGCTAAGTTTTTTGTGGGTGATATTGTACAAATGAAAAAAATGCATCCATGCGGTACTGATGTATGGGAAATCACCAGAACTGGAGTAGATTTCGGACTGAAGTGCCAAGGATGCGGCCGTAGAGTAATGATTCCGAGGCCGAAATTCGAAAAAGGGGTTAAAAAGATTGTAAAGGCGAAAGAATCAACTGACGAATAGCTCGCTTTTCATTCGGAGCACTGAATGGTTGTATTTGATGGAAATAAGTGATATAATCCTGTATTAGTGATGTGCAGGTGCACTCATCCCTGCTTCGCAAAGCGAAGCCGTTAGTCCAAAGGGAGGAGGTGAAAAGAGTGACACCATATGAGTCTATGTATATTTTACGTCCTGATCTTGATGAGGAAACTTTGGCTGCAACCGTTGAGCGTTTCAAAGAGCTTATCGAGAGCCATGATGGTGAAATTATTAAGCTTGATAAGTGGGGAAAACGAAGACTGGCTTATCCGATTAATGATTATCCCGATGGATACTATGTCTTGATGCAATTTAAAGCTCCGGGCGAGACGACAAAAGAGCTTGAGAGAATCCAGAGGATTGCTGATGAGGTTTTACGCTACATGACAATTAAGCTAGATGAAAAGAACTGAGGTGTTTTCGAATGCTTAATAGAGTAGTCCTGATCGGAAGACTTGTGCGCGATCCAGAACTGCGCTATACGCCCAGTGGGGCAGCAGTGGCAAACTTTACACTTGCAGTGGACAGACAATTTACAACCAAGCAGGGAACCAGGGAAACCGACTTCATAGACGTTGTAGTTTGGCAGAAACTTGCCGAAACTGTCGCTAATAATCTGGGCAAAGGAAGATTGGTTGCAGTTGAAGGAAGGCTTCAGGTACGGTCTTATGAAACACAAGAAGGCCAAAAAAGGAAAGCTGCTGAAGTAGTTGCAGATAATGTGAGATTTCTTGATTGGCCTAAGGATCGCCAGGGTAATGATTCGGATGGGCATGATGACCTTGGGAGTGAGATCAACGTTTCTAACGATGATTTGCCTTTCTAGATACGAGACCATGATTTCTAGCTAATTCCCAAGAAGGAGGGAGATATTGTGAGGCGTGATCGCAATAAGAGACCAAAGAAACGCATATGTAATTTCTGCGTTGATAAGGTAGAACATATTGATTACAAAGATGTTGGCAAGTTACGAAGATTCGTTTCTGAAAGAGGGAAAATCCTCCCGAGAAGAATCTCAGGAAACTGCGCAAAACATCAACGACAACTGACAGTAGCTATAAAAAGGTCAAGAAACGTTGCCCTTTTGCCATTTACATCAGAATAGGAAGCTGGGAGCAATAAATATTGCTCCTTCTTTTTTTCCGGGACTTAGCAAGGATTAGGCACTACGTTATCGAATACACAACAATCACAAAGTAATCATGAGAAAAATTGGATGGGATATGATTCTTTAACATATCTCGAATCTGCGCATACTTGTGGATAGTTCGGGCTTGCTGGGTGTGACCCATTTGACAGCAATCATGGCGATATTTGTAATAGATCTTGTTTGATCCGGGGTGAAGAACATGAGCAAAGATGATCTCATATGTGCAGATTTAAATAGGATCCCTTTCCCAGCCGGCTGCTTTGATAAGGAGTTAGGACTCTTTGCTATGAATCAGCCGTTAGTCGCAATGATCGAGAACCAGGAATTTTCAGTCGGTGATCTTGAACGAGAGCTGAAGTGTTTCACGCAGAATAAATTCAGCGATGGGAAATTTCATACAACAGTACGAAATGGCGATATGGAATATCCGATTTGGTTAATTCAAGACCCCACCATGAATGACTGCTATGATGTTTTTTTTGGCGATCTTACACCACGCGACAAGGATTCAAACCAAGCTTTGATTCTCTTATACATTGACAATTTTGATGAAGTACTGCGCAGCACAGATGTGAAGGATCGACCATCTTTTGCTGCTGAAATTGACACTACGGTATTCCAGTGGTGCACAGAGAACGAGATTTTCGTTAAGAAGATTGGCGAAGATAAATATCTTGGGCTGATCAGCAATTGCAAACTTACAGTTTGTCAAGATGAACATTTTGCAATTCTGGAAAGGATTCGTGCCATCACCAGAGGCAATCGGATGCAGCCAACTTTAAGCATCGGGATTGGCATTGGGGATTCGACAGCTATAAGAATGGGTGAGAATGCAGAATCTGCATTGGAAATTGCAGTATCCCGTGGCGGTGATCAAGTTGTAGTGAAAGACCATCATGGCTTTCGCTTCTATGGAGCCAGACTTAATCTGAATCGTAGACGAAGCAGCGTAAAAGCAAGAATGGCAGCAAATCAACTTGTGGAAGCGATGAAGCAAGCAGATCAGATTATCATCATGGGGCACAAGGCGCCAGATCTTGATTCATTGGGCGCAGCTGTGGGGGTATCAGCGCTTGCTGCGCGTTACCAAAAGGAAGTGAAGATTGTTGTAGAATCGGAAGATCATTGGATAAACAGGTTGTCTGCAAAACTGATTCCTGAAGTGAAAATGGATAAACTCTTCATCACTCCTGATGGAGCCGAACAATTGGCCGATCTGGATACGTTGATCATCATTGTTGATACTAACAGACCGGAGTTAGTAATTGCACCGGGGCTCCTCGGGAGATCTAGTAAATTGGTCGTTATCGATCATCACAGAAGAGTTGGCGAAACAATTGAGGGAGCAGAGATACTTTATGTAGACCCCTATGCTTCTTCGACGACAGAGTTGGTAGTGGAGTTTTTCCAGTATGAGAAGGATATCATGGTTCTGGTTGAATGGGAAGCAACGCTAATGCTGGCAGGAATTGCTTTGGATACAAAGAACTTTACCGTTTTTACAGGAGCAGAAACATTCGATGCAGCCGCTTATCTGCGCAGAGAAGGAGCTGATCCTCTTTTAGTCCGAGATATGATGCGAGATGATTTATCGACTTTTATTCTCCGGGCTGAAATCATGCATAATATCGAAATTTACCGTGAACACATTGCTATGGGGTACTGCGATGAAGTGATTACGAATGCAGGAGAACTAGCAGCCCAAACTGCAGATCAAATGCTGAACATTCGAGAAGTCAATGCTTCGTTTGTTCTCTGCAAATATCCGGAAGGAATTTGGGTGAGTGCTCGCTCTCTTGGCAGCATCAACGTGCAGAATATTTTAGAAAAACTGGGTGGGGGAGGCCACACAATGGGTGCTGGCGCACAGATGCATGAGATGAGCATCGAATCAGCAAAAAATAAACTTATGACCGCCATAGACGAATACTTAGGTGGGAGGGGATAGCAATGAAGGTCATTTTGAGGGAAGATGTAAAAAAAATTGGCAAAGCAGGGGATTTGGTTACCGTTTCTGATGGGTATGCAAGGAATTATCTTTTCCCAAGAGGATGGGCTGTTGAAGCGACTTCGGGAGAAATGAAGACGCTAAAGGCTAAACAGGAAAAAGAGGTAAATAAGGTAAAAAAGCAAGAGATCGAAGCACAGAAGGCTGCTGAAAAACTTAAAACTGCTGTCATTGATGTAAAAGCAAAGGTTGGAGAAGGTGGGCGCCTCTACGGGTCTGTTACAAATAAAGATTTAGCTGATGCTATAAAAGCATCGATTGGGTTCGAGATTGATAAAAGGAGAATCGAGCTAAATGAGCAAGTTAAAACACTTGGAGAATACAGTGCGCACATTCGCCTTTTCCAGGATGTTTCGGTTGACATTCGTTTTACTGTTTCTGAATAGAGAACATTAGGGGGTAATGCTTGTGAAATTCTTTTCTTCTTCAGAAAAGAATGTTGATCATAAATTGAATGATCATGATGGAACCGGTGACGCAATGCAGCTAAGCAGGGAAGTAACTGCTCTGTTTAATCTGCTCGCCAATATCTATGGCACTGACAGACTGGTTTTTAAAGCCGGTAAACTCAATGCACTCGATGGCATGAAATCTGAGTCCGTCGCAGAACGAGTGCTGGCTTTGCAGAAAATTGTGTTTGAAGATCCGACGTTGGATAAGATCCCGGCTGATAACGAAATCAGCGAGATTCTGTTGGATGTTGAGGAAGAAATTTCGGACTTGCTTGCCCGAAAAGCAGTTGAGGATCGGCTAGAGAAAAGAATATCAGATCGGATGCAAACGAGACATGAAGAGTATATGAAAGATATTAAGCTACAGATCCTCAAAGAAGAAGGCGGGCCAGAAAATGCTCAAACTAAAGCGAAAAGCGAACAGCTGGACAGGCTAGAACAGCGGAAACTCACCAAATCATTGCTAGAATACGTCCGGCCCGTATCACTTAGTGAGGTGATTGGACAAGAAGCGGCCGTAAAAAGCATGCTCGCAAAAATTGCATCACCATACCCACAGCATGTCTTATTGTATGGTCCGCCGGGTGTTGGTAAAACCACGGTCGCAAGGCTGGCGCTGGAAGAAGCACGCAAGTTGCCATACAGCCCTTTTGCTGAAGATGCACCGTTTGTAGAAGTAGATGGGGCAACGCTTCGATGGGACCCAAGGGAAGTTACTAATCCGCTCCTCGGTTCAGTTCATGATCCCATCTACCAAGGGGCAAGAAAAGACCTGGCTGAGGGAGGCGTTCCAGAGCCAAAGCTAGGTTTGGTATCAGAAGCAAATGGTGGCGTATTGTTTATTGATGAAATCGGTGAACTGGATTACATACTGCAGACAAAGCTGCTTAAAGTGCTAGAAGACAAACGAGTGCAATTCGATTCTTCTTATTACGATCCGGATGAACCCAATGTTCCTAGTTATATTCGCAGAATTTTTGAGAACGGTGTACCAGCTGATTTTATCCTTATTGGGGCTACAACCAAAGACCCCGAGGAGATTAACCCAGCGATCCGATCAAGGTGTTCAGAGGTCTATTTCGAACCGCTTACCCCAGAGCACATTGTCAAAATAGTTGAGAGTGCGGCAGAAAAACTGGGGGTAGAATTAGATGAACATGTAGCAGAAATGGTCAGTGAATATACTATCGAAGGAAGAAAGGCAGTCAGCATCTTGGCTGATGCTTACGGATACTCGCTATATAAAAGAAATGAACAGGACAACAATGATTGTCATGCAAGGTTAACAAAGGACGATCTTACTGATGTGCTTAGAACAAGTCGCCTTGTGCCTTACTCCGGCAATAAAGCCTCTGAAAATAAAGAGATCGGTAAAATATTTGGGCTGGGGGTTATGGGCTACTTGGGCTCAGTCATAGAAATTGAAGCAGTGGCATTTTTATCAAAGGAACCAGGCAAAGGAAGTGTGCGGTTTAACGATACCGCGGGTTCAATGGCAAAGGACTCCATGTTCAATGCAGCTTCTTTGATGAGAAGGATTACTGGGGAAGATGTTTCAAATTATGACATTCATGTGAATATAATCGGTGGTGGAAATATCGACGGGCCTTCGGCGGGGACAGCAATTTTTTTGGCAGTGTACAGTGCAGTTAAAAACATACCTTTGCCCCAGGATATTGCTGTAAGTGGTGAAGTTTCCCTTCAGGGAAAAATTAAATCCGTTGGCGGGTTGGCACAAAAGTTGTATGGGGCCAGACAGGCAGGTATCAGAAAAGTATTTGTTCCAGCCGAGAACAAACGCGAAATTCCAGATGCAATCAAAGGGATGGATGTTTTGCCCGTTGATCAGATAGAGGATCTGATCACCCAGCTTTTTGGCCAACAAGCAAGATAATATGAGCGGGAGGAAGCAGTGATGAATGATTTGGGAGACAAAGTTCCGCCACAAAATATTGAAGCCGAACAGTCAGTGTTGGGTTCAATCTTAATTGAACAGGACGCGATAGCAAAAGTAGTGGAAATACTGTCACCTGACAGCTTCTACCGCGATGCGCATAAAAAGATCTTCAAGGCGGCATTGACACTCTACGAAAAAGGCGAAGCTGTAGATCTTGTTACATCTGCTGAAGAACTTCGCCGTCAGGGCGCCTTGGATGCGTCAGGGGGGGCAGCATATCTTGCCTCTTTGGCTAATTCGGTTCCGACGGCAGCAAATGTAGAGTACTACGCAAAGATTGTCGAAGAGAAGGCGCTAATCAGGAATCTGATCCAGGCTGCCACGCAAATTGTAACTTCTGGCTACGAAAACAGAGAAGATGCAGAAGCTGTACTAGATCGTGCGGAACAGCAGATTTTCGATATTTCACAGAAACGAACTGTAAAGAGCTATTCTCAGCTCAAAAATGTCCTCGTTGATGCATTTGATAAAATTGAGCATCTGTATAATAATAAGGGCGGTGTCACTGGGGTACCAACAGGCTTCCGCGAACTGGATATGATTACTTCGGGGCTTCAGCCATCTGAGTTCATTGTTGTTGCTGCACGACCATCTATGGGTAAGACTGTTTTGTGCTTGAATATCGCCAGAAATGCGGCTGTGAATCATAATGTCCCAGTTGTTATTTTTAGTCTGGAAATGGCGAAAGAACAATTAGCTCAAAGAATGCTGTGTGCTGAGGCGGCAGTTGATGGCCAACGATTGCGAACTGGATATCTTACGGAGTCTGACTGGCCTAAATTATCTGCTGCACTAGGGCGCTTAAGCGATGCTCCTGTGTTCATTGATGATACACCTGGTATATCCGTGATGGAGATGAGAGGTAAGGCAAGACGAATAAAAGCAGAGCACGGATTGGGGCTTGTTATCATTGACTACATGCAGTTGATGCAAAATCTTTCACGAAGGCATGAGAATAGACAACAGGAGATTTCAGATATTTCCCGCTCACTTAAATCCTTGGCAAGAGAACTTGAAGTACCAGTAGTTGCCCTTTCACAGTTAAGTAGAGCAGTAGAACAAAGACAGGATAAAAAGCCTATGTTGTCTGACTTGCGTGAATCAGGCGCAATTGAACAGGATGCAGACGTAGTTGCATTTATTTATCGAGATGATTACTATAATCCGGAAAGTGAAAAACCCAATGTTGCAGAGCTGATAATTGCAAAGCAAAGAAATGGGCCAACAGGCCTTGTAGAACTGTATTTCCACAAGGAATTGTCCAGATTCGACAACCTCGAGCGGCAGATCTATGAACAATCATCTTCATAATCGAACATTAAATAGCGTTATCACAGAATCATTCGGCTTACGATTGACATTCGGGTGTTCGTCTGGTATTATTGTATTGGCTTTTTGGATTGATTTATTGGTATCATGAGGAGGTAATGGGATGTCTGCAATCGTGATAGTAGGTGCTCAATGGGGTGACGAAGGAAAGGGTAAAATAACTGATTATCTGGCAAAAACCGCGGATGTGGTTGTACGTTATCAGGGTGGAAATAATGCTGGGCATACCGTAGTAGCACGGGATCAGGAGTACAAGTTGCATTTAATTCCGTCTGGAATCCTGTACAAAGAAAAACAGTGCGTAATCGGAAATGGTGTTGTAATTGATCCGGAGGTCCTCATCAAAGAACTGGAGTACTTGCAGGGACGAGGCATCGATACTTCAAATCTAAGAATTAGCGGCGGCGCCCATTTGATTTTCCCTTATCATAAAATGCTGGATGCTGCAGATGAAGACAGGAAGGGCAACAATAAAATCGGCACAACACGTCGGGGGATTGGTCCAGCATATATGGATAAATCAGCCCGGATCGGCATTAGTTTAATCGACTTACTAGATAAAGAAGTGTTCTCTGAGATGCTGGCACGAAATCTTGCAGAGAAAAATCATATCCTGGATCGAGTCTATGGGCTGCCCCCACTGGGAAAAGAAGAATTGCTCGAGGACTATTTGCGATATGCCGAGATCATCCGGCCGTATCTTGCCGATACGTCTTTGCTAATTCACGAAGCCATAAAAGAGGGCAAAAAAGTACTTTTTGAGGGAGCGCAAGGGACACTTCTTGATATTGATTTTGGCACATATCCTTATGTAACCTCCTCGCATCCGATCGCAGGGGGTGCCTGTATCGGTGCTGGGGTTGGACCAACGAAAATTGATCGAGTGATTGGTGTTGCCAAAGCATACACTACGCGGGTAGGCTCTGGACCTTTCCCTGCTGAGTTGTTGGATGAAACCGGAGAGTATATTCGTGAGCAAGGCCGAGAATATGGCACAACAACCGGAAGACCTAGACGATGCGGGTGGTTCGATGCTGTAATATTGCGGTATGCAGTACGTCTTAGCGGGCTTGACAGCATCGCTTTTACCAAAATGGATGTCTTGACTGGCCTGGATAAGATTCTCATATGCAATGGATATCGTTACAAGGGAGAGATTTTGCGCGAATTTCCCCAGACGTTAACCGTATTATCTGATTGTGAACCTGTCTATGAAGAGATGGATGGTTGGGTCGAAGATATAACCAATATTACCAGCTACGACGATCTGCCGGATAACGCGAAAAAATACTTGGATCGGATCCGGGAGTTGATTGGTGTTCCCATATCCATTATCTCAGTTGGAGCTGAGAGAGGACAAACCATCGTCATTGATAAATTTATTTAGAGACCATAATACAAGAACAAATGATACTGGGAGATTCTTGACAAACGAAATTCTGTTTGATAAAATGTCAATGCTTCGGAATGAATACCGGCTGAAGCATTGACATTTCTTCAGTCTCATGATAGTATACTAAACTGTGGGCCATTAGCTCAGTGGCAGAGCACCCGCCTTTTAAGCGGGGTGTCGATGGTTCGAGCCCATCATGGCCCACCAATAATCCTATATGGCCCCATGGTCAAGCGGTTTAAGACACCGCCCTTTCACGGCGGTAACCCGGGTTCGAATCCCGGTGGGGTCACCATGTTAATTATGGGCGATTAGCTCAGCTGGGAGAGCGCCTGCCTTACAAGCAGGATGTCGGCGGTTCGACCCCGTCATCGCCCACCATTGCGGAGGCGTGGTGTAGTGGCTAACATGCCTGCCTGTCACGCAGGAGATCGCGGGTTCGAGTCCCGTCGCTTCCGCCATACATTTGCCGCGGTAGCTCAGTTGGTAGAGCAGAGGACTGAAAATCCTCGTGTCGCCAGTTCAATTCTGGCCTGCGGCACCACGAGTACCTGACACCGTCGGGTATTTTTTTCGCAGAGAATGGCTAGTGCATTGCAGCAGGGTGGAACACTAAGGCAGAGTCTTCCTTGACAGAAGAGATGAATTCTATTTATAATGAATATGGTGCAATGCGGAAGTAGTTCAGCGGTAGAATATCGGCTTCCCAAGCCGAGGGTCGCGGGTTCGAATCCCGTCTTCCGCTCCAAGGATATTTTTCCCGGCTCGCTCCGGTATCTTCTTAATACAGGAAGGAGTGCATATGCACTCCTTCTTACATATTAGAGCAGTTTGTGATCAGTAAACCATGATGAATCATTTATGAAACATACAACCGAGCTCTGCCAGAACGAATGACCTGAATGTTACATGTGTTTCTGCAATATCATAATTATCAGAGTACTCCACTTCAATAAAATTCCTGGCACCTACGCCTTATGATATCCTTAATAAGTAAAAATCATGATGGTGTAATATTTCAATTACACTACAGCTCCTCAGATGGAGAAAGGTTATGTCATATCTTGAAATCATCGCTATAAAGAAACAGAAACGAAGACTGACTAAGAAAAATACTAGTGTAGCACACCACATAATCATTAATTCGAAAATAAGTCTGTGAAATCTTTTCTTGAAACCTGAACGAGGGAGTCAATCGGAATTGAATCCGTATCATTGTCATACTGGATGCTGTGGACGACTTCGTGATGCGCGATCTTCTGCACGAGATAGCCTGCTAACTTAGAATCAATATGATGGTTCGTCTTCTTCTCCACAAGACCGAAGTAATCTGCCAATGTTTGTGTGGGTTGATCATATCCAATGATAACCGTCATTATACCGGCCTGATACCTTGTTATTAAGGCTGATCGGATATTTTGATCGGATAATACTGAAGCATCCACCCATAGTACTCTAGCAGTGGCTATAAGGTCTATTCTAGAGACTGGATAGGGAATAATCGTAACATGGACTATTCGTTGACTCTCATGATACTGATATAAAATGGGCTCTGATATTTCTTCTGTTATGTAAGTGATAGTCATTGCTCTATTCCAAGAAATCGCCTGAATTAGCTGAAGCCCGCCAGGAAGTTGTTCAATTTGCTCCGCAAATGCAGGACTAATGTTAACGGTTATAGTAAAAACTATAAGCAATATGAATATACTGATCAGGGTTCTACGAATCATCTTTCTTTTTCGAATGACCCGTGTACCTTTATCAATTGCTCTATTAAGAATATGGTCTAGTTCATGAGGAACAGAGATTGTTTGATGGATATTCTGCCAATCTACTTTTTTATCCAATCTATTTACACCTCCTCAAGTTTTATGCGTAAATGCTGCAAAGCCCTATGTAAATATGTTTTCACTGTACCGACGGGCATATCCAATACTTCCCCCACTTGAACGAGGGTCATGTCTTCAAAGTATTTCAAGATTATAACTGTTCGATGCTTTTCATCCAAGGCTGCAACAGCTAAACGAAGATCAAGAATATCTTCCAAGGTATCTGCTGGCTTCTCTGGTATAATGCTAAGATCCCCCTGGTACGGCAAAGAGTCTCTGTTTGCTTTCATGAAGTCAAAGGCACAGTGGATCAAGATGCGCATGAGCCAGGTGTGGAAAAATTCGTTATTCTTCAGCTGGTGCAGTGAAATAAATGCTTTATAGACTGCTTCGCTGACGATGTCCATTGCATCTGTCTCATTCTTTACATACCAGAAAGCAGTCCTGTAGAGTGAATGTTTTTTATGTTCGATAAGCTCCCAAAAAGCATTGCCGTCTCCTAGTTTCGATTTATTAACTAGAATGTTGATGTCCACAGGGTACCTCCTTCGTGCTTTTCTAGCTCACTCACCTATTAGACATAAAAAACCGAGAAAGGGTTTTGCAAATCAAAAGGATATCTCTTGCAAAAAGCGAAAATATCAGCAAAAGGGAAACTGGGAGGGTGGTCTCATGTCGCAGAATAACTGCCCGGCAGATCGAAAGTCATTGCCATTATGGAGAAAAATTCCTGGTTTTACATGAGGGAAACCTATTGTAATGGCAGGTGCCGTTGTATTCTACGGATTAGTATTATATTTGATCATCACACGTGTTATTATGGGATGAGTAATCTGAAGCGATAGAATGCTAACAGGGAAACTTTATCCGTTGATAAGCACGTGGCGGGTGGCGATGATTTACACGGTCTAGGCTGAATCGGGTGTTGCTCATATTCATGGATGTTGAGTGTTTGGGATGCCTGTAGCTCTAATATAGCATAAAATATTTGCTATAGAGAGATGGATGCTATCTAAAGCTGCATATAGTTTGCATAAGTGCATGGAATATATAGACAGAGAGAGGAATATATGCTAGTATTGCTTTAATAAATGACCTTAAAACTAGTCCCGTGAGGCTGGAAG
>CAZDAI010000006.1:0-37069 GCA_964503545.1 uncultured Candidatus Sumerlaeota bacterium
TGCCAAATGTGTTCTTCATGTGGAAACCCACTTTAAGCTGGTAATTGCCTTTAAATGCGATAGTATAATAAAGTCCTGTTCCTAAAACAGCGATGAAAAGCGGCGGGCCCCAAAAGAAGTTACTAATGGCTGATACGATATTGGTAATGGTTTCGATCATTTCACTGTTTCCCTCCTAATTTGTATTCTAGGTAACAGCATTAGCATTCTTGTCATTCTCACCTTCTCCCGGCTAACTATATACCATATTCAGTTTAGCACTTTCATCAGACATATGTCAATATATTATTAATATTATCAATGTTGGCAATAGAACAAATATTATTGATTTTTTATTCATTTTGCGCGATTAATAAGCATTTTTCGCAGATTTTCATGCTCATCCAATAATGAAATATTTTTTTGCCTTTTCCCCGCCATTGACACAGCAAAAAACACCCTTCCGGGTGTTTTCGTTGTTTACATCGATTTTGAGTATTCACTATGATGGGTAGTGTCTTGGTTCTTCCAATCCCTGCAGAACTCGTAAACCTCCCAATGCAAGGGATTCTAGCTCCTTCTCCCCAGGATAGACTTTCACCGGCGCTACGAATTTTACTTTTTCTTCGATCCAATCACACAGTCTTTTTGAATACGCTAGTCCTCCAGTCAGGAGAATCGCATCCACTTTTCCTTGCAATACCGCTGCCATCATACCAATCGACTTGCTGATTTGATAAGCCATCGCCCTATATACCAATTCTGCATCCTTATCACCAGCATCGATCATTTTCTCTACTTCCCTAGCATCTTTTGTGCCTAAATGCGCCTGGATCCCACCTAGTCCAACGAGCCTTTTCTCGATTTCTCGTTGTGTCATTTCCCCAGAAAAACAGAGCTCAACAATTCCATATGTACTCGGCGCACATCTTTCGGGGGTAAACAGACCTCCCTCCAGACCATTCACATCAATTACTCTTCCGTGCCTATGCGCACCTACAGATATACCCCCACCCATATGGCATACAATCAGATTCAGATCCTCATACTTTTGTTGTGAATCTTTTGCGAACTGTCTGGCCACGGCCTTTTGATTTAATGGGTGGAACAAACTCTCCCGTGGTAGCTCTGGCCAGCCGGATATCCGAGCAATCTCTTCAAATTCATCCACTGATACTGGATCCACTACATATGCAGGGATACCGACTTCCTTCGATAACTCATCTGCAATCAATGCTCCCAAATTGGACGCATGCTGCCCTCTTTTACACTCGTACGCGTCTTTTACCATCTCATCATTTACCAAGTATGTCCCGCTTGTAATCGGTTGCAGTACACCACCACGGCCGACAATGGCGTCGAAATCATTTAGATCGTATCCTTGTTCTTTTAGTATGCTCAAAATGGCGTTTTTTCGGTAATCGTATTCCTCTACGACTTTATGGAAGACAGCAAGATCCTCTGCTGAGTGGTGAATCGTTTCTTGAAAAACAGGATTCTCATTTTCATATACTGCTATCTTTGTGGATGTAGAGCCTGGATTAAAGGTTAAGACCCGATACACTTTTTCCATACACACCCTCCTCACTTAACGTACATATCTCGCCAGAGTGCTTCGTACCCCATCGCATTGCCCTTGAGTTTTGCAGCCTGCTCCGGAGTGAATTCACGCACCACTTTTGCTGGTGAACCGATAGCCAGAGAACCCGGGGGGATCACTTTACCTTCAGGCACGAGGGCGCCGGCGCCAATTAAAGAGCCTTTTCCGATGACAGCACCGTCAAGGATAACAGCTCCCATACCAACAATGCAACCGTCTTCTATCTCACAGCCATGCAGTACTGCTCCGTGACCAATGGTAACATAATCTCCAACCTTCACTGATTTTCCTTTCACGACATGGAGAACGCACTGATCTTGAATATTACTGCTCTCACCAATTTCAATAGAATCGTAATCACCACGGATTACGGCACCAAACCAAACGCTGCTCCCTTTACCGATCGTTACTTTCCCGGCTATTACTGAGGTATCTGCGATAAAAGTATCACTATTGATTTGCGGAGTGTATTCTTTCAAGGGAATGATCATATTGCCACTCCTTCCGATAATTGGGCAAAAATTCATTTAGAGGGAGATAATCTCCCTCTAAATGTACATACTTTATGTCAGATTCTCTTAGCCCTGCTCTTTTGCAATTGCAGCGCCTTTGTCAAGTGCTTCATAGTTCATCGGGAGCAGTCTGTGATGACGCTCAGGCAGATGATCCTTCAGCGCTTCTTTAACAGATTCAGGCTTAACAATCTTGGTTTTTTCAACCAATGCGCCGAGCATAACCATGTTGGCTACCCGAGCATTGCCCAGATCGTTGGCAATTTCGTTTGCTGGTACGTTGATGATCTTGATGTCGTCACGAGTGGGCTTGCGATCAACCAGCGTGCTGTTGACAAACAAGTATCCGCCCGGTTTAACATCCTTTTCAAACTTCAGCAGTGATGGATTGTTCATTACCACAATCGCATCCGGCTTGCCAATAACGGGAGATCCGATTTCTTCATCTGAAATAACGACAGCACAGTTTGCAGTACCACCGCGCATTTCAGCACCGTAAGACGGGAACCAAGAGACGTGCTTGTCTTCTTTTTCCAGACCGGCGTAGCACATAACCTGACCCATAACCATGATACCCTGACCACCGAAACCTGCCAATTGGAATTCCATCGTCATTTATGCCACCCCCTCTGGAGTTAAGATTTCGCCTAACGGATAATAAGCAGCAATATCCTCTTCAACTCTCTTCAGGGATTCAACAGGACTGATACCCCAGTTTGTCGGGCAGGTTGAGAGGAGCTCAACAAATGTGAAACCTTTACCTTCCATCTGATACTGGATTGCTTTTTTGATGTAGGTTTTTGATTTTGCGATGTTCTTTGGGCTGGTCAGAGCGCCACGGGCAACATAGTATGCGCCAGGAACCTGAGCAATAAGTTCAGCTTCACGAATGGGCAGACCATCGCGTGTAGCGTCACGCCCGTCCTGGGTTGTGGTTGTTCTCTGGCCGATCATGGTTGTGGGGGACTTCTGTCCACCAGTCATGGCGAATACGCCGTTGGCAACCATGAAGGTAGTGAATTTTTCAGCACGACCAGCAGCGTGAAGGATTTCTGCAGCACCGATCGCTGTGCAGTCTCCGTCGCCCTGGTAGGTAAATACGAACTTGTCAGGATTAGCAGCTTTTACACCGGTTGCAGTGGCAGGAGCACGCCCATGGGCTCCACCGACAACATCGATGTCAAAGTAGCTGAGGAATGAACAACCGATCCCGGAAACACCAATGGTCTTTTCTCTTAAACCCATTTCATCGATAACTTCAGCAATGAGTTTATGAGCAATCCCATGGGTGCATCCCGGACAGTAATGCATGGGGATGTTCATCAGAGATTTTGATCTCTCATATACCTTTTCCATTAATAGAGCACCTCCTTGCCAGTTCCTAATTTCTCAATCATAGCTGCAACATCATCCACAGTCGGCATGGTGCTGCCATAAGTACCTTCGAAGTAGACAGGTACACGGCCATTAATAGCCATCTTGACATCATCAGCCATCTGTCCAGCATTGGCTTCCACAACCAAGATGCCTTTCACACTGTCAGCAATTTTGTCATAACCCTTCTGTGGGAACGGCCATGCTGTGATCGGACGAATGAACCCGATTTTCTTACCGGTTTTTTCACGGATTCTCTTAACTGCAGTGGCTGCAATCCGGCCAACAGTGCCGAATCCAGTTACAACATACTCAGCATCTTCCAGGTTTTCGTCAACCCATCTCTGCTCTTCGGCTTCGATGTTTTTGTATTTCTCTTTATTCAGGTATTCGAATTTCTCTTCGGATACGCCTGAGCTAACCATGTTTCTCGGACGACCGGCAGGACCGGAAACAGCCCAAGGATGTTTCTTCAAGCCAGCCGGATCAACAGGATCCTTCAGTGTCAAAGGTTCCATGACCTGGCCAATCAGACCGTCAGCATAGATGTATACAGGATTCCGCCATTTATCAGCGAGATCAAAGGCATCATGCATCAGATCAGCTGCTTCCTGGACAGATGAAGGAGCCAGGACGATGCAGCGATAACCACCGTGTCCGCCGCCTTTGGTTGCCTGTCTGTAACTGGACTGAGTCGGCTGCAAACCACCGATACCGGGGCCTCTTCTTGACATATCAACGATTACGCAAGGTACTTCAGCTGCTGCAATGTAGGAGATCCCTTCTGATTTCAAGCTGATACCGCAACTGGAGGATGAAGTCATTGTTCTTACTCCAGAAGCAGCAGCACCATAAACCATGTTGATTGCAGCAAGTTCGCTTTCAGACTGCACAAAAACGCCGCCAACTTCGGGCATACGTTTGGATAGATACTCTGGAATTTCATTCTGAGGGGTAATAGGATAACCGAAGAAATAACGACAGCCTGCTAATACAGCAGATTCAGCAACAGCTTCGTTACCCTTCATGAGAACTTTTTTTCCTGCCATCTCGTTAATCGCTCCCTTCTTTATCAATTTTGCTTACTTAAACACTTCGATGCAGCTATCGGGACACATTTGGGCACAAAATGCACAGCCAATGCATTTGGCCTCATCGATGCATTCTGCTGGGTGATATCCGGCCGCATTGATCTTCTTTGCTAGAGCCAGAATCTTAACCGGGCAAGCAGATACGCAAAGCTCGCAACCTTTGCATCTTTCTTCATTGACTACGGGTTTCGGCATGATTATCCTCCTTTCATTGTATACTAGCATGAATCCTACTACCGGTTATTTATCTGTATTCATCCAGTAATCTCTTTTTTCAGCAGCTTTGTATTTGCCACCCTTGTTTCCTGTTCTCATAACTCCATCATACCCTCCGGCCATCCATGCCGGAACCATAAACAGGTCAAGCTTAAAGATCGGCATATCAAAATCTCCCGGTTTTACTGTTTCGGCGATGGCATCGGTCATAGTTGTAAACCGAATGGGTATGCCCATAGATTCACCGACTTTTCGGATTAACTCTTCTCCTTCTTTTACATCCTCCAGGGTTGTTTCTACACCTAGGTTTGTGTTGTTGATAAACCCGGTAGTTTTCATTCTCGATACTCTTTCTATTTCGCTAACTATATATTTTATTCCTTCTTCAGTACTGGTGAAGGGACGTTTTGTGTTAATGACAAAATTAAACTCGTAAGCATCATCCGGAAGGATCGGCTTGTACTGTCCAAGAGCGATTGCCCCTAATTTATCGCCCCCGACGTCCAAAACAACTTTCTTGCTTCCTGAGTCTTGGAGGGATCTTAGAACATCCGCAGGTACGGCAGGACTATCTGATCCCATGGGGGGAGCCACTACCTTGATCCCCTGTTCTTCCAGTTCCGCTCTTGCTTCTCTAGAGCGAAAATATGGCGTAACCACATCAAGATCTGAGAATATTACTTCTCTCCCACTCTGTGCCAGGGCAAGGGCATAGTTGATTGAAATCTCCGTCTTCCCACTGCCAAAGGCACCAATAAAAATTTCAACTCGGCGATCTGAAAACATGAACATCATCCTCTCTTAATGTATGAGCCGTTGCGGTTCTTCCGCTCGGTTCGCAGTTCTACAAAAGACTGAAAATTTGCATAACGTATTTTGTATTTAACGTGAAAAAAACTAACCTTATCGCCACCTGCAACCTGATCGAAAGGTGTGCCAGCGATCAATGCTGCCTCGATAAGACTATTTTTCATGTTGTATACTGAAACATACAAGCACAAAGACTGTCAACAAAACTCCACTGAATATAGTTCGATACAGAAGACTCATTTCCTGCTTCTTACCTGACATTATGACATAAAAAGCAGATACGGTCAGCTAGACAACATCCCAACGGGAGCAACGTGCCCCCCATCTGCCAATAACCTCCCCATCCATGTGCATCTCAACAACTTCACAGCGATTGGGACACCCAGTACATTCAAAGCTGGAGGCACGGTAATCAATATCCACCAGATTATAACCGCGAAAATTTGTTTTCCCAGTCTTTTGTACTGCTTCTTTTGCCAGCAATGCAGCACCTATGGCGCCCATAACTGCAAAATATTCAGGTACAATTACTTCCATACCTAGTTCTTTTCGGAATGCTTCCCTGATGCCCAGATTCGCTGCCACCCCGCCCTGAAAGACCAAAGGTTCTGCAATCGCTTTCCCTTTTGCTACATTGTTAAGATAATTCCGCACCAGTGCATCACAGAGACCACGAAGAATATCTTCGATCTTGTACCCTAGCTGCTGCTTGTGAATCATGTCAGATTCTGCAAAGACAGAACATCGACCGGCAATTCGAACTGGGTGCTGCGACTTGAGCGCTATACCGCCAAACTCTTCAATTGGGATGCCTAAACGCTCTGCCTGGTGATCTAGAAATGAACCTGTACCAGCAGCGCATACTGTGTTCATAGCAAAATCAGAGACAATGCCATTCTGCAATACAATGATCTTTGAATCCTGCCCGCCGATTTCGAGTACAGTTCGAACATTGGGCACAACATGCTGAGCCGCAACTGCATGGGCAGTAATTTCATTCTTCACACAATCTGCACCGACCACTGCAGCAGTCAGATACCGCGCGCTGCCTGTTGTTCCAACAGCGCAGATTCTGACATTAGAGCTGAGATTCTCTCCCAGCTTCTTTACCCCTTCCTGAACGACCTTGATCGGCTGCCCCTTTGTGCGAAGATACATATTCTCAATGATTTTTCCTGCATCGTCAATTACAGCAAAATTCGTACTGACAGATCCTACGTCGATGCCGAGGTAGCCGTCCATTCGTGTGGAGCCTCCTTCTTCTCTTTCTTTCTCAGCAGCAGATCCACAAAAGCTTCAAGACGAGTCTGCATGCCTGCTTTTCCAGTCTGCTCATCCAAGAAAAAGGTCAGGACCGGAATATTGTATTCTTTGCTCACTTTTGTAAGAATGCTTTTTGCCACTATCTCTGGAATGCAGGTAAACGGTGCTAATTGCACAACTCCGTCAAAGCCTTTTTTAGCGTACATGACCGTATGCCCCACCGAGTCTTGTCCGTGACCGCCTACCATTTCAGGCAGGTAGGGTTTTGCTGCTTTGCGAACATCCGCTTCCCCTGCCATGCGGATGATATCGAGAATAGCATTTGATTTCGTCCAACCAGTCACAAACATGGATCGATCAATAACGGCACCCATTTCACCAAGGCTTTCTTCAATTTCAAGGTTAGAGGCTGGTTCCAAAACGACATAAATCTCACCAACTATCCCAATTTTAACAATCGGTTTTTCAAGATCCTGAGGGATTTCACGCATTGCATTCAGAGTATCTTTCTTAAGTTTCCGGATTTCTCGCGAAGATTCTGCCCGGTAGACTCTTTCAATCTGTTCTTTGAATACCCGGGAAGTGGTTCCCTTCGAAATTTCTCTGGCTCTAATCTGATGGGAAGCATACTCTAGATCATCCAGGAGTTTTATCTTATTCCACAAGATATTGATCTGATTCATAACTTCCCACATAGAACTGCCATTGCTGAGAATTTTTATATTGCGCAAGATCCCCGCCAAGTCCCTGCTTGGGGGCTCAAATATTAGCATTTCAAAGTCATACCCCATGTCTTGCAGGATTCGCTTCTGAAGGGGAGCATACTGTCCTGCACGACAAGGACCCACACCCCCAGAAGTTACCAAGGTGTCAGCACCTTGTTCGAGACACTCTATGAATGTTCCCAGGACAATTTTAAACGGCAGGCAAGCGAACTCAGGTGCATACTTAACACCCAGGTCCAGTGTTCTCTTGCTCGGTCTTGGAGGAAGGACAACTTCATTGCCAAAAGCTTCCAGCATAGACTTAAACGGTCTTGGCGTTGGCCCCATGTACGGGTATGCGATCTTCATCCTGATACCTCCTCCGCCTGAGCATATCCACAAAAGCCTCCAGTCGGGTCAGCATCCCGGCTTCAGCTGAATGTTCATCAATCATAAGCGACATGTATGGAATGTTTTTCTTATCCTTAATTTCTAGCTCGATATAACGGTCTACCATCGAATCAGGTCCGCAGCCAAATGCGGTAACATGAATCATGCCATCTACTTTCCCCTGTTCAATAAAATACATGGCGGCTTTTAATGCCTGGTCGCTGAATGTCCAAAACATTCCCTTTGAAAATTTCCCCTTTTGGGTGTCCAGTACTTTTTCCGGAATCATATCTGCTGTAACTATGGAAATATTCATCGCTTTCAGTTTATCAATCAGATTCAAATTGAGAAAACCATCATATATTTCATAAGGATAGCCAAGAAGTGCTATCTTAAGTTGCTCTGGATCCTCATTCTTCTTCTCAAGATGCGCCGAGCCATTTACTACTTTAATTGCATCTTCAGGAAATACACCTTCTTCAATCAGCTTCCTGAATTTTCGGAAGGAATCAAGTGCTTTCCTATAAGCTCGGATGATCCGCCAGGAATTGCGGGTGAACATTCTTCCAAGGCGATAGCTGATCTTAAAAAGCTCATACCGCCCCTTCCGCAAATCCACGCGAATGTCAATGATTGGTGGTAAGCCTTCAATTGAGCTCTTAACCATCTCAGGCAAACCGAGAAACTTGGGACAGTACGTTGTCGAGTTGTTCAGATTAACCAAACGGGGAATGAAGAGGTAGTCTACCTTTCCTTTCAAGTTGGCAACATGCCCATGATAAAGTTTAATTGGAATGCATGCATCTGTAATTGTTTCTTTTATTCCAGCATTGAGAATATCCTTGTTGGTCGGATTGGACACAATCACTTCAGCTCCGACTTCCCGGAAGAAAGTTTCCCAAACCGGAAAATATGAAAAATAGGCCAAAGTTCTCGGAATGCCAACTTTCATCTTCTATCCCCTCCTTTCCTGTACAATCTCATCTACAAGAATAGCAGATTTGTGTAAAAAGTTCAATTCTCGATTAATCCCAAGCAAAGACCGTTACAGTCAATGTCGACCACAAAATAGAATAGAGCCCCTTCGTATCCTCAGGGGCTCCGTGTATTTCCTTCTCCCTAAAGAAACGCCGGAATCAGTTCTTTTAGCTGTTCACTTCTGATAAATCGGAAACAGCCTGACTTGCAGCCTTAAAAAGGAAACCTTTGTCTCCGCCGAGGGCAACAAACTGTACGCCCTTTTGAGCCCAGTATTTACCTTCATCTACCGTTCGCACAAAGATCCCGCATAAGAGTCCAGCGTTTTTGGTGATTTCAACAATCTTATGGATGGCTGCCTGAACCTCAGGTTGATCGATCAACCCTGGGTATCCCATTGATTGGGATAGATCTGTTGGTCCGATAAAAATCATATCAATATTTGGTGCCTTAACGATTTCTTCCAGATTATCCAAGCTCTCTTGAGTTTCACACTGGATAATCACCAATGGTTCTTCATTAGCAAATTTGAGATATTCATCCCTTTTCATTATACCATATTTGGTTGCCCGCGTACCTAGTGCCATTCCCCTGAAACCCGCTGGTGAATACTTTGCAGCTTTGCCTACGTGAACTGCTGATTCATAGTCATTAACCTGGGGAATGATAACACCCAGTGCACCACAGTCCAATGCACGCAGGATCAAAGAAGGATTATTCTGAGTTACACGTACTACGGGTACGGCACCGGATACATCGCAAGCCCGCATCAGATTCTCTGTAACAACTGTATCCAGAGGGCCATGTTCCATGTCCAGAATAATATAGTCGAAGCCTGAATAACCTAACACTTCAATAATGGATGGATCAGGGGTGCCGGCAAATGTCCCAAAAACACTCTTTCCTGCACTCATTGATTCTCTTAATTTATTCTTCACACAAATACCTCCTAGTTAAATTTTAAGTCTTCAACAACTGCCACAATAGTTTCGACACTGGGAGTATAAAACTCCTCCAATACCGGGCTGAAAGGTACTGGTGTATCCGGTGCTGCAACTCTGCGAATGGGACCTTTTAAAACGCTGAAAGCTTTCTCAGCAACGGTTGCAGCAATATCTGCTCCAACGCCCCCTGTAAGCACAGCTTCCTGAACGACTACTAATCGACCGGTTTTTCTCACTGAATCCAGTACCGTATCCATGTCCAGAGGCTTGATTGTGCGCATATCGATTACTTCACAGTGAATACCCTTATCTGAAAGCATTTCCGCAGCCGCAAGTGTCTTTTTCAACATCCAGGAATAACTGACCAGCGTGACATCCTGTCCCGTCCGAACTATGGCTGCTTTACCAATCTGGATCGGTGTTTTTGAATCCTCAATCATGCCCTGCTCGGCATAGAGCATTTTATGTTCTATGAAGATGACTGGATTATCGTCACGAATAGCTGCTTGCAAAAGCCCCTTGGCATCTGCAGGATTGGACGGCATGACTACTTGCAGTCCTGGAATATGGGCAAACCACGCCTCCAAGGATTGCGAGTGCTGTGCAGCCTGATGGCGCCCAATGCCGCATTGTGTCCGAATAACCAATGGCAGGCATAACTTACCGCCAAACATATACGGCATCTTTGCGGCCTGATTGACAATCTGATCCATGCAGACCGCCATGAAATCCTGGTACATTATTTCAACAACAGGTCTTAGTCCTGCCGCTGCCGCACCAATAGCAAGACCGATGATCGCAGCTTCTGAGATGGGCATATCCCTAACACGCTGTGGGCCAAACTCATCCAATAATCCTTTTGCGACACCATAAATTCCGCCAGATATTCCTACTTCTTCACCTGCAACAAACACACGCTCATCGTTGGCCATTTCTTCCTGAAGTGCCAGGTTTAGTGCCTGGGCATAGCTTACCTTCATGCTTCTTCACCTCCCTGATTACTGCAATAGACATGCTTTAACGCATCTTCCGGTTGAGGATATGGGCTGTCCTGAGCAAATGCCACAGCAGCAGCTACTTCAGCACGTACCTGATCTTCAACAGCAACCAGTTCGTCCTTGGAAACAATATTCTCATGCAGGAGTTCGCCTGCCAGACGCATGATTGGGTCCATCTCCTGCCACCGTTCCTTATCTGACTGCGGTCGGTAGGTTTGCGGATCGTCGGCCGAATGCCCTGTTTTGCGGTAAGTTTTGCACTCCATGAAGAATGGCCCTTTACCATTTCGAGCATGTTCAATCGCTTTCTCAGCTGCTCGGTAAACCGCTGTCACATCATTCCCGTCAACAATCGCACCCGGTATCCGATAAGCAGGCGCCCGCTCGATGATGTCCTCCACTGTCTGATGGTCTTCCTGTCGCATCGACATTCCAAATTTATTGTTCTCACAGACAAAAACCACTGGCAGCGACCAAATGGCAGCTAAATTTAATGCTTCATGAAAAGTGCCCTGATTGGTTGCTCCGTCCCCAAAATAGCAGATGGCTACCTGGCTGTTACCCTGATACTGGGCAGCAAAAGCTGCACCACAGGCAATGGGGAAGCCGCCACCGACAATCCCATTTGCACCAAGGATGCCTTTGCTGACATCAGCAATATGCATGGGCCCCCCTTTACCACGGCATGAACCGTCTGCTTTCCCAAAAAGTTCAGCCATCATTTCGCCCAAATCGATCCCTTTTGCAATCAGGTGCCCATTGGGACGATGGGTGCTTGTGATATAGTCACCATCATTCAGATGCATGCTCACTCCAACCGAAACGGCTTCTTCCCCAGTGCACGGGAAGGTTCTGCCCGGCATAAGTCCAGCACGGAACAGCCGTACGGCTTCCTCTTCAAAGATCCGAATTCGAAGCATCCTTTTGAACATTTCCAGTGCAATTGCTTTTGCGGGAATCATATTTCTCCCCCTTCCTTTTTCTTCTGCAGCATCTCGTGGATTGCTTTCGCAGCCTTCTTGCCTGCGCCCATAGCCAAAATTACAGTAGCCGCACCAGTGACGATGTCACCTCCGGCATACACCCCATCTTTTGAGGTCTTCCCTGTATCTTCATCTGCTTGAATGCCCCCGCGGCGTGTCGCTTCCAGGCCGGGTGTGTACTGCAAAATTAAGGGATTTGGACTCTGCCCGATAGCAATAATCACCTCATCGACAGGTAGTTCAAATTCTGATCCTTCAATAGGAACCGGTCGTCTCCTTCCTGAGGCATCCGGTTCACCAAGTTCCATTTTTATGCATTTCATAGATCGCACCCATCCATTTTCATCCCCTTCCAGGGCAATGGGGTTGGTCAGAAGCATGAACTCCACACCTTCTTCCATGGCATGTTCAACCTCTTCATGTCTGGCCGGCAATTCTTCTCGCGAGCGCCGGTAGACCACTGTTACAGATGCGGCACCCAACCGTAGAGCAGAACGTGCCGAGTCCATGGCTACATTTCCGCCGCCAACAACAGCTACTCGTTTTCCGATAAATACCGGCGTATCCCGGTTGGGAAACGAGAAGGCTTTCATTAAGTTGACTCTGGTCAGGAACTCATTTGCTGAATAAACGCCGTTGAGATTTTCGCCAGGGATTCCCAGAAAGTTGGGTAGCCCTGCCCCAGTCCCGATAAATACGGCCTCATAACCATCAGCAAACAGTTCGTCGATCGTAATTACTTTGCCAACCACCATATCTGTCAGAATTTCGACCCCCAGGGATTTGATGTATTCCACTTCCTTGCGCACAATATCTTTCGGCAGGCGAAATTCTGGTATCCCGTAGCTCAATACTCCGCCTGGTTCATGCAATGCTTCAAAAACAGTCACCTGATAACCATACTTTGCAAGATCACCAGCTGCAGTTAAACCTGCTGGCCCTGCACCGATTACAGCAACTTTAGTTTTGCTTTCAGATTCGTTTCTTTTCTTAGCTTCCTGCAATTCCTGCTCCTTCTCAGCTGCAAAACGCTCCAATCTCCCAATTGCGATCGGTTCACCCGTCTTAGCCAGCACACAGCCCTTTTCACATTGACTCTCCTGCGGGCATACCCGGCCACATACAGCCGGAAGATTATTGGTTCTTTTTATGATCTCAATAGCATCCTGGTAGCGTCCCTCTCGGATCGCCAGAATAAAACCAGGGATATCCACCGAAACAGGACAACCTGAAACACAGGTTGGGTTTGCACATTGTAAACATCGTTCCGCTTCTTTTTTTGCTTCTTCATCGGTGTAGCCCAATGCCACTTCAGAAAAACCGCTTTTTCGCTGATCTGGATCCCTGACAGCCATGGGTGTTCTTTTTTTTACTGGCATCGGCATTCACCTCGATGATCTTCCTCATATTGTTCCCGCGCTTTCTGTTCCATACTGCGGTACATATTCTGCCTGGTAGTAAGCTCTTTGAAGTCCACCAGATGCGCATCAAATTCAGGGCCATCCACGCAGGCAAATTTTGTTTCTCCGGCAATGGAAACGCGACAAGCACCGCACATCCCTGTACCATCCACCATGATCGGATTCAAACTCACAATGGTTGGTATTTTCAAAGGCCGGGTCAATTCTGCAACTGCCCGCATCATTGGCACAGGACCAACCGCAAATACCCTGTCAATCGTAACTCCCTCATCGAGAAGATCCTGCAGCACATCCGTCACTCGCCCGTGTTTTCCTTTGGACCCATCGTCCGTTGCCAAACGGAAATCGTCGCTTACAGAATTAATCTGATCCTCATAAAAAAGCAATTCGGAAGTTCTCGAGCCTATAATCGATATGACGCGATTGCCTGCTTCTCTCATTGCCCTGGCTACAGGATATGCCGGCGCTATTCCAGCCCCGCCTCCAATACAGACGACTGTCCCAAACTTTTCAATCTCTGTTGGTCTTCCAAGCGGTCCAGTAAATGTTTGAATGGATTCACCTTCTGCAATCTGTGCTAGTGCAGCGGTAGTTTTGCCCACAACCTGGAATACGATGGTGATTGAACCGGCTGCTGTATCGAAATCAGCAATTGTGAGAGGTATACGTTCACCGTTCTCATCTGTACGAATTATCACAAACTGCCCTGCCTGTGCCTTTCTGGCCACCATGGGTGCTTCAATGTCCATCCCATACATGGCCTCTGCCAGCAACTCTTTTTTCAGCACTTTGTACATACTTGCCCCCCCTTTGAGATTGGATAATCATGCCAGTACGACTGCACAGCCGATCGTATCATTAATACTCCGGTAAGACTCCCCCGTCAGGTCCATTCCGTGATGATCGAATGGTTCCTGCGGTAACACAATCACATCTTCTGATCGGATGGACCTTCTTGTTGCTTCATGGATAATGTCTCTGACAGTCAACAAACCTGCAGCCTCAATGGTACCCCCAAAAAACTCACTGGGGGCAGGGATTATTGCCATGTCGTGATGCTGGTTCCGAAGCATCTGGCATGCTGAAGTAACCATGGCAGCTGCCAGGACGGAAGTCAGAACCCATATACGCCGCCCAGTGTATTTGTTCAACTGATCCTGAAGTGTCATCATTCTCTGCAGATTCATATCATCATAGAGAACAATTCCAGATGATGCTTTATCTTCCTTTGAGATGCATTCAGAAAAGGCCTGCTCCCCTCGCCGCCATTCTATCTGAGGGGATGGCCGATCCCGGCATAAACTGAATGCATGGTTTCTTGACCATACCCGAATACCGTCAACTCTCTCGATCACATCACCTGCTTGCAGGCCAATGAAGGCTGCTGGACTCCCGGAAATCACGCCTGCGAGGACAGCTTGGAGATCGTTTAAAACCGGTGGTTCGGATAACACCGGCACCCCAAATCTCTCTGTCATTGTCCGCGCATACGAAGCCAGCACTTCCCTGGAGATTGAATCCTGAACTTCACCCTGATGCCACCGGGTATAACCGGGTATAAAAACTCTGATTGTTTTTGCGCCATTTTCTGCCAGTATAGCGATCGTCTTGTTCATATCCTCAAATCCCAAGGTTACCGGCAAAGCAACCAGACTCCCATGATACGATACATTGTGTTTATGGAGTAATTCTGGAACCCGGATCGCCTGACAAGCTAACGGATCACGCATCAACAATGAACGCCGGTGGGCACTGGCACTATTCAAAGAGAGATACATTTCCAATGGCTCCAGCTCAGCCAATTGTCGAATCTGTGCGTCTGTCAGCAAGCTGCCATTTGTGGTAATCTGGATGAGAGTGCTAGGAAATCTCTGCCGTAGTTTATGCAAAATCGGCAATATGTGTGGGTGAGTAAACGGCTCCCCTTCATTGATCCGGGTGGCAGATTCCCCGATAACAATTTTATTTTGACCTGACATATATGAGACGATCTCATCGATCTGTTCCAAAGACAAGGTGCCGATATTGTAAGTGCGAACTTGCGGCGGATTCTGATGATTGCTGCAGAACAAGCAGGCCACATTGCACTTGGACGTCAAAGGCAGTACGCCATAGTCTTGAGCAGATCGGAGAATGAGCTCATATGCTTCACCTGTCATATCATACCCTCGTTTCTGAATCGAAAATCAGATTAATCCACATTATCAACATAGTTATCCACAGGGAAAAACCTCGAAATTCAAAGCTTTTTTTGCAAATATCCACAACCGTTTCAACATGTTTCCCCAAAATTTTCAGGACAAATTTCACCTTTGTCCCAGAGGAAGGCTGGGGACTGCATTCAAATCCAGTCCTGCAAATCGTTTTTTTGTCCATTGATAGTAACCAAGACAGGCAACCATTGCGGCATTGTCTGTACAAAGCTCCATCGGAGGCTTATGAAAGGTAAAACCTGCAGCCAAGGCTGCCTCTGAAAGCCTTCTGCGCAGTTCAGAGTTGGCAGCTACGCCACCGGCGATTATTACGCTTGCCGCCTGCTTTTCTTTGGCGGCAGCTATTGTTTTATTAACCAATACTTCTACAACGGCACCCTGAAAACTGGCGGCCATGTCTGCCATTCCAATAGGTTCTTCCATTTTAGTTGACCGCTGGACCGCCTGCATGACAGCAGTCTTTAAACCACTGAAACTAAAATCATAAGAACCGCTCTCAAGATACGCCCGCGGCAGTTGCACCGCATTAGGATTTCCCGCGCTAGCCAACTGATCAATAATGGGGCCACCTGGATATCCCAACCCTAACGCACGCGCAACTTTGTCAAAAGCCTCCCCGGCGGCATCGTCGCGGGTCTTTCCCATCCGTTCATATTCCCCATGTTCCGGGATATAGACCAAATCGGTATGCCCACCCGACACAATCAAGCAAACTACGGGAAAGGGGATATCGGGGTTATCCAGAAAGTTGGCATAAATATGACTTTCTATATGATTGATCCCTAACAAGGGGATTTTCTTCGTATAGGCAATCGATTTTGCTGCAGCAACACCTACAAGCAGTGCACCCACCAGTCCTGGTCCGCGGGTCACTGCTACAGCACTTAAATCATCTAACGAAATATCGGCGCTTGTTAATGCTTCCTCAATGACAGGAATAATTGCCTCAATGTGTTTCCGTGATGCAATTTCCGGTACCACTCCGCCATATTTTTGATGAATGTCGATCTGAGAAGCGACGATATTCGACAGAAGGGTTCTCCCATCTTCAACCACAGCCGCAGAGGTTTCATCGCAGCTGGTTTCGATTCCTAGGATTAGATTCCTCATTCTTCTCTATCCTTTCTGCGACTGCTCAAGAGTGCAGGGTAAAAATGAGTTTTATGTTGTGCTTTTTTTTGCTGGTCCCATTCTGCAAGAATTTCAACGGCTTTGTTAGCAGCCATGATTGCTCTGTTCTCACCAATTACCTCAAATGTATTGGTAACTCGATTGGCAAATACCGTGCAAATGCTTCCTGCTCGCAAACCATAAATTGATGCGAGTGTCAAAATCGATGCAGTCTCCATCTCTAAGTTTAGTACATTTGCATGTTGAAGATCGGGTATTAGATGTTCCATCCATGACTGTCGATAGTCGCGATAACCCGGCCGCCCCTGGCCTGTGTAAAAGGAAGAAGTAGATGCACCAACACCTACATGATAGGATAACCCCAGTGCTTCGCATGCCTGAATCAAGGCACAGACCACTTCGTAATGAGCACTTGCTGGGTATTCGGGCATAATGTAATACGGTGTAGTTCCATCAAATCGGATCGCACCTGAATTAATAATCAGATCCCCGCATTGGATATTTTCAGTCAAAGCCCCGGTACTGCCCACGCGGATGAATGTATCTACACCAATCGCCGCCAGTTCTTCCACTGCTATTGCAGCAGAAGGGGCTCCGATACCCGTAGATACTGCGCCTATTTCGGCAGCGCCGACGCGGCCACGGATGCTGTGATACTCACGGTGCCGAGCAACAACGTGGTACTCATCCCAAAGCTCACCTATCTTTTCCACGCGATCAGGGTCACCGGGTAAAAGTACATATCTGGGAATATCACCTGGCTTTGCATTGATATGGTATTGATGCCCCTGTTCACTCACAGGTCGTTTGGCATCCATGCTCTTCCCCATTATATTACCCCTCCTTGTCACCTTGTAGCTCTCGCTACACATTTGAAGAAGAAAGCCCCGGTACAAGCCCGGGACTGTCTTTATGACTGCGGACCATGCCGCTTGGCTTCAGATCTTTAATACTTCAGCATCTCTTCCATAGGCAGGATAAATACGGTTGCTCCGCTGATTTCTACCTCCAGCGGAGTCATATTCAATAAAGGTGATTCATGAATTCCCATAATATCAGTGCGCGTTACCACTCGTGAGCTGCAGTTTTCTTCGACGATACTCAACACTTCTGGTACTCGATCATCATCCACGCCCAAGAGCAGGGTAGTGTTGCCTTCACGCAGAAACCCCCCGGAGCTTGCAAGTTTTGTGGATCGGATCTTCTTGCGGGAAAATGCGAGAAGCAACTCGCCGACATCATGATTGCTGACAATTGCTACTACGAGTTTCACGAATAATCACCTCTGCTTTTCAAGAATCTGCCTTTGTTGTGATTATTCGCTTTACAGCTGCATTTTCCTTCCCTACTTAAGGATTCGCTTCCACATAATCACTGCATCTTCATTATTATCGGTATAGTATCCTTTTCGGATACCTTCATCTGTAAAACCATATTTTCTGTAGAGATTCCGCGCTACATCGTTACTGACTCTCACTTCCAGCGTAATTCCTATGCAACCGGCAAGTACAGCATCTTCAATAACCCTGCAGAGGAGAGCTTCACCGATCCTTTTCCCGCGCCAGTTCGGATGAACAGCAATATTCGTAATATGGGCTTCATCGAGAATAATCCACATCCCCGCGTAACCCACAATCTGATCAAGACATTCTGCGACAAAATAGCGGGTGAACCCGGCATTGGCCAATTCTGAAACGAATGCATTCTTGCTCCATGGTGTTGGAAAAGAACTGTTTTCAACAATCAGGACTTTTTCAATATCATCTTTGGTCATCAACCGTATTAAAAGACTCTTCCCACTCATTCTTTTACCTTTTGCCCATATAATATCTCCGCCTGAGACCGGCGCAAATACGAGGGTTGCAATGTAAGAATGGAATCATCGGCACCCCTGCTCAGCTTTTCCTCCCCGAGCAGTGCTATTGCGGCACCCCGGGGGTTAACCTGATGAGCGGGTGCATATTCAATACTGCTGGCTGATGGTATTCCATCCAAATTCAGCTTCTCTACCAAAGTGGGATCTGCAATAATCAGTTTCTTTTCCCCTTCTTGAGAAAGCATGTGAACCAGTTCATTCCGATCCATAACGGCATCTTCTCTGACCGGAATTAACGCTCCATGGTGCCATTGATAAAGTGCTGTGTAAAATTCACTCATCCGTGCATCCAAGATCGGGCAGAGCAATCCGTCCGTACCAGCGCAGTTATAGGATAATCCTGCCAATGTTGAGATCCCAATCAGCGGAACACCCAGTGCATAAGCCAAACCCTTAGCCGTGGCCATTCCGATTCTCAGACCAGTAAATGAACCGGGTCCTGCAGAGACTGCAATGGCGTCAATATCTGATGCATCCAGTCCTGCAGCGAAAAGGAGCTGATCTAGCATCGGCATCAGTTTCTTTGAATGGACTTTGTCTACATGCAGGCTGAATTCGCCGATCAACTTCTGCTTCTCAGTCAGGCCAATGCTTGCTGTGCGGGTTGCTGTATCCATTCCCAGTATCAGCATGCGCCATCATCCCCTTTAGCATTCGGATATGTTTTTGCCCGATTCCGGTCATTCCGAAGTACCTTCTGTTCGAATCTGGACCTTCAATTCGTTCGATTCTAATTAGCAGGCACTCTTTCGGCATCCAAGATCCCGCTTTTTCAGCCCATTCGATGACAGTAACCCCGTCTTCGGAAAGGTACTCTTCAAATCCAATATCTTCGAGCATCTGAGGGTCATCCAACCGGTAGAGATCCATATGGTACAATGGAAGCCTTCCTTCATATTCGCATACGATAGTGAAGGTTGGGCTGTTGACATAGCCTTGAACTGACAGGCCTTCTGCTATCCCCTGCGTCAACAGGGTCTTTCCAGCACCCAAATCCCCCACAAGGCAGATTATTTCGCCACCACATGCTAGCTCTCCAATTGCATGCCCTAAGCGGCGAGTATCATCGGGATGGTTGCTTCTAAACTCCCATTTCATCGTAGAAACCTCTACATCCGATCCGGTGCAGGGATCCCGAGAACATACAGGACATTCGCCATCACCTGCCGGAAAGCAGCAACTAGCAATAATCTGAACTGTTTTGTATCCCCTTCGGCAGAAAGAACCGGTGCCTTTTCATAGAAACTCATAAAAGCTGTGGCGAGATTATAGGCATAGTCCGTCACAACGGATGGGGCTACATCTTTAAATCCTTTTCGCACAGTATGTGGATAATCAGCCAGTTTTTTAATCAGGTCCATCTCAGCGACATTCATCTCAGTCTGAAGGACCGGAGCCTCAGCTGCCTCAGCCTGGTCGTCAACTCCAGCTTTTCTGAGAATGTTGGATGCCCGGGCAAAGGAGTACTGAAGATAAGGGCCTGTATTCCCCTGCAAACTCAATGCCTCTTTAAAATCAAACACGATCACCGAATTTGTGTTGTAGCGAATCATGTAGTAGCGTACCGCGCCCACAGCAATTCGTGTTCCTAGATCTCTTTGTTCTTCATCACTCATTTCAGGATGTCTTTTCGCCACCTCTTCTGTCGTTTTATCAATGATTCGGTCGATCAAATCGTCCGCCTTAACGCCAATGCCCCTTCGTCCTGCCATCGCATAGATATCCCGATCTTCGCTTACTTCAACACCAAGTTCCCGGGCAGCTTCCATGGATAGAGCCACAACCTCATATCCAAAGTGAATACTGTTGGTTGCTTCCTTTTCAAACCCGAGTTTATGCAGGGATAATCTCAGCACATCTTGCAGATATTTTTGGCGGATATCGATAACATTCATGACAACGTCGGCATTGCCAAAATCATTCATCTCACTGCCATCCATATCCGTTGTCCAGAGTGTTTCGCCATTTTCTTGGGTGCAGTAAACCGAGTAGAGAAAATCTTTACCAAGTATGCCGAACTTCCACATCTGATTGGCAATATCTTTGGCCGTATAGGTTGCTGTTCCATTTGAGCGTAGGAGAATTTTATCTGGGTTTTCCAGATTGGCAAACTCAGGTAAGTCTCCTAATTTAACTACCCAACAACCCTGATTTGGTCCTGATTCTTCATAGTAGATACCACCCTGTTCTTTCATTTTCTCAAATGCATGTTTCCAGAAACCCATTTTCATAATATCACTTTCCCAAGTCAAAACCTTGTAAAACACGTCTAGGCGAGCCATGGTGTGCAAGTGGCAATCTACAATTTTCTTTGATGTTTCTTTAGCTAGTTCGGCTATCTCATTGTGTCCTTCTTCAATCAGATGGAGCACTTCCGCCTGTTTTGCTTCTAGCTCCGGGTTTTCCTGGTAGAGAATATTGACTTTTGTATACAGGTCCCAACAAAAATAATCAAAACGTTGTTTTCCGTCATATTTCTCACCCAAATAATGCAATCCCACCACAACATCCGCTACCGCAGTGCCTGTATCGTCAATATAATTCTGTACTTCTACATCAAAGCCACATTTCTCAGCAAGCCGGGCAATGGTATCACCCAGACAGGAATTGCGCAGATGACCAATGTGAGCCGCTTTGTTTGGGTTGATATTGGTATGTTCAATGACAAACCTCTGCTTTGTTCCATCTTCATTGTTTCCAAAAGTGGTACCCATCTGATGGATCGTGTGCAAAAGGTCACCAGCAAATTTACTAGCATTCAATTTGATATTGATATATCCGGGTTTTGTCACAGAGAAGGATCCTGCATATGGAATGTCCAGAGCTTCCAAGGATGTAGCCAGTTGCTCAGCAATGTCCATGGGTGCTTTGCGTGCTGCTTTTGCCAGTCGCAGTGCAATCGGCGTCGAAAGGTCGCCAAACTCCGGACTGGGCGATGGCGCGATCGGAATTTCTTCTTTTGGTATTTGTACCTGGAATATCTCATCTATGAGCACTTCCAGCTCTTCCTTTACCTTGCTTTCCACATCCCATGGATGAATCACCTGATTTGTCATAACAGTTCCTCCCTGTTGTTCGTTGTAGGTTTCTTTTCATTTTCTATCCTCTGATAACAATCACGTATCAGTTGAAAATCTTCCCATGCATAACGTTTTTTGCCCGGATCCCTCAGTAAAGCCGCCGGATGAAATGTGGGGATAATGATCTTACCTTTACGCTCATAAATTTTGCCCCGATCCCGAGTGATTCGAATCTGAGGACCAAGGATCGTCTGCGCAGCGAGAGCGCCCAAACATACAATGATGGCAGGCTGAATAAGTTCAACCTGGCGAACCAGCCACGGAAAACATGTGCTTATTTCTTGATGCGAAGGCATTCGGTTCGCCGGCGGTCTGCACTTCACGGTGTTTGTGATGTAAACACTGGACCGGCAGATGGATGCTGCCGCAAGAATTCTATCGAGTAGTTGGCCAGCAGCACCCACAAAAGGGCGACCTTCCATATCCTCTTGTTTGCCAGGAGCTTCCCCGATCAGCATCAACGCTGCTTTATCTGACCCATCACCCACGACAACACCCGAACATGTTTCACGTAAACCGCATGCTTGACAGGTGAGTGCTGTACTGGCCAGACACTCAAGATTATCAATCCTTAGCAAATCTTCTCGGTTGACGTATTTTAACAAGCATACCGCCTCCCAAAAGTATACTTCATTATACCCAAAATTATTTCAGAAGTAAACTCAACGAAATGCTTTCAGCTCAATAAGCTGAAACTGCCCTCTCAGGCAGTTTCAACTGTTATCGTGACTTTTCAATGATTTCCTTTAGTGCTGCTGTCGCAGCCTCGACATCAGGTGCAGACACAACAGCAGATACTACGGCCACACCGTCAGCACCCGTCTGAATCACCTCTGCGGCATTGTGGTGAGCGATTCCGCCTATAGCTACAACGGGAATCTTTACAGATTTTTTAACTTCGGCGAGATGTGCAAGCCCAATCGCAGCTCCAGCATCCCCTTTGGTCGCAGTTGTGTACACTGCGCCTACCCCGATGTAGTCGGCACCATCTTGCTCTGCTTTCCTGGCCTCATCAACCGTTGAAGCCGAAACCCCCAAAATCTTATCATTACCGATGATTGAGCGGACTACAGATGCAGGAAGATCGTCTTGTCCGACATGGACGCCGTCAGCATCCACCGCTAAAGCTATGTCTACGCGATCATTGATGATCAGAGGGATACCCTTCAGTGTTGTTTCAGCGGCGACTTCTTGCGCCCTTTGGTAAAACGACAACGAACTAGCATCTTTCTCTCTTAATTGAATCATGGTGGCACCGCCAGCCAAGGCTGCCCGAACCACTTCCGCGTGGGAGCGGCCTTTGGATAAATATGGGTCTGTAATCACATACAAACTCACATCAAACATGGAATTCCTCCTATCGTACTTGATCTATTTTGGCACTGCATTCCAACTGCATCAGACTAAGGTTGTACAAAAAGTCCAAAAATGAAGCGGAAAAACTGCCGGGGCCTACACTCTGCTTTCCTGCCAGATCACCGGCGACACCGAAACATGTCAGAGCGGCCAGGACCGCGTCACATTGATGCGTTGCTACTGCAGCAAATGTACCAATTACCGCAGAAGCCATGCAACCAAATCCGCTGATCTTTGCCATGAAGGGATGTCCATTGGCAATTGTCCAAATCTGCTCCCCATCACTTATTAGATCCATTTCGCCGGTTAACGCCGCAACGACTCCCCATTTTCGGGCGCACTCAATGACTAGAGCGGCACGATCAACAATCGATTCATCGGTATCTACACCGCGCATTTCATCCGCTCGCCCTGCTGCCCAGGCAATTTCTGAACCGTTGCCTCGGATTATGTTTACTTGCACATTTTCCAGTAAATGCTGAACAGAATGTCTGCGAAATTTAGACGCTCCTACTCCCACAGGATCCAGCAGAACTGGAATATCCAACTCATTTGCTGTCTTTGCGGCAATCAACATGGCTTGCAGCTTCTGTGGATTTAGCATGCCCGTATTAAGAACCAGGGCATCTGCCCGTGCAGTGATCTCCGCAACTTCGGCCTCACTGTCTGCCATTACCGGAGAGCCGCCTACCTGGAGCACTGCATTGGCAGCGTTTTGAGCTGCAACCGTATTCATAATGATATGGACAAGCGGATTCTTCTCATGTACATTTTTCAGCAAGCGATATATCCTTTGGCTATTCACAGAATCATCACCCCTGTTGTTCATACCCATTGACGACAACGGTCAACTCCTCTGTCTCAATGTCCATCATAAAACCATGCACGGGGATATTGTGAGGCAAATAAGGTGAGCGCCGGATCATATTGACAGTATGGACAACATTGTCATGCTCATCGCAAAAAGACCCCAGCCAGGTTTCTAACTGCAATTCGTCAATGTGTTCGCGGCTGACCCCTGCTTTCGCCATTCTCTCCTTGACTTTTGCGATGTCCACATTGGCCATCCCGCAATTGGTATGACCGATAACCGCAATTTCACGTACTCCCAGCATATACACGGCACCCACGAGACTGCGAATGACATCACAATTCTTATCTCCGACAAAATTCCCTGCGTTCTTAATTTCAATCGCTTCACCACGATGGATACCCAGAGCCGGTTCAAGTACTTCAACCAGCCGGGTGTCCATGCAGGTGACGATTGCCAGATGCTTGCAGGGATGATGATCCAGTACTTCGGGTTTGATTTCGTGCGTAAATTTCCAATTAGCTTCCATAATGTCTTCCAAAAGCATTCTCATTCTCCTCCATAATCTATAGCATGTTCTCAACGACACGCTTTATTTTTGCAGCAATATCCATGGCATCTTTACCAAAAAACTCGATATGGGCCTCTTTACCCCATCCACCCCGATTGAAGACAATATCCGGAGCTGATCCGTACTCCCGTGTATAAGCAGATACCAAGTCTGTCAATTTCTGCACTTCCTGCTCTTCTCCTGGTTTAGGCCAGGTAAATTCAATCATACTGAATCTCGCTTTCCGGCAAGCATTCAAAGTCGCTTCACTATAGCGGATATTCATAGCCGCACCCACAGCAGGGTCTGACTCTCTCGCGGTCAGCACCATGGAAGCCATGCTTCTGGATGCACCAAACAATGGTTCTGACAAGGTTCGAATGGTATCTCCCCACCGAATGATCCTCCCTGGCACTGCAGCTACATCCTGCGGACTATCAGCGTATGGCAAGGCCATAGCGAGATTTGTCTGAGTTTCCGGAATCAGATACCCAATATTCATGCGCTCGAGTTCTGTCAGCGCCTTGCGAATATTCTCAATCACTTCATAACGGGAGGCACGCTTTTCCATAGACGCCAAATGATTGGTCGGTCCGTGACCCGCTCCGAGATTCAGAGAATAGCGAATTGCCGTCGATATATATGCCTTTGCTTCTGCTACTGCAGCATGCACATCCTTACCTTGTGCCAGGGCTGCAGTGATGGCTGCAGAAAATGTGCATCCGGTACCATGAGTGTTCTTCGTTTGATAGCGAGGCGAAGTATATGATTCGAATGTTTTTCCATCATAGAGAAGATCGACTGCGTCTCCTTCTCGATGTCCGCCTTTTATCACTACATAAGGCACACCAAGGTCAAATATTCGCCGGGCAGCATCTTCAATCGCGGCTGGGGTATCCAAGTTTTTACCAACGATTACTTCTGCTTCTTCCAGGTTGGGAGTGACCACGAGTGCTAGGGGCAAGAGGCGATTCCGCAGCGCATCAACGGCATTGCTCTGCAACAGGTGATCTCCGCCCTTCGCTACCATCACGGGATCGACTACCAGTTTTTTTATTCCATGTTCGTGAATTTTTTCAGCAACAGTAATTACGATTGCCTCATCGGCCAGCATTCCTGTCTTCGCTGCATCTGCTCCGATATCAAGTAAGACAGAGTCCATCTGCTTTGCGACAAACTCCGGTTCTAATGTTACAACACCTTGTACCCCAACTGTATTCTGCGCTGTTACAGCCGTGATGACACTCATCCCGTAAACGCCGGAAACGGTGAAAGTCTTCAAGTCGGCCTGGATCCCTGCACCGCCTCCAGAATCCGACCCAGCAACTGTCAATGCTCGTTTCATTCTAATCCTCTCCTTTCAACGTCAAGACCGCAGCAACGGGCATGCTGCGATCTCATTGTCCATGAACTCCCTACGCTGGCATAACCCAGATCCGGCCACAGCCGGACAGCAACAGGTTCAAAGGGTAAAGGACTTCTTCGCGCCCTTATCTCAGTTTCGCTCAAAAACTCCCCTGTCTGTTTATTTACTGTTTGTCTTGCATTATATCAAAAAAATCAAGAAGCGTAAAGAATCTAACGCTCTCTCCGGCTGAGGCGCATCCAGGCTCTCAGCAGGGGAGAACGGTGGCGGATCAGCATCGCTCCCTGAGGGCAGAGTTCCTGGCAACAATAGCACAAGATACACGCATCATGATCAATTTCTGGAAATCCATCTTTTATTTTAAGGGCATGGGCTGGACAATTCTCAACACAGAAACCACAGCCACTACATTTACTTTTCACCAGGTAAGGTCGTGCTGCCAGAAATCCCAGGCCCCTCCGGACTAGGAATGGGGGAATCCTTAACAGAATTGCGTTGGATGGCAGAATAAAGTTCTGAGGAGCAGCCTCAGCCAATGGCATTCCAATTATATCTATATTATTCATATCGCCGATTCCTACACCCATCTCATTGGCAATTCTCGTTGTGTCGATCTTGAGCGGATCAAACCCGATCAGAGTACAGGCAATCGCATCCAGCGCTACCCCATCCGTGCTTGCCAGTATCAGTCTTGTCATACGCGGTTGGCCATGGGCCGGACCGTTACCTTCCATAGACAGTACTCCGTCCATGATATTCAGCTGTGGTTTTGCTTTTTGATAAATATCGACCAAGATGCGAGCAAAATCTTCTAATCGGGGGGCTGTGCGGTGGTACTCGGCTTTTTGATAACCAGGAATCGTCCCAAACATATTTTTTACTGCACCCGTAAAAAGCGTGGCACTGTGCGTTTTCAGTTTCGGCAGATTTATGATCACATCTGCTTCAATGGCCATTCTTGCCATTAAAAAGTGGTCTACTTGGGGATTCCCAGGGTTTTCGACGCGAACAATACCGTCTTGATCAAAGTTCACAACTTCACCCCCTGCGGCCTCGACAGTTTCCCGGATCCCGGATACATCGAGTGCTCGAGCCGTAGAAGAATAGCCCTTCATCATACCGCCAGAGCTGTCTCCCACCAAAGGGATGCCGCCGCATTCTTTTACTTCTTCGACAATTGCTCGCACAAGTGCTGGATGGGTTGTCACTGCCTTCTCCGGTGCTTTTGGACTAAGCAGATTGACTTTGATCAGCACCCGATTACCTGGCTTGACATAGGTCCCTAAACCCCCGACGTGAAACAGGCATGTCTCCAAAGCACTTTTGACATGCCGCTCACTATAATCCTGACAAGAAACTATTGAAACAACGGCTCTTTCCATAATACCACCGGCTTTCACACTCTGGGTTTTACCTCGAGATCATTGTCAATATATCGTACGCCGCGTACACGGCGGGCTGTATCTCCCGCCATCTTCTTGTGATCTTCCGAAGGCACAGTACCTGTAAGATGGAATATGCCGATTTCAAAAGTCTCAGGCGTAATCTGAATATCAGTAGAATCCAATCTTGGATGACGGCGCAAGGCTGCTTCAATATCCACAAGTATCCTTTTGTTGGAACTGTCAACAAAAAATTTCTCTGTCAGACTGGTAATAACTGGCTCTTTCTTCTTATCCGCCATCCGTGCTGTGATTCTGGAATCAGCCAAATCCAAATAGTCTTCATCCACGACCAGATCATTGATCACATAGCGAACCCCTGGAATTTTCCCGATCATGCGCTCGATTTCATCCCGCTCGCTTGCTGAACGAACATAGCCTTTGAGGAAGAAGACGCCAATTCTCTTGGATGATGCAATCCGGATCGCCTGGGAGTTGACGGAAGGATGGCTCTCGAGTGCATTTCGCATATCCGAAACCACTGGATTATTCTTACTGCTGATCATTTCCAGTTCCGTTAATGTTTCAAATGTAGGTTCTGTCAGCGTCAACTTGTTCTCTACAAGCTTGACGCCTGGGGTATTCTTTGCCAATGCTTCGGCCAGTGCGCGCTGTTTCCTGTCGAAGACTTTTCCTTCCAACACCACAGAACCATTCTTAACACTTACCTTCACAACCACATCATCAAAATGAGTATCTCGGTTGATCGCTGAAGTAATTTGCGCCATGATTGCACTATCTTCGGGCATAAAAATCCCTCCTTATCCATACATCCACATAGCCGTTATCCTCATTATATCTTATCCTGCAAAGTGATGCCAACCTTTTTGCGTAGCCGTTCGATAAAAAAAGAATGCCCCGAGATTCCTCGGGGCAGGCAGTATCAAGTGGTTCCTCCCAGGGTAATCATAGCCCGGAAGGCCTTGAAAACAACAATTGGGTCCTCACCGGTGTAAGATAAAGTCCGGTCATTAACTCGAACCGATCCAGGTACTGTTTCTGCCATATCGGCCATGCCGGGGTTGATAAATTCGATCTCGATTGTAATCGGTTTATCTACATGGAACGGTTTGAATTCAGCTCTGCGAGCGATGGCTTTTTTTGCACCTTCTTTGATCATTTCCCTTGCTTTGACGGGATGAACACCCTTCACAGATGTTCGTGTTACAGCTTCTTTGATTGCTACCCCCTCAAAGTCTCCAAGCACGGTCTTTGCATCTTCTACTGCAGCTTTGTCTCCGGTGAGCATCAGTACCGGTACACCGTAATGCCCAGCCACCATTGAATTAAGGCCAGCTTCTCCGACAAGCTGCCCGTTCAGCCGAACATTGGCAACTACACTGCTGTCGTAGGTATGGCTTAGAATTCCATGAACACCCATCCGCGCATGATAACCAACGAAGAAAACGCCATCACAGTCTGCATCTATACCCTGCATCATGCTCAAGTGCTTGGGTGAACCGGTTACTAAAATGGCCTCCTCGTGCATCAGCTCCGGGATCAGATTTCTCATGGTTCCATGGGAATCGTTTACCACTACTTCTGTTGCACCTGCTTCAATTGCTCCCGCAACAGCGGCATTGGCCTCAGCAGTCATAAGTTCTCGCGCTCTTTGGTGTTCCATGCCGTCCCGGGCAACATGCTCACGGTGAGTCACTCCCGCAATTCCTTCCATATCAACTGAGATAAATATTTTCATCCTTTGATACCCCCCATTGTTGATAGTTCAAACACAGGTTTAATCTCTCCTACAGAGTCCCCGCGGTGATTCTTTTGGATAATCCAGTGGTGGTTTTTCAAAGCCTCCAATTCAGATTGATCCAGAACGCCCAATTGTTTCAGCACCTCAATAATGACACAGCCAATTCCGCGGCTACTGCCATCATCAATCTTTACGGCAATGCCGATTTTCCGATCCGGTATCCCTACTGTATAGACACCTTCAGCCCCAGACTTTGCAAAAAGTTTACCATGGGTATTTGCCATCAGGTCCGTACAGAGCCGGCCAGTCCCACCAACCATTTCAGGATACTTCATCATAGCTGCTGTAATTCGTTTCACTGCTTCTGCCTTTGCTGCCGGCAATTTATCCGGGTCTGCAAGGCGTGCAAATGACAGCGCCATATTGTACAGCGGTATGCCGAATACAACAACACCGCAACCATCAACACCTGTAGCTACTTTCTCTTCTTTCATTTCAGCAAAGTAACTGATTTCCTTTAGTGCTGCCTTCTGAACAGGATGGTCTGGTTCAGTGTACCCCTGCACCGGATACCCCATGTGTTGGGCATAAGTGAGCATACCTGAGTGTTTTCCAGAACAATTACAGTGCACCTCTGTTGATTTTTTCCCGGCGATAATCATCTCTTTTGCTGTTGGCATATACATGGGCATATGAGTCCCACAGGAAAGCGCTTCTTCCTGCAGCCCGATTTTTTCCAAAATACTGTATACAGTTTCCGTATGCTGCTCCTCACCGCTGTGGGAAGCACAAAAGATCGCCACTTCTTTTTCAGTAAGTTTGAAATGATCCGCTGCACCACTTTCCACAACCGGAACTGCCTGAACCGGTTTTGCAGAAGAGCGCAGGAAAGAATACATAGCCGGCTCTCCCTTACCGTAGAGGAGTAGTCCGTCAGAATTTACCACTGCGATACTGCCTCTGTGCACACATTCAATCATACCGCCTCTTGTTACCTGAACCAGTACATCCGATGCCAATTCACTCCGCCTCCTTTTATTCTTTAATTCGACCATACTCTCTCAATATAGTGATTACTTCATCCACAGGGATTGCTTCCCGGCAGTGCCAGTCTCTGCCAGTTACCGTTGTTGCTTGTAATATCGAATTAATAATGGCTTCCTCTGTGGCTTCAATGGCTGCACGAAAGAAGTCTGCTAGCAGATCATCATCATCTCGGATCCCTGTGAATTCCACCACAGCTTTTTTTTCTGTAACACTGATACGGTTCGCTGTAGAGAAGGCAATGATAAAATCACCACTGCCATTGGATGCAATTGAGCCGGTGCGGGCAATGCCAATTCCCGCCCGCTTCGCCAGACGCAGGAGCTGGCGGCTGTCAAAGGGTGCATCGGTGGCAACAACCACCATGATTGAGCCCTCTTCCTTTCTAATACCTGCACCTCGTCTGATGATTTCCTTGCCCACAGGCACTCCATCGATCAATAGGTCTTGTTTGGACCCAAAATTCGAAAGGACTAACACCCCAACGGTAAAATCCGTATCGCTTAACTCGATCAGCCGTGATGCAGTACCAATACCACCTTTGAAATCAAATGTGGACATGCCGGTACCGGCCCCCACTGCTCCTTCTTGTACGGGTCCTGCACTGGCATCCCGTAACGCCTGTAAAACATGTTCAGGCTGGACATGCCGTCCGCGAATATCGTTGAGAAACCCATCGTTGCATTCACCCACAATTGGATTCACTGTACCTGTCGTTATGCCGATATCAGGATTCTCCGCCAGCATGTATGTAATCAGCGCATCTGCTGCGGCGGCAACACTTAATGTGTTGGTCAATACTATCGGGGTCTCAATGGTTCCCAATTCCATTACCTGAGCAAGCCCCATGGATTTGCCAAATCCATTTACCACATGAACAGCAGCTGGCACTTTATCCCGAAAAACGTTACCCTCATGGGGTTTGATTGCCGTCACTCCGGTCCTGGCCGGCCCCTTGCCCGGCTGAAGTGCTCCTTCTCCGTGCCATACCTGAGCATGGCCAACAGCTACTCCTGTTACATCGGTAATGGCGTTCCATCTGCCCGGCTTCATTCTGCCGATACAAACCCCTAAATCACGCAGTCTTGGTCGTCCCATCCGTCCGCTTCCCTTCCTGTAACTCGTTTTTACTGATAATATTCGCAGCACTTTCTGTAAACCCTGCCATAAATAAAAAAAGCACTCTTAAGAATAAACAAACCTCCCAGAGTAGATCATCCAATTCATTAAAGAAGATCTACAAGGGGAGGGTTGTTAAAAGCAAAAAATCGCGACCAACAGCCAAAGGAAACAAACAGGCGACCAATGACAGGCACCTCAAACCACAGCTCTTCAATGAATCACAAGGTCCACCTTTTGCAACTCAGTTCAGAAGATGAGGCTTTTCGTTATTTATCATCAGCTAAACAAAGAGATGAGCACACCAGCTGCGATGGCAGAACCGATTACGCCTGCCACATTCGGTCCCATGGCATGCATCAGCAGGTAATTATTCGGATTCTCCTGCCTCCCGACCGTCTGCGAAACCCTGGCTGCCATGGGCACCGCTGAAACACCTGCAGAGCCGATCAGTGGATTAACTTTGCCGCCACTGGTTTTATACATTACTTTACCCAGAAGAACACCGGTGGCTGTTCCAACCATGAATGCAACAAGACCCAAAACAACAATTCCGATGGTTTGCGCTGTCAGAAAAACTTCAGCGTTGGCCGTTGCTCCAACGGTCAGTCCCACGAAAATTGTGATGATGTTGATCAGCTCATTCTGAGCTGTTTTGGAAAGACGCTCCACAACGCCACTTTCTCGGAAAAGGTTCCCCAGCATCAGGGATCCCAGCAAAGCCGATGCGGAAGGCACCAGCAGCCCCCCCAGAATTGTGACCACGATTGGAAACAGCACTCGCTCCACTTTTGATACAGAACGCAACTGTTCCATGACAACCATTCGCTCTTTTTTTGTGGTCAATGCCTTCATGATCGGTGGCTGAATTATTGGTACCAGAGCCATATAAGAGTAGGCAGCGATCGCAATGGGACCTAAGAGCTCCGGCGCCAGTTTTGAGGCCACAAAAATGGCCGTCGGTCCGTCCGCTCCACCAATAATGCCGATAGATGCTGCCTCATGTGCTGTGAAGCCCAGCAATAGAGCAGCCATAAATGTAATGAAAATTCCCACTTGGGCTGCCGCCCCGAGGAGCAATGTCTTGGGGTTTGCGATCAAGGGCCCAAAGTCAGTCATAGCTCCTACCCCCATGAAGATGAGAGGCGGGTATATCCCCAGTTTTATGCCCTGATACAGATAATACAATAGGCCGCCTATGTTTTGACCATTGGGGGGATCCATAAGTCCTGCTACCGGCAGATTGGCCAGCAGTACGCCAAAGCCGATCGGTACCAGAAGCAGCGGCTCGTATTTTTTTACAATCGCAAGATAAATCAACACACATGCGACTACCAGCATGAGGAACTGACCCAGTGTCATGTTGTCAAATCCCGAATACTGGAAAAAAGATAGAAAACCCTGAATCATCCACTTTTCCTCCTTTGCATGTCGTAATCCGCTCCATGAAGAATCGTGGAGATTCTATTCAATAACCACCAGCACATCTCCAGCACCCACGGAGGCTCCTGTACCGGCGGCAATGGATTTCACCGTACCGTCGCGCGGAGCCGTTATTTCATTCTCCATCTTCATCGCTTCCAGAATCAGCAAAACCTGTCCGGACGTAACAGCATCTCCTTCAGCAACTTTAACACTTAATACAGTGCCCGGCATTGGTGCGGTAACAGAACCGGGACCGCCGGCTGCTGGCGCAGGTTTTGCAGCGGGTGCCGCCTTTGGCGCAGGCGTTTCCTGTTTTGGTGCAGGTGCCGGTGCTGCTTTCTCTACAGATTTTGTTTCTACCTTTTCAGGTGCTTTATTAGTGGCACCTGATTCTTTGATTTCTTCCACACTCACCTCATACAACGTGCCGTTCACCGTAACATTGAATTTTTTCATTCTGTAAATGCTCCTTTCAGTCAGCATCACGTTTTTAGCGATAATGTTCCTGCCGTTTTTCCATCAATTCATTGCGTCCAGCCAATTTCCAGCCACTGGCTGTCCAGGGCGACCGCTGGTCCGATGTGCGGATTCCAACAATCGCGAATTGATCTGTGGTTTTTCCCGTCGCTGCAGCAATGGCAGCTGCTATTGCCGCCACAATTTCTTCTGAGAACTCATCTTGTACCGCTGGCTTGGCAACCGGCGTTACCGGAAGTGTATCCGCTGCTGCTTCTGGTTCTTTGTAAAAAAGTTTTCGAAACAGCACCATGATCAATGATAAAGCGTAAAGTGCCAAAAATACGACTCCCACACCGATGACTGTCGTTTCCAAACCCAAGGCCAGTTCATCCATCATCAGGTATCACTCCATTCTATCCCGCCGATTATACTGGGAAGTTGCCATGTTTTTTGCTTGGGCGGGATTCGCGTTTGTTCACAAGCATTTCCAGGGTCGCAATCAGTCGTGGCCGCATTTCAACGGGATCAATGACATCATCCACAAATCCTCTTGAAGCAGCCACATACGGATTGGCAAAACGATCCCGGAATTCCTCAATCTTCTGCTGGCGCACTTCATCCGGATTGGTAGCATCAGCAATCTCTTTGCGGAAGATGATATTGGCCGCTCCAGAAGGACCCATAACTGCAATTTCGGCAGTGGGTAGAGCAAATACCATATCCGCACCGAGATGTCTGCTGCACATCGCGATATATGCACCACCGTAAGCCTTTCGGACAATTACTGTCATCTTCGGTACAGTGGCTTCAGAGTATGCGTAAAGCAACTTTGCTCCGTGACGAATTACTCCCCCGTGCTCCTGCCCGACGCCAGGAAGATAGCCTGGTACATCTGACAAAGTCAGCAAAGGAATATTGAAGGCGTCACAGAAGCGGATAAACCGAGCTGCCTTGTCTGAGGCGTTAATGTCCAGGCAACCGGCCATCACTTTGGGCTGGTTGGCAATCGTACCGACTGACCGTCCATTGAGGCGTCCAAACCCAATCACAATATTCTGGGCGTATAAGGGCTGCACTTCAAAAAACTCACGGTCGTCAAAAATGCTTACCAGAATATCCCGTACATCATAAGGTTTGTTAGGATTCAGGGGAATCATCTCCCTGAGATTCTCGTCTGCACGATTCGGGTCATCATCTGTGTCAAACACGGGTGCTTCATCCATATTGTTTCCTGGCAGATAGCTCAGCAGTTTTCGCACATTTGCCAAACACTCGTTTTCGTCGTTGGCAACAAAATGTGCCACTCCGCTGGTTTGATTATGGGTCATAGCCCCGCCCAATTCGTCGAAGGAAACACTCTCACCGGTAACGGTTTTGATTACTTCCGGGCCAGTGATAAACATGTTGGCACCCTGGGCCATGAAAACAAAGTCGGTTAATGCTGGTGAATAAACAGCACCTCCCGCGCAAGGCCCGAGGATTACTGAGATTTGGGGTATTACACCAGAGCAGATGGTGTTGCGATAGAAGATGTCTCCATAGCCTTTCAGTGCATCGACACCTTCTTGAATTCTTGCCCCCCCGGAATCATTGAGGCATATAAATGGGACGCCAATTTTTGCTGCAAGATCCATCACTTTGCAGATTTTTGCTGCATGCATCTCACCCAAAGATCCGCCAATGACGGTAAAATCCTGCGCAGAAACGCATACTTGACGGCCATCGACAGTGCCATATCCAACGACAACCCCTTCACCTGGAGCATCCACTTTGTCCATACCAAAATTGGTGGTTCGATGCTTGACAAACATGTCTACTTCAACAAAGCTACCGGGATCTAAAAATACCTCGATCCTTTCACGAGCAGTCATTTTGCCGGATTCGTGCTGTTTTTGAATGCGTTTCTCTCCACCTCCGGCTTTGATCCTTTCTTTCTCAGCCTGGAGTTCTTCCACTTTTTTCATTAGCTCTTCGGACATGGTCCAACCTCCCGCAATTAAGTTTTCCTAATCGTGATCCTCGGTATGCTCACAAAGTTCAATCAGGACACCATAGGTGCTCTTTGGATGCATGAATGCGATCCGTGCACCACCAGCGCCTTTACGGGGCTTTTCATCAATCATGCGCATCCCCAGTTCTTTGGCAGCTTCAATGGCTTTTTCTACATTCTCTACCTGAAAAGCAATGTGTTGAATGCCCTCTCCCTTGTTTTCAATGAATTTTGCTACTGCACTGTCTGGCTCGGTAGCTTCAAGAAGCTCGATGCGACTTTCGCCTACCGGTAAAAAAGCCACCCTTACTTTCTGCTCAGGGACAACTTCTGTACCAGCCAACTGCAGACCAAAGACATCCGTATACAGTTTTAGAGAATCTTCAATACTTTTGACGGCAATGCCGAGGTGGCTGATCTTACCCAACTTGCACTGGCAATCATTGTTCATCGTTTCACACTCCCCCATATTTGATCAACTGCCTGATAAGGATCCATTTCTTTGTTGAAGACTTTCTGAACACATTTTTCCAGCAACCCTTCTTGTTCAGCAGCGGTTACAATTGTGTCCATAAATCGTTTTCGCAGCATGTGAATGAGCTCGCGCCTGGTTCGCTTCAGTTTTTTCTCTGTCAGCAGTCCCGCCGTTTCAACGAAAGCATAATGATTCTGGAATGCAGAAACAACTTCTGGAATACCTCTTCCGGATGTTGCAACCGCTTTAATAACCGGAGGACGCCACCCTGTATGATCGGGATTTAAATCCAGCATCATCTCCAGTGCAGTTGCCACCTGATCTGCTCCGTCACGGTCTGCTTTATTGACGACAAACACATCACCGATTTCCATAATACCGGCTTTGTTTGCCTGAATATCATCCCCCAGACCCGGTACAGTAACAACCAATACTGTATCGGCAATTTCCATGATATCGACTTCGGCCTGGCCGACACCCACCGTTTCAACCAAAATGTAGTCAAATCCTGCTGCATCCAGAACCCGGATCACATCAGCAGTTGCCGCAGCCAATCCTCCCAAGCTGCCGCGCGTGCTCATGCTCCTAATATATACTCCAGGGTCTGTACTCAGATCTGTCATGCGCAACCGATCCCCTAAAAGAGCTCCTCCCGTAAATGGGCTGGTGGGATCAACAGCAACCACAGCGACTTGTTGCTGCTGCTTGCGCAACTCCCTGACTACTTTTCCGGTTAGCGTGCTTTTCCCAGCACCCGGTGGTCCGGTAATCCCGATTACCTTAGCACATCCGGTGTATGAAAAGAGAGCTGCCACTTCTTCTTTCACCTGCGGCGAGTTGTTTTCAACCATGGATATGAGTCTGGCAAGGGAAAGCCTGTTTCCGGCACGTATTTCTTCAGCAAAAGACAATATGGTCACCGCTTCCTGGTCTAAATGCTCCGGACATTCTCTTCAATAAACGTGCATATATCGCGTGTGGAAGCCCCGGGTGTAAATACAGCGGCTACACCCGCTTCCTGGAGTTTCGGAATGTCTTCCTGAGGAATCACGCCACCACCAATAATGAGCACATCATGCAGCTTGTTTTCACGTGCATTGTGAACAATCTTGGGCAGTAGATGCATATGAGCACCTGATAAAATACTGACCGCGATCACATCCACATCTTCCTGCAGTGCCGCATGCACGATCTGATCGGGCGTTTGGCGCAATCCCGTGTAGATGACCTCCATTCCTGCATCACGCAGAGCTCGGGCGATTACTTTTGCCCCGCGGTCGTGGCCATCCAGTCCTGGTTTTGCCACAAGTACCCGGATATGTCTCTCTCTGTTCATCGATATATTCCCTCCCGTTCAAGTCCGTTCTAGAAAAGGACAGACTGTTCGTATTCACCAAATACTTGTCTCAGTACATCACAGATCTCACCCAGCGTGCAGTAAGCCTTTACACAATCCAGAATAAAGGGCATGGTATTTTCAGTCCCTTCTGCTGCACTGCGCAGCTTATCCAGAGCTGCTTCGACTACTACGGCATCACGGTTGGCCTTTAATTCACCCAACTTCTTGCTCTGCAGTTCGCCCACAGCTGGATCAACTGTTAACAAGCCTTTTGGCGCGTCTTCCTGTTTTTGATACTTGTTGACGCCTACCACAATCCTCGATTTATCCTCTACGCTACGTTGATAACGATATGCACTCTCCTGGATCTCCTTCTGGATGAACCCTTTTTCGATCGCAGTTGGCGATCCACCTAGTTTATCAATTCG
>CAZDAI010000007.1:0-36305 GCA_964503545.1 uncultured Candidatus Sumerlaeota bacterium
ACAGCTTCCAGGTGGAAGCTGTAAGTAAATTTATTCTGTGACCGGTTCAATTACCCGGGGTGTCAAATCATAAATCAGATACTGACTGCGGATTTCCCGGAATGCATCTAAATCCGCCTGGTAGTTTGCCACAATCTCTTGGGGACTCAGATTCTGTTCCAGCCATTGCCCAAACCGGTCGGTACCCATCACCTTGTCAAACATCACAATGTTGTTTGCCGTGCTTTTCGGAATGACAAAATCACTTTTTAGCTGTCGGGCGTAGGCCAGTGCATAGATCCCGGACAAGGCCGGATTGAAGCTGCGGTAATCATAGATCTCCAGCCGCACCCCGCCAGAAGAGCCTCGCGGATCTGCAATGTAGCGGATTCCAGGCAACCCGGACTCATTAAGGAGATCGGCATACCGCTGGGAGTCAATCCCGGTTCCGCCGATCCAGGTAAATTTGTCCTGCTGTCCCACTCGGGTCCCTTCCCCCAGGCCGGTGGCCATGTAGCCGAATAATGACGCAAGGCTGGCAATGTTGGGGGATGTCTGCACAAATGGCAGGCCGGTATCCTGGAAAATCATATCCCGTGTGTATCCAGCCATGGGAATCACGGTTAGATCCACGCCGATTTTCCGGTTGTAAAAACGCGCCAGTTCTCCTGCTGTCATGCCGTGTGCCATGGGCAGGTTGTCCACGCCGACGAAAGTGGCAAAACGGTCTTCCAGCACGGGGCCTTCGACAATCAAGCCCCCCACAGGATTGGGCCTGTCCAGGACAATAATGGGCAAGTTGTCCCGCTGGCAGGCAGCCATGCAGTAATTCATTGTGGACATATAGGTATAGGTCCTGGCACCGATATCCTGAATGTCAAATACAAGCACGTCCACATCCTGCAGCATCGCTTCCGTTGGTTTACGGGTTGCACCGTAGAGGCTGTAAACAGGAATCCCCAACTCCGGATGAATATAGGATTCCACATACTCCCCAGCAGTGGCTACCCCGTCAATGCCATGTTCTGGACCATAAAGAGCGACAAGCTGAATGGCAGGATTTTGAGCAAAAACACTAATCAGGCTTTCCCCGCTGGCCGTAATCCCGGTCTGATTGGTCACCAGGCCGACACGTTTTCCTGCCACCAGATGGATATATTCCGCCAGAAAACGCTCGCACCCCAATTGGAAGGCTACCGGTTCCGGATCGGGATCCGGGTCAGGATCGGGGTCGGGATCCGGAGATGGATTCCAAATGGAACAGCCGCCCAGCAAAGCCAGAATCAGAATCATTCCCAGAAGAATCCGGATCGTGCGGTAACGGTTGCTCATGTTCCCATCCTCCTTCAGCACTGCTGATCACTTACCAAGACGGTTTAAACCTGCGGTATGTTCCAAATGCCTACCCGCGTTTGGCTGCCAGTTCTTGGCGCAACCACTCAGCCAGATCCTGCACGCTGGCTGGATCTGCACTCACTTTGAAAATCTGGATTTCAGGCTGGATACCGCGAATCTCGTCCACGACCTTTTCTACATCGTAGGGTAGATAGGGCAGCAGATCCACTTTGTTGATCACCACACCCCGGGAATTGCGAAACATCCCCGGATACTTCAAAGGCTTATCCTCCCCTTCGGGTATGCTGAGTACCGTTAGTTTGAAATCCTCGCCCAGATCATATTCTGCAGGACAGACCAGATTGCCGATATTCTCAATGAAGAGGATATCCGGCATGACTTCCAGATCATCGATGCAGCCGGCAATCATTTTGGCATCTAGATGACAGCCGCCCATGGTATTGATCTGAATCGCCGGAATCCCCAGCGCCGCGATCCGCTCTGCATCCCGACTGGTCTGTACATCGCCTTCAATAACCGCAACAGAAAGATCGGTTTTCAGCAGAGGGATCATTTTTTCCAGAACGGAAGTCTTTCCAGCCCCCGGTGATCCTGTCATATTTACCACCAGGGTCTGGCCGGCAAATTTCTCCTTCAACATGGCCGCCTGGGTGCGGTTGTTCTCCAATACATGAGTTTTCAGGCCTACTCGCATAAAACCTCATCCTTTCTTTTCTCTCTCTTTAATAAGGAAAATCAGCAGATAAAAGGCCTGCTGCTACCATGATGGTAGCATGCAGGCGCAAGAGTGTCAAGGCAGGGTAAAACCAGTCTGCCGTTAGTTCCCTTTGAATGTCATCAGCCGCATACCATTGAGAATAACTAGTAGGGCAGCGCCCGTATCAGCAAAAACGGCCATCCACAAATTTGTCATGCCCAGCAGTGTCAGGACAAGGAATACTCCCTTGATGCCCACGGAGAAAAAGATATTCTGCTTTATGATGCCCAATGTTTTTCGCCCCAGATGGATGCCGTAGGTGACTTTCTCCAGATCGTCAGCCATTAAAGCCACATCCGCAGTCTCCAGGGCGGCATCGGTACCAGCAGCACCCATGGCAATCCCAACTGTAGCAGCAGCCAATGCCGGTGCATCATTGACGCCATCGCCCACCATGGCTACCCTTTTTTGCACTGAGCGCAGTTCTTTCACAGCCATAACCTTTTCTTCTGGCATCAGTTCAGCTCGAACATCCGCAATATTTAGGCTTTCGGCTACGACATCTGCTGCCTGCCGATTATCTCCTGTGAGGATTGTGAGGCGCTCAACACCGGCGTTGCGCAGTTCGTCCAGTGCATTGCGGGCACCGGGACGCACCTGATCCGCCAGAGCAATCAGCCCCAACACCCGATCATTGTGCCGTACCGCTGTCACCGTCCGCCCCTGATCCTGATGCAATTGGGCCTTTTCTTGCCAGTAATCTGGCAGATCGCTGGCACGGGTTACCTGAATCCGCATACCTTGTACTTCGCCGGCAACACCCACACCGGGCTGGGAAGTAAACCCTTCAGCTGCCGGCACAGCCAGTGCCAGTTCTTTTGCTCGAGATACAATGGCCCGGGCTGCTGGGTGCTCTGAATAGCGTTCCACCGCTGCTGCCAACCCCAGCACCTCATTCTCATCGGCCTCTACCCCGGCAACGACTGCTGCCACTGCCAGCCGGCCCTCTGTCAGTGTACCGGTCTTATCAAATGCAATGGCGCGAATCCTGCCTAACTCTTCCAGGTAGGCTCCGCCTTTGATTAAAAGCCCTTGGCGGGATGCACTGCCAATGGCAGAAACGATGGAAACCGGGGTGGATATGACCAGGGCACAGGGGCAGGATATGACCAAAAGCACCAGGGATTTGTAAAACCAAGGCTGGAACGGCTGCCCCAGCAGCAGAACAGGAATAGCAACCAGCGCGATCGCTCCAGCAATTACTGCCGGAGTGTAATAACGGGCGAACACATCCACAAACTGCTGGGACGGTGCCCGCTGCGCCTGGGCTTCTTCCACAAGATGCATGATTCTGCCGATGGTATTGTTCCCGGCGAGACGGGTCACTTCCACAGTCAGAGAACCGGAACCATTGAGCGTACCAGCAAACACTTCATCATCAATTCCTTTATCCACAGGAACAGACTCGCCGGTCACCGGCGCCTGATCCACACTGCTGAATCCTTGCACCACTTTCCCGTCCATGGGAATCCGTTCACCCGGTTTTACCAGAATTCGATCACCAACGGACAAAGCTTCCACTGGCAGCAAAAACTCTACCTGATCGCGCACTACCAAGGCTTCCTGCGGTGCAAGCTCCATCAGGGAGCGCACCGACCGACGAGTCCGGTCCATGCTGAATACCTGAAGGGTATTCCCCAGGGAAAACAGGAAAACAACCGTGGCGGCTTCACTCCATTCTCCAATGGCAGCTGCACCGACAGCGGCAATGGTCATCAGCACATTCATGTCCAGGCTCATTGCTTTGAGGGAATACAGGGCAATGCGCACCACATGGAAACCACCAATGACCATGCTGAGCAGGTAGACAGGAATGATCAAGTCAGTCTGAATTCCCATTCCGCGCAAGGTCATTGCGGCAGCCAGAAGAACGCCGGATACCGCCGTCATCTGGGTTCGCCGTTCTTGCCAGACCGAAGGTAGCTCTGCTGCCGCGCCGCTACCCTGGACCACACTGCCCCGGTAACCGGACTCCTGGATCACTTGCAGCAATGCCGACACGGGAGTGCTGTGTTCCACCGTCAGCTTGCCTGTGGCAAAAGCCAGACGTGCACCACTTACCCCTGCTAGCCCTGCGATCCGCTTTTCCAGCTTGGCGGCACAATTGGCGCAGTCCAAACCAGCAATCATCACTTCAGTTGTTCTGTTTGGTTCTGTTGCACAGGACTCCTCTACAGGATAATCCTGGGTTGCGATCATGCTGCTGCTGTCATCCAAAATCGTCGACCTCCATCGGCTAAAATTCATTCTGAACCTGATCAGGGATGCTGCAAATGCTCCAGACCCTGGGCAAAGAGACCATGGATGTGATCATCATCCAGTGAATAAAACACAGATTTTCCCACCCGGCGATGTTTTACTAGACGGAAATTCCGCAGTACCCGCAGCTGATGAGATACAGCTGACTGACTCATCTCCAGGGTTGCGGCAATGTCACAGACACACATCTCTTGCAGATTAAGCAGGTGCATAATCCGGATGCGGGTAGGATCCCCCAGTGTCTTGAAAATCTCCGCCAAGCCCAGCACTGTCCCGTTGGGCAATTGCTTCCCTTTCATTTCTGAGACAATTTCCGGGTGAATCACCGTCACCTCACACCGGTCTCCTTCTCCCCCTTTGGCCAAGTTCATCACCTCATCATATGAATACATGTTCATATGTATTATAGCGCACATGTCTCTCCTTGTCCATAAAAAAAAGCGGCCTGATTGACCGCAATCTAGCCCATCCATATTTTAGCTCTTGTCTGTAAACCGTTGTCCAGCAGAAAAGGCATCCCCCAGTTTCTCACCGATGGACCAATATTCATTGGCTACCGGGAAAAAGACAATGGGGTTCATGCTTTTGCAGTCGATCTCAAGCCCATCCCCCGATTCGGCCGATTTATCCCCGTCGATGTGGGTTTCCACACAGCGACCCACCAGAAGCACCAGATCATCCAGCTCGATTTCCTGATGCAGCTCGCATTCAATATTCAACGGACATTCCCGGATGATTGGAACGCTGGTCTTTTCCGTTGCTATAGGCGTAAACCCTGTTTTTTTAAATTTGTTCACCATCCGCCCGGAAATCAGGCCGCAGTAGTCTGTTTCCTGGTAGCGTTCTGCGCTGGGAATGTTCACAGTAAAGCGGGGATTCTTGCGAATCAGCTCCAGTGAATACTGGCGTTTGAGCAGGCCGATACCAACTTTCTCTGTGTCCACCATGCCGATCCAGGCTACTGTAATGATGTTCCAATCTGGTTCACTGCCGCAGACAATCAGCGCGGCTGGCGTTGGAAAAAATAAGTCGGACGGTCCGATTTTTCGCTTCATTCAACTCCCTCCTCTCCACCATGAAGCAATCCGCGAAAAAGGATTGCCACAAAGGCAGCCGCCCGCTCATCAGGGTCGAAGTCACCTTCTGATAAAACGGCCGTTGTTGCCAGAGAATTCAGTGCTCCCAGCATCATCCAGGCGGCACTGTCAAAGTCTAGCGGTGGAATTTCACCGCTATTGGCAGCCATGCGAAAGAGTTCCACCAGTTCGGCATGAACTCCGTTGCGCATCGCTAGGTAGAGATCCTGGGCCGTCTGACTGACTGTGCCGGGACTGTTCAAAAGCACTTTCACCATGTTTCTGTGCCGGACTGCATAGCCTAGCTGCTGGGATGCAATCCGCCCCAGGCGAACCGGCAGCGGATCGCTGCTTCCTTGCGCCTGGCGAATCTGCTGCCAGAAATCATTCATCCCGGCCTGCAGCACTTCCCGGAACAAGCCCTCTTTGGTTGTGAAGTACTGGTAAATGGTACCTTTGCCGATCCCGGCCCGTTGAGCGATTTCTTCAACCCGGGCAGCATGAAAGCCTTTTTCAGAAAAAATTTCCACTGCTGCAGTCAAGATTTGGGTGCGTCGCGGCAGTGCCATTTCCTGTTTACCACTCATCAGCGTTCACCTCCGGAAATCGCAGCCTTGCGCTCCAGCCCAAATAGGCGCTTTCCTGCATCATCCAGCAGTGAATAGAGCACTGGAATGAAGAAAAGTGTCAGCAAAGTAGAAAAGAGCAGACCCCCAATCACCACAGTCGCCAACGGGGATAAAAGCTCACTGCCATCACCGACTCCCAGGGCCATGGGGAAAAGGCCCAGAACGGTTGTGAGGGTCGTCATTAGAATCGGGCGTAGCCGTGTGCCCCCGGCAGTTATGATTGCCCCTGTGCGTTCTTCGCCCTGATCCCGCAACTGATTAATGTAATCCACCAGGACAATGGCATTGTTCACCACAATGCCAGCCAGCATAATGATACCAATCACCGAGGGAATGTTGATGGTCCTGCCCGTTAGCACCAGGCTGCCGACCACGCCCACCAAGGCAAAGGGCACAGAGAACATAATGGTCAGCGGATATACCAGTGATTCAAACTGGGATGCCATCACCATGTACACCAGGATAACCGCCAAGCCGAAGGCAAAGAAAAGATCCCCAAAGGCTTCCCACATCTCCTGGTTCTGCCCGCCGTACTCAATAACGTAACCCCGCGGGAGATTCATTTCGTTCATCTTTGCAGCTACATCCGCATTTACACTGCCCAGATCACGGCCGAAAACACCCACCCGAACATCCACTACCCGGGATTGATCCTCCCGCGCAATGGAAACTGGGCCTTGTTCATAGCGGAAGCTGGCAATATCGTTCAGCGGAATGGTACTGCCCAGAGGGGTTACCAGCGGCATCCACTTCAGATCTTCCACGGTTTCCATCATATCCGGTTCCAGTTGAACGAACACATCAATCTCATCACCGGCCAGACGGTACCGGGTAGCCACCTGACCGCTGACATTTGCTCGTACCGCCGCTGCAGCCTGGTAAACCGTCATGCCATAGGTGATGGCTTTATCCTTGTCGATGATGATCTGCAATTCCGGTCGCCCGGCGGTGAAACTACTACTGACTTCCCGGGTTCCGGGAACACTTTCAATCCGGGTGACAGCCTGCTCAGCCAAATCACGTAAAACATCCAGGCTTTCACCCTTGATTTTCACCACAATGGGATCGCTGCCAAAGCCTCCTCCCATAAACATATCCACCTCGGCAACCGAAATCCGGGCGCCGGGTACCTGTTTGAGTTTTGTCCGCAATTCCTCCACCACATCAGCCGTACGTCGATCCCGGTCTTGCCGGTTGACAATTTTAACATCCAGACGGGCCCGGTGGGGCTGCGCACTGCTGCTGATCGTCCCGACACCGCCACCCCCCATGGTCGTAAATATGGTTTCCAGCTCAGGAAGCGTTTCTACGATACGGGTAACTTCTGCCGTGGTCCGCCGGGTCTCCAACAGACGGGATCCCACTGGCAGGCGGATATCAACCGTCAGACGCGACTGGTCCACTGTCGGTAAAAACTCAGTACCCACAAAAGGAATGAGGGCCACACCAACCAGGATAATCAGAATGCCAACAATCAGACTTAATTTCCGCCGCCGCAGAGCCCAGCCAAGAGCATGCTGGTAACGAGCAGTGAGCCTAGCAATCAGGCCATTGTCACCCTGTTGCTGCCGCAGGGGTCGTGCCATCAGCCGGGATGCCAGCATGGGAATCAGTGTCAGGGATACAATCAAAGACATCAATAGTGCAAAGATAACTGTTAATGCCATTTCCTTAAACACAACCGAGGCAAACCCTTCCACATAGACCACCGGCAAGAACACAACAACCGTTGTGAGTGTGGAGGCGGTGATGGCTTTGCCAACGCCTTGACTGCCCAGCCGCGCGGCCTCCGTTGCGCCATAGCCATCCTGACGAAAGCGAAAGACGCTCTCTAGAACAACAATGGCATTGTCCACCAGCATCCCCACCCCCAGGGCCAGGCCGCCCAGGGAAAGCATATTCAGGGTCAGTCCGGCAAAATGGACCAGGATAAATGTCGTGATAACCGAGATGGGAATGGCCAGACCAATGATCAGGGTGCTGCGAAAACTGCGCAGAAAAAGAAAAAGAACAACAACTGCCAAGAAGGCCCCATTGATCGCTGAGCGACCCAGAACGCCGATTGAGCGTTCCACGAAAATGGATTGATCCATGATGGTAGTAAAAATAATGTCGGGATTCTCATCCTCCAGAACGCGCAGTTCCTCCTGCACCCGTCGAGCGACCTGAACCGGATTGGCATCTGTCTGTTTCTGGACCGACATGGCCACCGCCGGCTCTCCGTTGAGGAGATTGATCTGGGCGGGATCTCGGTAATCATCCTGAATATCCGCAATGTCACCCAGCCGGACAATAAAACCCTGCGCACTGGCCACCGGGATATTGGCAATATCATCAATGCTGCGGAATTCCCCCATGGTCCGAATCAGAAGATCGGTCCGCCCATCTTCAATGGTACCACCAGGCAGGTTCAGGTTTTGTGCCATTAATGCCTGGGCGATCTGGGCAGGGGCCAAACCGTAGGCTACCAGTGTATCAGGATGAAGATTGATCAAAATAGCTCGATCCAGGCCACCGGATACGGTAACTGACGCCACACCATCCAGTCGTTCCAAACGTGCTTTGAGTACATCGTCAGCATATTTTTTCACGGACGCAATATCCTGCGTACCCCCTACCCCCAGCTGCATGACCGGCATCACAGATGGGTCAAATTTGAACACCAGGGGACTGCTGGCTTCACCAGGCAAAAAGCGGCGGATCATATCGATCTTTTCCCTCATCTCCAAAGTGGCAAAATTCATATCCGTTCCCCAGTTGAACTCAACAATCACCAAAGAAGAACCGCTGGCAGAAGATGAGGTAATCGTGCGGACGTTATTAACTGTCCCCATGGTCTCTTCCAGGGGGCGGGTAATCAGATTCTCAATTTCCTGGGGTCCGGCACCTTCGTAGGATGTAATGACTGCAGCCACCGGAAAATTCATTTCCGGCAACAGGTCAATGGCCAGGCGGGTGAGGGATACACCGCCGAGAAGGAGGGCCAGCAGCACAATCATCACAATGGTAATGGGATGGCGAATGGAAAAATCCGAAAGCTTCACTGGTCTTCACCCCATCCCCGGATGCTGACCGGATCGCCATCTTCCAGATAATGCTGTCCGGTGGTCACAACCAGATCACCGGCTGCGATCCCGGAGAGAATTTCCACATCCTCATTGGTGTTAAAACCCGTTTCTACTTCCCGCAGGTGGGCCCGGTTGCCGAGAACCACATAGACAAATTTCCCTTCATAACGGTCAATGACCGCCTCGCGCGGCAGTGTGAGCACCCCTTCAAAGGTACGGGCCGGAATTTCCACCCGAGCAAACATGCCAATGAAAAGACCTTGTTCCAGCAATGAAGAACCTTTCTCCATTTCATCCAGCAGAATCCGAACAGTAAACGCTCGTGTCTGGGGATTGAGCACCGGTGAAATGGTAACCACCTTACCCAATAGCGGGTACTCTGAATAGGCAGGTATCCGGACAACCGCTTCTTGCTTTTGGTCGATGCGTCCGATCTGATTCTCAAAGACCTGGATATCGACATACAGCCTGCTGGTATCCACCAGTATCGCCAACGGGTTTCCAGCCACAGCCACCCCACCAGGTACTGCTGAAACAATAGCAGCTTTTCCTGCTGCCTGCGCTTTTATGGTCATATTCTCTTTCTGCATTTCTGCCTGAGCTTTGGCACTTTCAATCTGCCCTAACTGTCCGGCAATCAGCTGCATTTCACTCATCAATCGCGTCACTTCACTGAGACGATCGAGAGGATTCTCGGGCAGCCCATCACCGGGACTCTCCAGCAGCTCATCCACTTCCCGTTCAATTTCTGACAGTCTTTCCCGCAGCGTAGCGGCTGTATCTTCCAGTTTCTCAATCTGTTCTCTGATCTGACGATCATCCAGGACAGCCACAATCTGGTTTTTTGCGACCTGATCCCCGACACGAATCCGCACTTCCTTGATGTATCCTGTGGTCATCGCGATAATGGGAATTTCTCCGGCTCCCGTCACCCGGCCGCTGAAGCGAAAATTTTCTGTGAGATTCTTTGTACCGACCTCATGCACTCTGACGGCTACCGGGTCCGGTTCTGTTATATCCGGCCCGTCACTTTGGTCTAATGCTGCACAGCCTGAAAGAGACAGCAGGATCATACCTGCCAGCGCCAGCAGTGCAACGGCTTTACTTTTTTCCCATCCCATCCCGAACCCCTCCTGTAAATGCACCCGACCGACCGGTCAGTCATATTCTGATTATATCAGTCTCTTGCTTTGTCTGCCAGGGATTATCTTTTTAAAATTAACACGGCCATGCTACACCTTGCGGCAAAAAAGCGCCATGCTGGCTGAGCCTTCCCGCCAGGGATGGCCACTGAGATCCTGATAACGCTCTTCAATGGTAAATCCGCATTCTTGGAGCAGCGCCCGAATTTCTTCCGGTGCAAACAACCGATGGAAAATCCGCATGCTGCGTATACTGCCATACTCATCCAGGATGGTGTACTGAAACCCCTCTGTCCGTGGCTCCTGATAGACAAATGCCTGGTAAATTTCTACATAGGGATCGGGACTCCACAGCCCCTGTTTGCAAACGGTAATTTTCTCACCCACATCCGTTCGGGTATAATCCGTCAGAACATCAAATACAAAGTATCCATCCTTGGCCAGTCCTTGATGGACATTGCCCAGCAGCTGCTTCTGATCCGCAGGGCTCAGGGCGCAAAAATCGAAATAGATCAAAGTGATCAAATCATATCCCGCAGCAATGGGTGTGGTGAGGTAATTACCCTCGATAAATTCCACATTGGCCAGTTTGCTCTGGATGTTTTCTCTGGCATAACGAATGGAATTCTTTGAAAAATCAAGACCTTTAATCTGGGCACCGCTGCGGGCAAACTCCTGGACATAAAGTCCCGGGCCGCAACCTAAATCCAGCATCCGCATTCCTGCCCGCAACTGGGTGTGTCCCATGATAAATTCCGCTTCAGCAAAAATGGTATCCGGTCGCCGGCTGGCAGCATCGTGATCAGGGTCCAGATGATGAAGCAGCATTTGCGTAGCAATATATTCATCGTCCCAGAAGGGATGGCTGCTTTTTGTGTATGGCTCCGGCCGCTGCAATGCCTGCTCCAGCAGATCCAGATCCAGGCGGCCATTATGTAGAAATTGCCTTATCCCACTTTCTTCCGTTTGCCTGGACAAAATTTCACCACCGCCTTTTCGAGTGCAATAGTGCTGCTGCCAGGCGGGCATTCTCCTCAGCCTTGTTCTGGAGCGACGGAATCACCTGCCGTAAATGCGCCCGGGTACCGGTGCGCACCCCCCAGGCCTGTATGATCTGTTCTGCCAGTGCTTCCCCCGTCACTTGCGATAAATCCAAAACCCAATCGTTCAGCCCGGCTGTCGCCATAAACTGCTTGACTTTTGGATCGTAACTGATACCTGTACAGGGGACTTTTTGCAGACAGGCCAGGATCAGGCCGTGCAAACGCATACTCACTACCAGCTCCATCTCGCCCAAACGTTCGGCAACGGCCAGGGGGGTCAGGGTATCTTCCCGTAATATGACCCGGTGGCCCTGTTTCATCATGCGACAGACAACTCTGGCCGCCTCTCGGTCTGCTGCCCCTTGAAGGGGCAGCATCTCCAACTCTCGGCCGCTGACTTCAATCACACGGTCCAGTGCCATTGCCAAAGCCGGCACCTGCTCATGCCAGTTCGGCCAGTCACGCAGACAGATACCGATGCGTCCTACCGATGTTCTCTCCACTGCCAGGCGTTCCATGGCCAGTGCCGGATCAGCGGTTATCATCACCGGTGGCCGCGCGACGCCGCAACGCTGGAGAATCTCTGCAGATTCCGGATCCCGCACGGTGATTAAATCGGCCCGATTGGCAAAATAGCGGACCTGACTTTTCCCCAGCTCCGTAGCAATCGGTCCCACACCAATTCCGTAAAACATCACTTTCTTCCCCAGTGCTTTGGCCATACCAACCCGGCTGAACCAAAAGGGCAGAATACGCCGTTCCCTGTCCTGCAACAGTCCGCCACCCCCGAGAATGAACAGGTCCGAATTTCGAATCGCCCGCCAGACACAACCTAAGCCCTCGTGGCGGCGACCAGCAAAAACAGCCCGGACGTCCAGCTGTTTCTCTGTGGTCCGTGGATCGGCGGAGAAAACGGTAATAGCCACATCGGGATCCTGCCGACGCAGAGATTCCACCATTCCGGCTAAGAGGAGCTCGTCACCGGTATTGTCGTAGCCGTAAAAACCAAAAAGTAGGATTCTTTTTCTCATGACTTCCTCCCCAGCCTGCGTTCCAGCACTGTCTCCATATCGGCAAATCGCTGGTCCCAGGAATGAGACCGAACACGCATCTGACGGGCCTGCATCTCCGCCAGGCTGTTCTTCGTCAGCTGCTCGCATATTTTCTCAACAAACGCTTCTGCCGTATCCACCAGGGCTATTGAATCAGCGAATTCATCCAGCTCTGGAATGCGGGCGGCCACCACCGGACGGCCAGCGGCCAAGTATTCATAGAGCTTGATGGGATTAACACTGATGGTCAGTGAATTGCGGTGAAAGGGAATAACAGCCACCGAAAACCGGCGTAAATAAGCCGGCAGTACATCATAAGGCTTTTCCCCCAGAAAGTGAACATTGGGCAGTTTTGCCAGCATCTCAGTGTCGGTATGCACAGGGCCGACAAGCACCAGTGACCAGTCGGGATGAGTAGCTGCTGCTACCCGAATCCATTGGAGGTTTACCCATTCGTGGATAAACCCAATGTAGCCAATCACCGGTCCGGTGAGCATTGCCATGTCATCAGGCACCGGCAGTTCCTCGGCAACTGCCCGGCCAAAATGGGCCAGCTCTGCCCCATTGGGAATCAGATGAATTTCCCGAGCCCTGTCTTTTCGTCGCTGGTAGAGTTCCCGGGCTGATGCAAACACCACATCCGCCTTTTGGACCAGGCGCTCTTCCATGGCTGCCACGATCTGAGGATCGTAGCCAGGAAATGCACCGTGCTCATCGACACAGTCATATACCAGCAACGATTCTCCCAGCCGGCCAATAAGATCTGCACTGGTATGGAGATAGGTCCACAGAATGGGTTTATGAAAACCCAAAGTTTTGGCAGCTCTGCGGATCGCTGCACCTACATGCTTCTGATTGTATCCATTGACAGAGGGCAGACGGCTGGCAAATGGCAGCACCATCGGCAGATCCATCACATAAATATTCTCAGCAACGGCAACCGGCCCGGCCCGCCAGGCACTGCGCTTCTCTTGCAGCTGCCGATCACGCAGAGGTGCAAGCCAGCTGACTGGCGGATTCACATAGAGAACCCGGTTATGCCTTGAAAACCGGGTCATAAGCTGTTGGGATCGATTGCGAATGCCGAACCAGTCCACCGCACCGATGCAAATCAGGTCATGGCCTGTGAGCATAGGTTGACTCCTCCTCTGCCAGCTGTTCATAGTATTGGAATGTTTGCTTCAGTCCGGCCTGCAACCCGATCTGAGATTCCCAGTGCAGGATCTGTTTCGCCTTTGTTGCCTTTAGTACACTGGAGCGAATATCCCCTTCCCGGGGCGGCCCATAGACGGGTGTGATTTCAAAACCCCGAGCTGCTGCCATGGTCCGGACCAGAGCACGCACCGACGTTTCCTGCTGTGTTCCAATATTAAAGACCCCGGTTCTCTGACCGTCCAGGGCAGCCAGATTGGCACGAGCCACATCCTCCACATAGACAAAATCCCGGGTTTGTTCACCGTCGCCTTCAATCACAGGCGCTTCTTTTGCAATCACTTTCTCACAGAAGATTGAGACCACGCCTCCTTCTCCTTTGGCAATCTGCCGCGGACCGTAGACATTGGCATAGCGCAGCACACAGCATGCCATATCGTAGTTGCGTGCATACGCCGCTAGGTAATGCTCAGCTGCCAGCTTTGAAATCCCGTAGGGGGAATAGGGGTTTTGGGGATGATTCTCATCAATGGGCAACTGCTGGGGATCGCCGTATACAGCTGCCGATGACGCCATTAAAAAACGCTTGACCCCATGTTGGCGGGACAGTTCCAGCAAAGCCAGGGTTCCCGCAATGTTAATGCGGGCATCCTCCAGAGGGTCTACCATGGAACGACTGACACTAATTTGGGCAGCCTGATGAATCACCGCATCCGGCAAATCTGCCGCAAACACCTCTGCCAGCTGGGGGTCTCGAATATCTAAGTGGACAAAGCGAGCATCAGGATGAATGTTTTTCCGGTTTCCGGTGCTCAGATTGTCAATGATGGTGACCCGATCACCCCGATTGATCAGATGATCTGCGATGTGGGAACCAATAAACCCGGCGCCGCCGGTTAGCATTGCATGCATGCCTGTCACTCCGTTTCCATATTCTTGTCAGCTGTCTTCCTTGAGTATACGCTCATACAGCTGCTCCGTTTTCTTCGTCACTCGTTCTCTGGTAAATTCACTGTGCAGTGTATCCAAACCTGCCTGGCAAAACCGGGTCCCCAACTCCGGATTCTTCAACAGACGAATCATCTTATCCGCCAGGTCCAGGGGATTGCCAGGTTCAGCCATCAGACCATTGACATTATCTTTCAGGACTTCCGGGACGCCGCCCACCCGGGTGGCCACAACCGGGATTTCAGAAGCCATCGCCTCCAGCAGGACAATTGGACCCCCTTCGGAAAAGGAGGAGATGACAAACATATCCATGGCACGAAACAGCCGGGGAATATCGTTGCGGTGACCGGCAAAAATGACCCGGTCTTCCAGGCCCAAATCCCGCACCTGCAGTTGGAGCGCACCTTCACATGGCCCATCTCCCACCATCAGAAACATCGTGTCCGGAGCATATGCAGCCACTTTGGCTGCCGCCTGGAGAAATATATCATATCCTTTGATAGGGACCAGCCGGCCAACCGTTCCCACCACTTTCTGTTCAGGTGTTAGATGCCATTCCTGGCGGGCTGCCAACCCATCATTACGGCTAAGTTCAGCATAGGGAGTAACATCGATCCCATTGTGAATGACCGATATCTTCTCGGCCGGAACACCCTGATTTACCATTGATGCTTTAAGTTGATGGGATACACACACCAAGTGTTCTGCCATAGGGGTGGAGAGGCGATCAACCAGAGAAAAGAAACTGTTCCCCAGGCGTGTCTGGTAATCCAGTGATACCAGGCTATGGATCGTCGTCAAAATATGCTTTTGGCCTGCCAGGCGGGCAGCCGATCGACCGCATAGATTTGCCCGCACACCATGGGTATGGACCAGATCAGGCGCCTGGTGGCGCAAAAAACGTGCCAGGCGGTGAATGACCATCATATCCACATTGCTGGCCATGGAAAACACCCGTACTTGGATACCGGCCGTTCTAGCTTCTTCAGCCAGTGCTCCATCATTTAGGCAGATCAGATTGACAGCAAACCGGGTTTGATCAATATACTTCAGCAGTGTCAGAATATGGGTCTTTGCGCCGCCTCGATCGCCACCCCCGGCAATATGTGTAATGACATGTTTACCCATCGACATCCTCCTGTGTCCGGCGCACTGGTGCTGGCTGCCAGTTCAGATGCGCTGTGGCAAAAAGAATCCCTGTCAAAAACCACCAGTAGGTCGATACAAACAATACTTCAAAGACACTAACAGTCAGATTCTGCACCACAACAGCGATCAGTCCGGCTGCGCCGCCGGTAAAAAGTGCTTTTTGGAAAGGGTCGGTATTGCGCCGCCATTCCCGCCAGGTACCCATTACACTGGCCAGCATCAGCCAGAGAAATGTCAGCAGTCCGCTGACACCGATTTCTGCGCCGATTTTTAGATAGTGGTTATCCACCCAGATGGATCCCGGGATATTATGACGACGGGCAACCGCATCACCGAAAGTGCCCGGCCCGACACCCAGCCAGGGATTGCGGATCATCCGTTCCCAAGCTTGCCGCCAGAAGTAGATCCGTCCCCACACCGCGCTCACGCGCAGATATTCTGCCGAAAAAAGCACCATGATCCGATCGATGATGGTCCGGGGCAGAATGAAAGGCGCTGCGGCTAGCCCGGCGATCAGCAAAAGCAAAAGCCGCCGTTCCAGTATGATCCCCAGCACAAAGAGGGAAACAACAAAACCCAGCCAGGCCCCTCGAGAGAATGTCAGCACCAGACAAAGACTAAGGAGGAGAAAAACCCCCAGTGCAGCCAAACGTCTGGGCCAGTCAGGAATTCTCAGCGCCAGGGCCAATGCCACCGGAGCAAATAGTATCAGGTACCCGCCCAATGCGTTGGGGTTCCCCACCGTTGAGAACACCCGTGTCCGAATGCCTGCTTCTGACTCGCCAAAAACCCAACGATCCGGTGTTTCCAAACCGATCGCAAATTGATATATGCCATAGACAGCGATGATAGTAACAGCAATCAGCATCACCACTACCAAAATCTGTACCTGTTTTTGACTGCGGATCAGATTGTATCCAGCCAGATAAAAGAGCACACCCTGCAGCAGCACCCGAATGGCTTCAGCCCCCAAAGCAGCAGGGACACGGTTGAATACGACAGACAAAATGGCCAGGCTGAACATTACCGTTAAGGGCAAAGTCACTGGTGATGGACGAAATTCCCACTTTCTACCGATCAGCATGCGCATCCCCCAGAGCAGAAACAACCCCAGCAACAAGCCTTCATCCCAGCCGGCCGCCAGCGTTGCGGGTAGTCCCGTGCTGCGCATCAAAAAATCCACCAGAGAAAACGCCGCCACTACCAAAAGGCCAATCCAGCTCAACCCATCGATGGATCGGATCATTGCATTGTTCCCTTTCATGATGTCCCTCCCGCTGGCCGCAAATCATCCGGTCCAGCCAGTTTTGCCTTCCTCACTTTCAGATACTGCTCAAACCAGTTCCAGATGCCGATCAGCAGCAACCCCACCAGTGCCCCCAGCCACAGACCGTTTAGGGTTCGGATGATGGATTCCAGCAGGGGTGTGCGGATATGCATAAATGTATTCATCATGGAGATCTGACCGATGGTCCCCAGCCCAAAAAGCACGACCAAGATTTTTCGCTGCCCTCTCAGGGCGACAGCTGCCGCCAGAATCAAAAAGGGGTGCCCCACTAAAAACTCTTTGGTGCGCGGCCTGACGATCAAAACCTTATCCAACCATTCCCTCAAAGCGACTTCCAAGGCTGAGATCTCCGTATTTCCAGAGCGCAACAGATAAAATGCCAAACCAGCAAGGATGCCGGCACAGATTATCAAGTCTTTGAATGTCACCGCCCGCTTCAGTAGTTCTTTTCCTTCACGGACAATGCAGCCGCCCCGCTCCTGGGTAAACGCACTAAACCAGTAAAAAATCGGCACGATCAGAATCAGGGGTGAAAGATACGATATTTTGACACCGCGAAAATAGTCAACATCGAGAACAAAGCGAGGTGTCGTAAGCATTGCAGACACCAGTAATGCTCCGCAGATGGTCACTAGGGAACCTCCTGCCCAAGCTGCCATAGCAGTTTGCCAAAGAGAGCGCCCGCTAGTCGGATTGAGCAACACTTCCTTCTGCATCACGATGGTCATGGCCAGCACCGGGAAAATGATCGCTCCTCCCAGAGCCCAGACCCACTGAAGCACGGCCAAACGAGAAATATAAACCGTTCCCAGCGCCGCCAGCCCCAAAACTAAAAGGGCTACATACCCGAACGCAAGGTTCAGGCGCATGATTCTAACGGCCAAATAGAGACCAGCTGCACCCACAGCCCACATCAGCAAAGCGCGTAGCAAGGGGTGTGGAGTTTCAACCTCCGGATACGAAGGTGATGCGCCGCTTTGATAACCTTCTGCAAAAAGTTCAGCGGTAAGTGAATCCACATAGGTCAGATTGCGCTGCGCGGCTGACTCTCCCTGGGAACCTGAAAAGAAGGGCCGCAGGTACAAAACTCGGATATTGTATTCCCGTACAGAATTAACCCAGCGGCCCACCATGTCCTGCGTACTGATGTTGCTCGTAATACCTCTGGATACCATATACGTCCGGGCAGCCCGATTCTGAATGCGGCTCAGTAAATCTTCGGTTCCTGCCACTGGCGCGTAGCTGAGCAAGGTATCTGCAGGCTGGATCAGACCCAGTACTATGTTCCGGTAATTCATACTCAACGCAGTCTGATCGATATATGTTGGGTAGCCGGTGATGCTGGTTCCATCAAAAAGTATTGTGTTGACCTCACCATAGAACTCCAGCTCCCGGATTATTTCCTCAAAGCGCTCACTGCTGATCCGACCGTAGTTGGAGAGTACAGGCAAAATGCCCAAACCGCTTTCTGCGATGGTTTCCAGATCCTCCTGCAGAAATCCAATCGGCTGGGCCAGGAGTGTTTCCCGGCCTACCTGAATTTCCATCCCCCAAGGCTCAGACATGGACAATACCCGTACCCGGGCTTCACCAAGTTTTCGCACCAGTTCAGCCTGCAGCCTGGCCATGGCTCCCAGATCATCTCCAAAGACAAAGGTTGCCCGGGGAAGCGGATCACCCACATCGTCCATATCCAGAATCCCCATGCGCTGCATCTCCAGCATTTCTGCACCGGAAACCACACTGACTGTGCCGCGCAAGTACATATCCTCAACCGTATTTTCCCTCAGAACCACTCCCTGGAGTCCCTGCTCCCGCAACTCACCCAGGTATGTCGCCAAAGGGACCTGCCAAAGTGCTCTTTGTGCGTACAAGTCTGTATAATCCATGACGATTTGCACCGTCTGGTTGTTCCGGTCATCAGCAAGTCGCTGCCCTAGAACAAACAATCCGCCTAAAAGAGCACAGATGATAATGGCTGCAATCAGCCGGCTCATGCTTTTCATATGCTAACCCCCATCAAAAGAATACGACCTTATTTATTCGCTAAGTGTCTGGAGAGTCCTGCAGAAGTCTGATGGCTGTGCGGACAGCAAAAAAGCCGACCAGGAAGAGTCGGCTATAAATATTTCGCTCTTACATCCCCGGCATCCCAGGGAATTCCAGTCCCAAACCCATTATGACAAGCACAGTCATAATTGCAAACCCGATCATCAGAATCAGGAAACTCAAGAAGGGAATGAACAGAGTCCAAACGGCTTTTCCTGTACTAAAGCCATGAACCGTACGAATTGCCAGTACTGTAAGCACCAGTACCCAGACAGTAATGACAAATGTCACCAGGTTGAGCAATTTGGGATAGGTGTTCGTGAGCAAAACTGTCACGGGTGCGGAAAAAAGCGCTGGGGCATAAGCAAAGCCCAAGGCTGTAAACAGTGTGGCTCCACGGCCTTTTCCGCCAAGAAACTCAGCTAGCAGCTGCAGCACCGCAGCATTGAGAAACCAGCCGATCATTGCCATGGTAAGAATCATAACCGGGAAAACAGTGACAAAGCCGGACCCTAGCAGATCCGGCAGCTGTTCACGCACAACGGCAATACCGTTGACAGTTGACAGCAGCTGGACAAAAAGAAAGAATAAGATCGCTTTGCCCACCATTGGATGCCTGGCTATGGTAGCAAATGTTGACGAGGGTGAAAAGAACATGCCATAGACAATTTCGAGAATTCCGGGAGCAGACTCCGGCTGGGGCTTTACAGTTTCTTCTGATTCAGATACCGTAAATTCTGACGTTTCTGCAATAATATCCTCCCCTGCAGCTTCTGGCAGCACTTCCTCTTCGTGGTTGTTTTCATCATAAATGTCCATGGGTCATCTCCTCCCGAATCTACAGAATCTCACCATTATATAACAGGAGAAACCGGTGCAGAAGCATGTTGTTAAGATTCTGCCCGCTGCTCCCTGACTGACTGAAAAACAGGTCCCACCAGGACACAGTACGGTATTCTTCAACAGAATATCGCCCTTCAATACCTGCCAGCTCAGCTGCTCGTTCAATGGCTGTGTAGAAATTGCCGATTTCATCCACCAGCCCCAACTCCAGTGCCTGCCGTCCCGTATATACCCGTCCGTCAGCCAGTCGTCGGACAGCCTGGGGGTCCATCTCCCTGCCTTCGGCAATCACAGCAATAAATTGTTCGAATATATCATCGACCATATCCTGAAGAATTCGGATCTCCTCTGTTGTGGGATCGCGGGAGTCACTGCCCATGTCCTTGAATTCACCGCTTTTAATAGTAATCGTCTCAACCCCTACCTTATCATATAAGCCTGTGTAATTGCTGATTTGTGAAATGACTCCAATGCTGCCGGTTGTCGTAGCCGCATTGGCAATGATCCGTTCTGCATAAGCGGCAACCCAGTATCCTCCGGAAGCAGCAACATCCCCCATCGATGCCACCACGGTCTTTCCTGCTGATTTCAATTTCTTAACTTCCATGCCAATCTCCTCGGCAGCTGCGGAAGTACCCCCTGGGCTGTTGATACGCAACACCACAGCCCGCACAGTGGGATCCTCCCGGGCTGCTTTCAACTGGCGGATCACAGGGTCTGATCCGGTAACGGTACCCAAAAAGCTCATGCCACTGGAACCGCCTGCAATTACACCATCCACATAGATAATTTTCACCTTCGGTGCCCCCGCTCCTGTTCCCAGCCCAGAACCTGGGGCTGACCGTCCCACCATACCGATGATCAGCGATAAGACCACAAACCCAAGGATGATCCCGCCCAGCCACGATTTTTTGTTCAAGAGACTTCCTCCTTTATCTTTGGTGCTTCTGCAAGCCGGCAGGATTTACCGATACACTCCAGAATCTGTACGATGAAGCGATGCTGATCCACAGAAAAAATGGGGTGACACCAATGCCTGTACTGAAAAAGCGTCTCCGCAGTCCTGCCGGATCCCTGCTGATCCTCCTTGTACTATCCGCACTGGTATTTGTCATCTATTTTCAGGCAACCCACTATCCAGCCTTACCAGAGACATCGGCCTGCTGGATTGACAATCCCCAAGCGGAAGTAGCACAAAACCGGGTATCCTTTGTCCCCCCTGAACCGGCTTCAATCGGGGTAATTATCTATCCCGGAGGCAATGTTGATTTTCTCGCATACGCCCCCTTAGCGGGCAGGATCAGTGCCAGTCGCTATTCGGTATTTGTACAGAAAATGCCTTTTGATTTGGCTGTATTCGGCATTCAACGTGGTTTATCCATTATACAGGATCATCCCGAAATCGAAAAATGGGTCATTGTTGGCCATTCCCTGGGGGGTGCCATGGCCGCCCGCTTTGCCCAGCAAAACGCTGACCGGATACAGGGACTGGTGCTTCTGGCTGCCTATGCCGATGTGGACCTCCAGGGGTCTTCTTTGGCGGTGCTCTCCATCACCGGAGACCGGGATGGCATCATCAGCCAGGAACGCTTCTCCGCTGCTGAGAAAAATCTGCCGGCAGATACGGTCATGCTCACCATCCCAGGCGGCAACCATACTGGATTCGCCCACTATGGCCCCCAGCGTGGGGATGGTGCGGCTTATCTAACCCGAGAGCAACAACAAAATATAACAGCAGATGCAATCCGCTCACTGCTGGAAAAGCTGGCTGCGGAAACTTCCTCCTAGCCTGATGATCTCATCCGTCTAGCCCGTCACCCGGAAAAAGAAAAGGCCAGGAGCATAATGACACCAACCAGCCCCAGGCTGATCAGAATGATGATCAGCGCCAAGCGCCCTTCGGTCATCCCATAGGTCGTGCGGTAGGGATCGGTGTCACCTGTTCTGTAAGCATTTCTGTTTTCGATTCGCCGTTTAAAACGTACCCGATAGTCATCAAATTTTTCAACCAGTTCCCAACCGTGCTCAGCCTCCTCAACCAGGAGGCGTTCAAATTTTTCGCCATTTATCTTTCCGGCAGAACGGACGATCTTAAACTCCCAGCCGTCCAGATCCGATGGTCGATAGTCCGTCAATTCCTCTTCCTCCTCTTCCCTCTTCCTTTTTTGGGCTGCCGCTGCAGCGCCCGCCGCTCCGGCCATCTGTTTCACTCCTTATGCATTACCTTTGTGTGAATAATTCTTAGCCAACACTCAATATCCTGCATTTTGCTCCAATCACCATCTTCGGCAAAGTTTCATTTACCGCTATTTCTTCTTCCGCTGCTCTGTCGCCGCACGAATGAATCCGGCAAAGAGCGGATGGGGATTTGTTGGCTTGGACTTGAATTCGGGGTGGAACTGTACAGCGACAAACCAGGGATGATCCGGTAACTCAATCATCTCAACCAGATTTTCCTCCATGTATATGCCGGAACAGCAGAGTCCTTTCGCCGTCAGCAGGTCTTTGTAATCGTTATTCAGTTCATAACGATGGCGGTGCCTTTCGTGGATAACAGAAGTACCGTAAAGAGATGCTGCCCGGGAATTTTCTGCTAGATGACATGGATACAGTCCCAGACGCATCGTACCGCCTTTGTTTGTCACCTGTCGCTGCCCGGGAAGAAGATGAATCACCGGAGCCGGAGTATCTTCGTCGAATTCAGTGCTGTTGGCACCGGTCAGGCCGCAGACATTCCTGGCAAACTCAACCACAGCAATCTGCATCCCCAGGCAGAGACCAAGATACGGGATCTTCTGCTCCCGGGCATAACGAGCAGCAATGATCTTCCCCTCGATTCCCCTATAACCAAACCCACCGGGAACAAGAATACCGTTGACACCGTCCAGAAGCTCTTCTGGCGGCGCCTTTTCCAGATCTTCTGCCTGGATCCACCGGATCGTTACTCGGGTTTTATTGGCAATTCCCCCATGCCGAATTGCCTCCACCACACTCAGATAGGCATCTTTGAGTGCAGCATATTTGCCTACAACGGCAATGGTCACTTCCTGCTGGGGGTTGGTCATCCGCTGGATCACCTGGTCCCATTCCCGCCAATCGGGCCGTTTGCTCTTGATCCCCAATCGGGCCAGCACAATAATGTCCAGATGCTGCTCTGCCAGCTGTCGGGGAACAGCATAGACAATCTCTTCATCCCGGTTCTCAATCACTGCATGCCGTTCTATATCGCAAAATAATGAGATTTTATTGCGTAGATCATCATCGATGGCATGCTCTGTACGGCAAACAATCACATCCGGCTGAATTCCTACACTGCGCAATTCCTTCACACTGTGCTGGGTCGGTTTAGTTTTCATCTCCCGGGCAGCAGCCAGATACGGCAAGAGTGTTACATGAATATTCATCACATGCTCCCGCCCTACCTCAGCTTTAAACTGGCGAATGGCTTCCAGAAAAGGCAGACTCTCGATGTCTCCCACTGTACCGCCAATTTCGATGATCATCACGTGTGGATCAAGTTTAGTGGCCACACGTCGGATCATGGCTTTGATTTCATCAGTAATATGGGGGATTACCTGGATCGTACCGCCTAAGAATTCACCCTTTCTTTCCTTGGACAAAACTGACCAGTACACTTGCCCGGCTGTCACATTGCTGATGCGCGTCATGTCCTGACCGGTAAAGCGCTCGTAATGTCCCAAATCCAGATCCGTCTCGGCGCCATCGTCAGTAACAAATACTTCCCCATGCTGATACGGACTCATGGTTCCAGGATCCACATTCAAGTAGGGATCAAATTTGGCCATACCCACCCGCAGACCGCGATTGACCAGCAGCCTGCCGATTGAAGCTGCTGTAATTCCTTTCCCTAAAGAGGATACCACGCCTCCAGTTACAAAAATGAATTTTGTCATGCTCTTCACTCCCTTCGTCCCAAACAAAAACCGCTCCATACCGTTTTTTTTTACGGCTCGCAGCGTTGCTTTGATCCTGACCCATTTTAACAAGTGAATTATTCGTAGTTTAGTACGATAATCCTGCTTTTTTTCGAAAAATTTTCCGGACGAATTTCAATTTCACAGACATTGGGAATTTCGTAATCTGGGAAATGCTTCAGAAACAGCTCGACACCTTTGATAGGAAACTCAATGGCAGGGGTTTTAAAATGCATGGGAATGACAATTTTGGGTTTCATTTTTTCCACATGCCGGGCCGCTATCTCTGCGTCGATGGTATAATGCCCGCCGACCGGGGTCATCAGCACATCAATTTTACCCAGCTTCCGGATCAACTCATCTGAAAGCTCATGCCCCAGATCTCCCAGATGGGCCAGGCGCATCCCATCTCCTTCAATTACATAAATCAGATTGTTGCCCCGTTCCGTACCTTCAACTTTGTCATGAAAAGATGGTACTGCAATAATATGAAGTCCTGCAGCATCATATTCACCGGGCTCTCTGATCACTTGGGGATTTCCATGAACTTCACTCACTGCATTGTGATCAAAATGATCATGACTGACAGTAACGATATCAGCCTCTACATTCAGGGCAGGGTATCCGATATCACCAAAGGGATCAAAAACGACGCGAGTGCCATTATCATAGGTCAGCTGAAAGCACGCATGTCCACACCAGCGAATCTTCATGTACAACACCTCCTCTTTCATGCTTCGTTCTTAATCGTCATACTCCTCCTCATCCACAGCGTCCATATCGTATTCATGAATAACAAAGTTCTTCTCCAGATCTTCTTCGTCTCCTTCATCCAAGTCATCAAGAGGTTCCTTCTCCCTTTTATGCAAAGGTGTAAGCAGTGGTACTCGAGGAGTCTTTTGTTTGGGCGACCATTCCTTTAGCCCCCAGACTCCTTTCCCGTGGTGGAAAAACCGAATATCCAGATTGATCTGGGTCAGAATGGATGCTGCCTGACGCTGGAACGCCTCACCGTCCAGCACCTGTCCTTTGATGTCCAGAGCCTGGCGGATCAGCTCCTTGTAATGGGTCTGCTCACGGCTTTTTTTAAGAAGCAGATAGATAATTTCCACTACATCCATCTTGGGATTGATTTCTGAGGCCGGTTGATCACTCATTGTTACTCCTCCCCGCAGCTGAGATAACTTCATAACATTGCAGTTTTGCTACTCCGCAAAGATTTTCCATATCTCGTCCCGTTCCGGTGGCTTTGCCGGCAGTGTTTTTCCGCCCCGCACAAGGTAGAAGCCCTCATTTATAAAGCGCCCGATAATGGCTGCGGCAATTCCTTCCTTTTCCAATGCTTCCACAACCTTCTCCCCCTCTGGTGAAGCGATCATCATGGCGCCGCTGGATACCAGCGCCAGAGGATCGATGTCAAAGAATCGGCAGATTGCCCGGGTCACCGGATGGATAATCACAGCATCCTCCCAGATTTCTACTCCTGTGCCGGAAGCAGCTGCCATTTCATAAGCCGCACCCAAAATACCGCCCTCTGTCACATCATGCATTGCCACTGCGCCGTTTTGCACAGCAATCCGCCCATCAGGCACGACGCTGATTTTCTCCATAAACGACCGCCCGATCTGAATCTGCTCTTCTGTCAGTGCATCTTTCAGACGATCCGCAAAATCCGTCGCTAAAATAGCTGTACCTTCCAATCCAGCGCCTTTGGTAATAATCAGATCATGCCCCGCTGCTGCACCAGAAGATGTAACATACTCCTCTTTCCTGGCTCTGCCCACTGCTGTGGTCGAGATAATAACCCTGTCAATACCGGCTGTGATTTCGCTGTGCCCGCCCAGGACTTCGATTCCTAAAAGGCATGCTTCCTCATTAATCTGACTCATGATACGCCCGAGATCCTCAGCACGAGTGCCCACCGGCGCCAGGATGGTAATCATGATGCCTACCGGCTCTGCACCATTGGCTGCGATATCGTTGCAGGAAATATGCACTGCCAGGCGCCCAATATCCTGCACAGCTCCGGTAATGGGATCTGTGGACATGACGCACACCTCATCACCAAAATCAATTACCGAGCAATCTTCACCCAAAGAAGAATGCACCAGTACATCACTGCGTGTTTTCCCAAGATTCCCGAAAATGTACTGCTTCAAAATTTCCGGGGGAACTTTGCCTACCTTCATTCATATTACCTCCTCGGGACGTTCGCCCTTATCTGTAGCCAGGCCGGCATCAGTCGTGGGCTTCCATATGGTTGCTCAGAACAGATATGCTATACTGCAAGCCAAATACGCCTCCTTGCCCAACCAGGTGGCTCGCACTGCTGGGGGAAAGACAAAGCCGATCCAGGGTCTGTACCCCCATGTCCTCCCATTTCAAGAATCCAAAATAATCAGGCGAAGATCTCCTGAACAAACCGCGGCAATTCAAAACAAGTCTGATGCAGGGCTTCGGTGTAGTACCGTGTCGTAACCTGATCATCACTGCGGATCTCACCCAATGGATCATGGGTTTTTGAACCTAGCATAAAACTCCACATACCGCTCTGATACGTGGGGATAAATGCCAGATAACAACGGGTAATGGGAAAATGCTGTTTCACGTTGCGGAATATTCTGCCCAACAACCGCTGATTATGAAAGGGAGATTCCGACTGTGCTGAAAAAACGCCGCCCTCTTTCAGCGCTCGATAGACACTTTTGTAAAAATCCCCTTCAAACAAGCCCACAGCCGGTCCTTCAGGATCCGGAGCATCGACAATGATGACATCAAACTCATTCTCCCGTTCCATCACATAACGGATGCCATCGGCAAAGACCAGTTCAACGCGTGGATCCTGGAGCCAGCCCCCAATGGATGGCAGATACTCCTGGCTGACTTCACATACGCGCCGATCGATTTCACAGAGCACGACTTTTTCTACACTCTTGTGCCGAAGTACTTCACGCACGGTTCCCCCGTCGCCGCCGCCGATGACCAGCACCTTTTTCGGTTCCGGATGGGTAAACATCGGAATATGTGCAATCATTTCATGATAGACAAATTCATCTTTTTCGGTTGTCTGGATTACTCCGTCCAGTGTCAGGACGCGCCCGTAATGGTCTGACTCAAGCACAACCAACTCCTGAAATTCAGATTTCTCACGATGCAGTACATTTCTGATGCGGAGCCCCAATGAAAGCGTCTCACGCCCTTCTTCAGTCAACTGCATTTCTGTAAACCATAAACCCATATCAGTCTCTCCTTTCAGCAATCCAATCTATGCCGGATACCAGACTGCATCCATTTCACCGGCGTCATCCAGCAGCCCGAAATCGACTTTGTATGATTCTGATAAACGTTCCCGTAAAAACTTCAGCGCAACTGGCGGGAAAAGCAGATACGAAAGCAGATCCTCTTCTTTTTGCAGGTAAGGATTGACTTCCGGATAGTGTTTATCCATTGCCGGTTCCAGCAAATCCGCCGGCCGTCCGGTAATGACCGCGTCATCGCCGATAATCTTTTTCTTCAGATCTTCATCAATGGGTCCGGGTGGGCGTCCATACAATCCCTTGACATACGAACGCACTTCAGACGGAATCATCTTGTACCGTTCTCCTGTCACGACATTCACCACCGACTGGGTGCCAACTATCTGACTCATAGGTGTTACCAAGGGCGGATAACCCAATTCTGCCCGCACCCGGGGAACTTCCTGCAGTACTTCTCCCAGCTTGCTGACAGCGTTTTGCGCCTCCAGCTGCGAGACAAGATTGGACACCATCCCGCCGGGGATCTGATAGGACAGCACATTGGTATCAATGCCAATTGCAGTCTGGGCGTTGTAGTTGCTCCGGATGGACCGGAAATACTCAGCTAGATCGGAAAGCGCTTTCAGGTCCAGTCCCGTATCGTGGGGTGTCCCCTGCAGCACTGCGACCATACTTTCTGTGGGAGGCTGGGATGTGCTGAGAGCAAACGGTGAGATGGCTGTGTCGATAACATCGGCACCCGCCTCCACTGCTTTCAGGTAGCTCATGCTGGCCATGCCGCTTGTGTAATGACTATGCACCTGAACCGGAATTTTCAGGACTTTTTTCAGCTGGCTGACTGTATCATAGGCGGCAGTAGGTGAAAGCAGTCCCGCCATATCCTTCAGACAAATCGAGTCAGCACCCTTTTCTTGCAGTTCCAGAGCCAGATCCACATAGCTTTCCAGATTGTGCACAGGACTGATGGTATAGACCACGGTAGCCTGAACATGCGCGCCCTGCTTTTTGGCTTCGTCCATTGATACTTCCATATTGCGCACATCATTGAGTGCATCAAAAATGCGCATGATATCGACACCGTTTTTTACTGCCAGCCGTACAAATGCTCGCACCACGTCATCCGGATAGTGTTTATAGCCAACAAGATTCTGACCCCTGAGCAACATCTGCAGTGGAGTATTTTTCGCCTTCTCTTTCAATTTGCGCAAACGGAACCAGGGATCTTCATTCAAATAACGCAGACATGAATCGAAAGTGGCACCGCCCCAAACCTCCAGCGAATGAAAGCCGATCTCGTCCATCCGTTCAATAATGGGCAACATATCTGCAGTCACCATCCGGGTGGCAAAGAGCGATTGATGGGCGTCCCGGAGGGTTGTATCCGTTATTCCCACTTTTTTTCCTGTCATGTTCGTTATCCCTCCTTTTATAAATGTCCTATGGAAACTGTTGCCTGGCAAGGATACAGGCACAGAAAAAAACGGAAAAGGCAAAGTATCTCATCTTATATTATACATTCGGACAGTATTTCCTTTATCAGACAGTCTTTTATTTCCTGCAAAAACCCAATCCCAGCACGTCTTTGGGCGAGAAAAAAGCCCTCAGCGAAAGCTAAGGACCGTTGTCTGTCATTGACACGCCTCTAAGGCTCATTGCGAGGCAAATCCTGAATTCGACTAACGATCAGCGCTCCAGCTAAGGTTACACCCGCGGAAAGAAGGTACAGAGCTGGAAATGCATTAATCAGCCCAAAAACTTCTTGGGTCAGTTCAGATGTGGCAGGATTCCAGATACCTTCAAAAGCAGCTGCGCGGATTTGCAGCAGGCTCCCTAGGATTGTGGCGGAAAATACGGATCCAATAAATCGAACCATGTTGTACAATCCGGAGGATACCCCCACTTTTTGAGCTGGGCTGGCTTCGATTACACCCCCCGTAAGTGCCGAAGTCATCAAACCAATGCCTGTGCCAGCCATCACCAGGCGAAAGGCAATGGAGAAACCGCTGCTTGTTACAGCCAGTCTGCTAAGAGAGAGAAACGCAGCTGTACAAAAAACCATGCCAATTACTGCCGGGATTCGTTTTTGAATCCGGTCTACCAGCCATCCTCCAATTGGAGAAGCAACTGTTTGCGACAGTGATGCCGCTACCAAATAAAGCCCAGTTTCTGCCGTACCAACTCCTTGCACCTTCTGCATAAAGATTGGAATAGGTAGTACCACAGCATATATCGAGAACATCTGAATAAAACCCCCGGCAGTTGCTGCGACAAATGTTCGATTGCGAAACAGAGAAAAGTCAACCATGGGCGAAGCAGCTCGTTTTTCAATGCTGAGAAATAACCGATACAAGATGATAAAACCAGCCAAAAGCCCCAGGATCTGCAAAGACAGCAGTCCAAAGCGCTCAACCTGCGTGATCGCCAGCATTAAACAGAAAATGCTGGCAGCCAGAGTCACAGCTCCACCGTAATCAAATGCCCGAGCCTGCCCCCCGCCCCTTACTTCTCGAATAACAAATATACACATTCCAAGGGCGATCAGACCCAAGGGGATGTTTACATAAAAAATGGCACGCCAGCTGGCATACTGCACAAGGTAACCACCAACTGTTGGTCCTGCTACTGCCCCCAAGGCTGCAACTGCGCCCCAGATCCCCAGCACGCGACCCCTCTGAGCAGGCGGGAATACCGCAGTAACCAACGCCATCCCATTGGGGAGAACTGCCGAAGCACCCGTAGCTTGAATAACACGAGCAAGCAACAACACCGGAAATGATGGAGCAATACTCGCCAGGACCGACCCGGCCAGAAAAATGATAATGCCGGCAATGAAGGTTTTTCGCCGACCGTACAGATCTCCCAGCTGCCCGAACATGGGCATCAGGATAGAATAGGGCAGCATATAGCCAGTAACCACCCAGGTCAGTTGATCAATAGGGATAACAAATTCTGCCATCAAAGTTGGCAGAGCAATGTTAACCATGCTTGAATTTAATACCGTAAGGAAGGTAGCCAGCAGGGAAGTACCCAGCACCCATCTGGCATATGCCCCGCCTGTTACCTGTTCGCTGTTGGCTGCAGCCATGACTGAGTCTCCTTCCCGCTATACTTCAATGTCTTTCCACCGTCCCGCTGCAAAGCGGCGGTATGCCAGAAAACCTCGTAAAATCACATCACTTGCCATGGCAATCCAAACACCAACCAGGCCGATGCCCAGATAAATACCGATTACATATGAAAACAGCAAACGCACTCCGTAGGTCCCTAAAGTGGTATTCTGCATAACCCACTTGGTATCTCCCGCACCGCGTAGCGCCCCTGCCATGGTCATGGACACTGCAAGCGCTGGCTGGGATATGGCAACAATCCGCAAGCAGGTAGCTGCCAGAGCAATGACTTCCGGATCATTACTGAAGAACCCGACAATCTGAGGCGAGAAAAAGAAAAACATCAGACCCATAAAAGCCATCAGAATCATGGCCATGCGGTTGGCTTCTCTTCCACAGGCAGCCGCTTTGCCGGGTCTCTTCGCACCCAGACTCTGGCCGACAAGCGTGGTCGCTGCCAAAGCAAAGCCGTATCCTGGCATAAAGGATATGGATTGGGATGTCATGGCAATCTGGTTTGCAGCAACAGACATGGTGCCCATGCTGGCAACAAAGATTGTATAAATGACTCTGGAGCTCTGCATAACACCCTGCTCTACAATCGCCGGGATGCTGACTTTCATTAGCCGCTGGACAACATTCATATCCAGTCGGTAATTGTCCCTTAAGAATAGGCGTACCGGGATGCGTCCGCTGAAGATAACCATCAGCGCCAGAATCCCACCGATTGCCCGGGCAATTGCAGCGGCAATGGCAGCACCGTTTACCCCCAAAGCTGGAAAGAACCATGCTCCATACACCAGGCCATAGCAGAGAAAACCATTTATGATATTGATAAATCCAGTAATGAACATCGGCGTTTTCATGTCACCTGCGCCCTGGGATATACTCCCAATTACCGACATGATCAGTGCCAGAGGCAATGTGATGGCAACAATGCGCAAAAAGCTGCTGCCCATCATCAATACCTGAGGATCGCCTTTACGGTCCATGCTCATCATAAATCCAATGGCTCTCTCAGGGAACAAGAAAAAGAGCAGCCCGATCAGCCCTGCCGCCAAAACACAGATGATCATCGCCTGCTTAGCAACGGTATTGGCTGCATCCTGTTCTTTAGCCCCAAGATGACGGGCAACCAAAGCCGTAGCACCGATGCCTAGCGCCATAAAGGTCATGATAACAAAATCAATCAGTGTATTGGCGATCCCCACCGCAGCCAGCGGCTGGGTGCCCAGATTGCCAACGATGGCCACATTTACGATACCGATTGCGCTTTGAAAAACATTTCGGACAATGGCAGGCAGTGCCAGTTTTAGAACATTGCTCCTGATCTCTCGAATCTCCTCCACCACTTCTGCTGCCGGCACTTCCATTTCAAGCGTTGTTTCGATTACCTGCTCTGATGTCTCCAATCAGAAACCCTCCCTTTCTCGTCCCCCTCACTGTCCGGATATCTCGCCTGGCATTTCTTTTCCGGCCAGGATATCTTCCAGCCAGTTCATCTCTGTCCTGACTGAACGCACAATGTAATCCAACATAGCTCGCCGGTAGTAATCACCTTTTTCATTTCGCCGCCGGATCTCGTCTGTTTTTGCGACCAGCTCATCCAGCTTTCTGCGAATGTTCCCCAGCCTTCTATTTACAAGGTCCAGTGCTTCAATCTTAGGCAGATAGGTAAAGAAGGTCAGGCGAAGCATAAATTCATTTCTGCTGTTTCGATTCAATTCGTCAAAGTTTCCAGCCTCCCGCAGCCACGCCAGCAATGCATCTTGCCCAGATTCTGTGAGGTGAAATACCTTCCGACCCGCATGATCTTCCGGTGCTGGCTGCTGAAAGATATACCCTTCTGCAGAGAGTTTACGCAGTGCAGGATACAGCGAACCGTAACTGACTTTCCAGAACAATCCGCTAATGTGTTCAAACCGTTGCTTTATTTCATAGCCATGCATCGGTCTATCTTTTAAAAGCCCCAAAATGACAAACTGAGCGAGCAATCCTGCACCTCCTGAGCAAATTCATCATGACAGTCAGGATTATATCATAATTTATATCGCTTTGATATATGTCACCTGTTTTTTGTTGGCGAAACTTCCACAAGATCAGGCAAACCAAGCACAGTCGAGACAAACACACGAACAACCTGGGGGTCAAAATGGCTGCCGGCTTTCGCTACCAGTTCTGCAGCAGCTTCTTCAGGAATCCATTTTCTGTCATAGTTCATACTCCCGTAAATCATTCCGTCGTATGCATCTGCCACATGAAAGATGCGAGACAGAAGCGGAATTTCTGTGCCAGCCAAGCCTTGGGGGTAGCCACTCCCATCCCACCGTTCATGATAGCCGAGGATTTCTTCGGCAAGATGAACAAAATCCGGCATCGAACGGATTATGCGAAATCCGTATTCACAGTGATTCTTCATGATCTGCCCTTCACGGTCATCCAATGGTCCTGTTTTTGTGAGGATTTCATCAGGAACTGATATTTTTCCAATATCGTGCAAGGTACACAAATCCATCAGCTTATCCATCTCCGCCTCTGTCAGATCCATGGCAGCGGCAATGCCTGAGCAAGACTTTTTGAGTCTTTCAATATGCTCGAAACTCTCCTGAGTACGAACCCCCAGGGAAGTTAGCATAGAACTGATGATGGCACTGCGGATGCTTCGGCTTTCTTGCATTTTTTTCCTGTACATGCTGTCTTCGGCTGCTTTTAGGATATCATCAGTCTGAATGCTGGATTCTGATTTGGTCGCATGCCCTAGTGAGAGACTGACCGGGACTTTCAGCCTTGTGTTCACTGCTCCACATTGCATGGAAATCCGCTGACAGATGTCCGCAGCCGCAATTTCATCGGTCTGGGGCAGAAGGATCGCAAATTCGTCACCACCCCAACGGCAGATCACATCTTCTTCCCGACAAGAACTACGCAGAATCTCGCCTGCCTGAATCAACGTTTCGTCACCAGCCTGATGGCCCAAAGCATCATTAATCAGTTTCAACCCGTTCAAATCACAGATAATGATACTCAGAGGGAGCTGCCTTGGCACATCTAATCTTTTAAGTTCTTGTTCATAGTATGTTCGATTATAAAGTCCTGTTAAAATATCATGGAACGTCAGATGATGGATTTCTGCATCCGCCTTTTTGCGCGAAGTAATATCCCTGGCGATACCTTCATAGGCTGCCAGATTTCCTCTTCCATCCGTTACAGCATTCACAGCAATTTCAAGCCAGATATCCGTACCTGAAGCATGCCGCAACTGCAATTCAATGGGCTTTGCGGAACTCCCCAGTTCAATCAGGAGCTGAGGAAGTCGCGCCAGGTCATCCTGATGCAACAGCCGCTCGAGTATGGTACTCTCGCGATAGAAATCCTGGGGCTCATAGCCCGATATTTTTGAAACTGACGGGCTGATGTAGGAAAAGTGGGTGCGAGGATGCAGCTCAATGCGAAAAATCACATCCAGTGCATTCTCTGCCAGCATCCGAAATCTCCGCTCACTTTCCCGCAAAGCCCTTTCGGCCTCTTTCATCTCTGAAATATCGGAGATGATTCCCACTAGCCCCACCACTTCTCCTCTTTCCCACTGATGTTGGCTGGATGATCGCACATATTTCCACAGGCCCTGGCGGGTAATAATCCTGAATTCAGCTGTCTCACTGATTTCCCCGATGGACTGCTGAAAGCTTTCTTGCACTGCAGGCATATCGTCCGGGTGAATCAGTTCCTCATAACAGCGGCCGATCAGCTCTTTCGGTTCATACCCTAAGATCCGTTGACATACGGGACTAATGTATTGGATAATGCCGGCTCGATTAAGTTCAAAAACCATATCGTTGATATTTTCGACCAGATTCCGATAGCGTTCTTCACTGGCCTGCAGCTCTTTTTCAAACTGCTTGCGGTCAGTGATATCGGTCGCGATTTCTATACGGGCAAGACGTCCGTCGACCCAACGCACGCCATTGGAACGCGCGGAAAACCAACGCTGGTGTGTGTCCAGATAATATTCCCAAGCCATTACTCCCTGAGGGGGTGCGTCCTTGAGTTCTTCTGCTTCACTATAAGATCCAGGTCCATTTCTGACCTGCATTTCCCCAAAGAATGCCTGGCGTTTCTTACCCACAACATTTCCCCATAGATTTTGTCCATACTGATTGATGTAGAGAATCTCATCAGTCCTATCATCTGTTGCGCAAACAATGGCATCGATACTGTCCAGAACTGTCATCAGCAGATGATGGGTCTCCGCAAGCTTTTCCTCTGCAATCACCTGCTCGGTTATGTCATACATGACTCCCTGGACTCCGGTAACCGAACCGCTTGGATCGCCGATACTCTGGATGAATTGGCGAATCCAGCGAATCTCGCCATCTTTGCGTATGATCCGATAGATCCGGTTAACTCGTTGTCCTGCCTGCTCCATCAGCACTTCGTTGTGTGCCCGAAAAAGCTCCTGATCCTCCGGGTGAACAAGATCAGGCCAGGCGATCTCCTGATTGATAAATGCTTCTTCCCTGTAGCCTGTGATGGCTGAGACACTGCCGCCAAACAGATAGGGCCGGTACCCCAGGTCCCCGCTGAAGGCAATCCCGTGAAAACTGCTGATAAAAAAGCGGTACCGCTCCTCACTTTGCCGCACCTGTTCCTCCGCCCGCTTCTGATCTGTCAGATTGCGGGTCACATTTAGAACATATTCCACTTCACCGTCAGCACCAAATTCAGGCATAAAACGGGAGTGGTAGTATTTCACCCCCTCATGGGTTTCAATTTCCATAAAATTTTCCTGGGGTCGTTTTGTTTGCAGCACTTGATCAATTTTTTCACTCAGCACGGCAAGTACATAATCCCTCATACCTCCGGCAAAGATACTCTTCCCCACCAGTGCCTCCACAGAGACTCCCATTTCTTTTTCCACAACTGAGTTGATAAAAACACGTTTCTTGCTGCGATCATAGCGGGCAATGATATCCGGCGAATTTTCCGCCAGGGCTCGCCACTCTTCTGCTTTTCTCTGCAGTATCTCTTCGCTCTCCCGCGTGACTGCCAGCTGTTTCCGGTATTCGTCTTCCATGGCTTGCAGTTCGCTGTTGGCTACACTCAATTCTGTATTCGCCTTTCTAAGCTGTTCATTGAGGCGCACATGGGTTTCGTTCATTGCCTGTAATGCTTCGGTCACCGATTTCTGCACAGTTACATCATGGAGGACGCAAAGAACCGTTTCCACCTCGTCATAATCATCGAATTCCGGGATCAAAAATGCATGAACATCCTTCTGGCCCTGCTTTGTATCCAGTTGAATCTGGTAGTCCCGGGCTGTCCTGTCTGTGATAACACGGTGGATCTTCTCTTTCCAATTCAAATCTTGCTGGGAGTGTCCGGATGATTGGGTAGAGATGCGCATGATATCCTCGCCGCTTACGCCCATGATTTCAGAAGCAGCCGGATTCACATAAATCAAGCGAGCATCCCGGTTAAATCGGAATACGGCATCTGGCAGTGATGCAACCAGGCCACGTACCCTTGCCTCATTCTTTTGCATTTCAAATTCACGCTTTCGTTCTTCACTGAGATCACGGATAATTCCAATCCGGAATATTCGCGGCCCCTCCTGATAGTATTTCTCTCTGACAGCAACCGGGAATATTGCTCCATTCTTGTGTTTCCCATCCGTACAGTAACTCTTTGTGTCCCTTGAATTCAATTGCGCCAGGACATCTTCTTCGGATGCATGGGCAAAGATCGAATCCCGATCTTCTGACAGCAATTCTGCCCGGGTGTAACCGAACAGATCTTCTGCAGCCTGGTTCACTTCCCAATACGACCATTTGCCATTCTTGTATTCGAAAACAATCATCGCTTCAGAAGAAGCATCTGCCAGGCATTTGCACCGCAGCTCCCATCGGGCAAGGTTGCTCAGCAATGGTTCTGAATGGTCACAGGGCTTCTGAGAATCTTTATTCTTCAGTTTTCGGTCTTTCCCGAAGGCGTTATCATCCGACCCGCAGCTGCCATCAGTTGCATTTGTCACTATTTGCAAAGGTCCACTGTCAAATGACTGATCTGCCTCTATTTCCCTTGCTTCAATTGCTGTGCCCAGGTAATCCCCATTCAGGGAGCGTATCCCCCGGGCGCTGACACATAGACCAATGTACTGACCGTCCCTGTGCCGAACCCGGACAGTAAAAATGTGGCGGTGCTGATATGTCTCCTGAC